>NZ_CAIZIZ010000310.1 GCF_903933125.1 uncultured Lamprocystis sp. | reverse complement strand
CGAGTCCCTGCCACCGAGCGGCGCGCCTTATCCACCCTACAACGGAGCCGGTTTCGTAGGGTGGATAAGCGCAGCGCATCCACCATCGGCCACGTTGCCGACACGCTTTTTGGCGGCGGCCACCCAAGTTTGGAACTGCTGTGAACGCCGACGGCTGGCCCGGCTGATCCTCGGCGCCCTCCTGCTATCCGGCGTCGCCCAGACCCAGGCGGCCATTGAGTTGAAAGGCTGGCTGGAGTGGGTCCATGAGGTGCAGATGCGCGTCCTGGAGAACGGCTTGGTGCAGGAGGTCGCGGTCAGCGCCGGACAGCACGTCGGCAAGGGCGCCCTGCTCCTGCGTATGGACCAGCGCGAGGCCCAGGCCCGGGTGCTGGAGGCGCGCGCCCGCGTCGCCCGGTCGCTGGTGGAGGTCGAGGACGCCGCCCGGGCGCTCGCCCGCGCCAAGGAGCTGTTCGACCGGGGCCTGATCGCCAGCGAAGAACTCAAGGACGCGGAGCTTGCCCAGGCGGCGGCCAACGCGCAGGAGCAAGCCGCCGCCGCCACCGAGGCCGCCGCCGCCGTCGCGCTGGAACATACCGAGCTGCGCGCCCCCTTCGACGGCATCGTCGTGGCGCGCAATGCCTGGAACGGGGCCGTGATCTACAAGACACTGCAGCAGGAGCCCCTGATCCTGTTCGCCCCGGACGACCGGATGCTCGCCCGCGCCTTGGTCCCGATCAACGTTTTGCGGAGTTTTCAGCCGGGTCAGGCGGTCAAGGTGCGGGTCAACGGCGCCCTGCGTGAGGCCCGCATCTATAGCTTGGGCGTTCAGGCCGTACGGGTGGAGCGGGAAGGCGCTGTATACTATCTGGACGCGATCTTCGAGCGCCGTCCCAACGAATTTCTGCGTCCGTCGGAAACGGCGCAGATCGTCGCGCCCTGAAACGCCGCTGCCCGTGCTCGATCGACTAACGACACCCTGAACTTCCATCGCCACCACACTCGCTGGGCAAGGTCCGGCCCCGATATATCCCATGAAGAAGCCACACAAGGTCGTAGCGGCGCCCAAGGCGCTGACGCCCGATGACTTGCTGACCGCGGCCCAAGGCCAGATCGCCGCGGGCCGCTATCGCGAGGCCATCAGTACCTGCAAGGATCTGCTCAAGATCGAGAACCGCCCGGAATGGCGGCAGACACTGGCCGGCGCCTACGCCGGGCGGGCGCGGGAACTGACGGCCAAGGGAATGACCAAGGAGGCCCTGACCGTCTGGGAGAACCGGACGCAGATCGCACCGGAACTCCCTGCCGAACTGGACTATCTTACGCTGCTGCTGCGTCTTGGCCGGATCAGTCAGGCGGTGGCCCTCGGCGTCCTCGCCGGCGATCGGCTGGACCCCGCGGCCTTAACCGCGCTGCGCTCACAGTTGGCCGCCCATTATCTGGCGGGCAAAGCCGAGGTGGCCGCGGGTCTGGCTGCCGATGATCCGATCCTGGTTCAGGGGGTGGCCGCGACTCAGGCCCTGGACGCCTACTGCGCGGGCGATGACGAAGCCCTGCGCGCCGCACTCGCCGCCATCCCCTTCCGCTCCCCCTACCGCGATCTGGCTCAGATTCTCAAAGCGCTGCAGCGGCCCCCCGCGGCGTCGCACGAAGCGCTCGAACTGCTCGCCCGCGTTGACGATGCGTCCGGGTTCGCCCCGTTGCGGCGCGCCTGCGAGTTCGCGCTGGGTCCGCCGCAGACCTTGACCGAGCGGCTGGCGGATGCCGGGGAGACAACCCGCCGCTTCGCCATGACCCTGGCCGGCTGGAGCGAGCAGCGCCAGGCGATCTGGGACGAAGCGCGGCGGGCCGGGAACCTCGAACCCAAGACCCTGCTGCGTCTGCTGCATCGTCACCGGACCCTGCTGGGGGAAACCTGGGCGCGCCGTCAGGGGCTGCGCCTGCTGGTCGCCGGTTTTCCCAAGAGCGCCGGCTGGATCAAAGACAGCGGCGGGCCGCAACTGTCCGCGGAGGAGCGCCTGCTGATTGCCGCCTGGCGTGCCGAGCAAAACGAGCGCTCGGGGAACGATCTCGACGCCTGGGACGCCTACGCGCAGCATCTGATCAAGAACCGCATCCCGGAGCCGGGTACCGATGACGCCCTGCGCGTCGCCCTGGTCCTGCGCCGGGTCGACAGTCACCGGGATCTGCTCTCGCATCTCGTGCCCGACGATGATCCCTTTGTGCCGACGGCGTCCCTGGCGGAAGCGGTCGAATCGAGCCTCCACTTCGACCCGGATGACCGCGACAGCTACGAGCGTCTGGTGCGTTTCTATCTGCGCGGCCCCGACCTGAAGTCCGCCCGCCGCCTGCTCGACCTTGGCCTCGCGCGCTTCCCCGCGGATGTCGGCCTGCTGACCGCGGCCATGGATGCCGCACTGGCCGCGGACGCGCACAAGAAAGCGGCGCGTTATGCCCGTGAAATCCTGGCCCTGGACCCGATCAACACCGGCGCCCGTGAGCGCCTGGTCAAGTCGCACCTGGCTCATGCCCGCAAACAGCTCAAGGCCCGTCGCCTTGACCTGGCACGCAAAGAACTCGAGCAGGCGGCCGAGTGGGAACCCGCCTGGGATCGGAGCGGGCGGCTGCGCGAGCGCCGCGCCCTGCTGAACGGGCTGCTCGACCTCCAGGCCGACCCGGCACAGGGGGCGGCCGTCCTGCGCACTCAGGTCCAGACCATGGGCGGCGGTATGGCCGCCGCTTTGGCGCTCGCACTGGAGGGCACCGCCATCGGACGCCCGGCCGCCGGGCTGCTCAAGACCGCGGGTTTGGGCAAAGCCGCGGTGGCGGATCAGGCCGATCTGACCGCTGTACTGGGTCGGCTGCGCACCCACTTGGATGAGGAAGCGGGCGCGGGGCTCGCGCCCGAGCTGCGTCGGTTGCTTGAAAAGCCGTTGAGTGCCGCTGCCCGCTTCCCGCTCAGCCAAGCGGAGTCCGAGAGCGCCTGCGAAACGCTGCGCCGAGCCGAGCTGGAGCAAGCGCGACTCGCCTTCGCCGAGGCCGCGCTCAAGCGTTGGCCAGGTGTGCCGGTCTTTGAGCTGCATCGCTTCGAAGCCGGCCGGGCCGGGCGTCGCGGCCATCCCGCCACCCGCGAAATCGACCGGCTCGCGGAAGCCGGGGAACGCGCTCAGGAGAGCGGTGACCAGCGGACCGCCCACCGGATCGGCGAGTGCCTGGCCGAGTTTTCGCCGTTCGGGCACTTCGGCCGCGGCCCCTTCTTCCCGTTCGACGACGACGAGGATGAGGACGAGGATGAAATGGGCTTCAACCCGCTGGGGGGCGACCTGAACGACGCCCTGCGCGTCTTCATCGAGGTCGTCGGGGTGGACGGCGTGCTGCAGGCGGCCGGCCTCAGCGCCAAGGAGCGAGCCACATTCAAGGACATCGAACGCCGGCTCGGACACGAGGCCGTGATCAGTGTCCTGATCACCATGCTGGGCGATCACCTGCCCGATCTGATGGGCGGGTTCCCGCCAGGCTTCTTGCCGGCGCCCGGCCCAGCCCCCAAGCCGTCGCGGCCGGGCCGCAAGCCGGGCAAACCCACCGGTCAGTCGGACGCCCCAAAGACGCCGGACGACGACGACGACCCCGAACAATTCGACCTCTTCTAGCGAGTCCGCGATGAGCGACCCTTATCTTACCCTTGGCATCACACCGGACGCCGATGACGACGCGGTGCACGCCGCCTATCTGGCGGCGGTCAAAGCCTGCCCACCGGAGCGCGACGCGCGCCGTTTCGAGTCGCTGCGCGCCGCCTACGAGGCGCTGCGCACCCGCCGCGCGCGCCTGGCCCAGGCCCTGTTCGACCAGACGCCGCCCATGCTGGCCGACATCCTCGACCAGGCCGAACCTGTCGGTGCACCGCGCCGACCGGACCGCGAACAGTTCAACGCACTTCTGCGCGGGGGCGCCTGATGGACCCAACCCCGGAACCGGCCCTGGACCCGGCCATCCGCGAGCAACTGCTCACCCGCTTTGCCGACTATCTGGACGGGGTCGCGGCCTCGGCCGACCAGAACACGGACACCGAACCGGCCCCCGACCTCTTCACCTTGCTGGCGGAGGTTGCCGCGCTCAAGAACGAGGTCAAACTCGAATCGCGCCAGGTCAAAAGCGCCCTGGACCAATTCCGCGAGGCCTTCGACCTGGTGCGCCAGGCCCAGACACGGCTCGAAGCGGGCGAGGCGCAACGGGTCGAAGCCGAGCGGCGCGCCCGACAGGCCGCCGAGCGCGACCTGCTGCTCGAACTGCTGGACCTGCGCGACCGACTACAAGCCGGCTACGACCAGGCGCGCCGCTACTACCCCGGCTGGCTATCCCGACGCGGCAAGGCGCACACCTTTGTCATCGGCATGGCCGAAGGACTCGCCATGAACCTCCAGCGGCTCGACGACACCCTGGCCCGCCGCGGCGCGCTGCCGCTGCGGGTCATGGGCCTGCGTTTCGACCCCCTGACCATGTATGCCGCCGAGGCCGCCGCGGACCCGACACAGGCCGACGGACTGGTCCTCGCCGAGGTCCGCCGCGGCTTCAGTCAAGGCGAACGCCTGCTGCGCCCGGCGGAGGTCGTCGTCAACCGGCTGACCAGTCCGCCATAGACGGAACCTGCCGACATCGCCGACCCCCGGCACGGCACTATACCCACAGCGGATCATGCGATGGTCGGGAAAAGATCGACCGACAGGTAGGGGCGATTTAAATCGCCCCTACAGGCATCGACGGATCTTGCAGGCGTGCGCCTTCGGGATCTTTATTCCAGGGAATCGCCAAAAAACCAGATCCAAGGCGCGCCTGACCACCCAGACCCGCCATCCAACACCCATACACCTAATACTCCGACAGGGAACACCATGAACGACATCATCATCGGCATCGACCTCGGCACCACCAACTCGGAAGTCGCGGTAGTTGAAGGCGGACAGACCCGCATCATCGAAGTCGACGGGGCCAAGCTGCTGCCCTCGGTCGTCGGACTGGCGGACGACGGCGCGCTGCTGGTCGGCCAAACCGCCCGCAACCAGTACGTCCTCTACCCGGAGCGCACCGTCCGTTCGATCAAGCGGCGCATGGGCGAGGACACCAAGGTCGCCATGGGTGCCCAGTCCTATACCCCCCAGGAGATCTCGGCACTGATCCTCAAGCGCCTCAAGCAGGCCGCCGAGAAAGACCTGGGCCAGGCCGTCACCAAGGCGGTGATCACGGTCCCGGCTTATTTCTCCGACGCCCAGCGTCAGGCAACCCGCGACGCCGGCGAGTTGGCCGGGCTCGAGGTGGTGCGCATCATCAACGAACCGACCGCCGCCGCACTGGCTTACGAAGTGGACCACGCGCAAGGCAAGACCATCCTGGTCTATGACCTGGGCGGCGGCACCTTCGACTGCTCGGTGGTGCGTGTCGCCAAGGACGTGACCGAAGTCCTGGCGAGCCACGGCAACAATCAGTTGGGCGGCGACGACTTCGACGCCCGCATCGTCGACCACCTGGTCGCGCACCTCAAGTCCCAGGGCCATGACCCGAGCGGCAACCGCACCGCCATGGCCCGGCTGATGCGCGCCGCCGAGACCGCCAAGATCACCCTCTCCGATGCCCCCTTCGCCCTGATTCAGGAGGAGTATCTGCTGGAGCACGCCGGGGCGCCGGTGCATCTCTCGCTGGAACTCTCGCGCGACGACTACGAGGAAATGATCGCCCCGTACATCGCCGAAACCCTCGAAGCCGTGCACATCGCCGTCAAGGGCGCCGGGCTCACAGTCGTGGGTCTGGACGAAGTCCTGCTGGTGGGCGGCGCGACCCGCACCCCGCTGGTGCAGCGCCGTCTGGAAGAGGAACTGCGGATGCAGCCGCGCAGCGAGGTCGACCCGGATCTGTGCGTCGCCACCGGTGCCGCCATTCAGGGCGCGGTGATCGCCGGGGCGCAGGTCGCGAGCGTGCTGGTCGATGTGACGCCCTACACCTTCGGCACCAGCGCCATCTCCGAACTGAATGGCGAGATGTACCCCTACACCTATATTCCGCTGATTCGCAAGAACACCCCCATCCCGGTCACCAAGAGCGAGGCCTTTGAAACCTCTCATGACGGTCAGCGCAAAATTATCGTCAGTGTCTACCAAGGTGAGGACCCGGACGCGCTCAATAATACCGAGATCGGGTCATTCAACATCGACGGACTCTCCGATGTGCCGGCCGGCAATATCCTTATCACCACCTTCTCACTGGACGTGAACGGCATCCTGCATGTCAGCTCACGCGAAAAGCGGACCGGGCTCGAGGCGCGCACCACCATCGACAACGCCACCACCCGTTTTGCCAGCGATGAATTGGCCGCCGCCCGCGAGCGCCTGTCCGCGCTCATCGACGGCTATGAGCCGGACGAGGGCGCGGCAACGGCCACCGACGCGGCTGGCGATGCCGACGCGGCCGTCGGCGAGCGGCGTGAGATCGTCGCCGCCCGCGCTCTGGTGGAAAAGGCCGAGCGCCTGCTTGATGGGGCCAACGCCGAAGACCGGGACGATCTGGTGGACGGGATCGAGGCGGTCAAGGACGCCCTGGCGAACGACCATGGCGAAGCCCTGGACAAGGCCGTGGCGCAACTCGCCGACCTGATCTACTACCTGGAATCCTAGAGGCGATACCTGATGGAGCGCTGCCCCAACTGCCGTGCCCGCTGGGATGGCGGAGCGACCTGCCGCCGCTGCGGGATGGACTTGACCACCCTGCTCGCGGTCGAGCGAGCGGTCGAGACCCTGGCCGCCCGCGCCGTCGCCCAACTGGCGGCGGGTGCGATCCCGGCGGCCATTGACACCCTGACCCAGGCCAGCCGCTTGAGCACTGAGCCATTCATCGGACATCTGCTGGCGTTCAGCCGGACTACGCCGCCCGATCAGCAAGCACCGGATGATCAACCATGCGGCCTTGATCAGCGCGCCGACCAGAGCCCGGGCGTCGTGCACTGGAGTGAGTTCGTAGGATGCGCTGAGGACACTGGTGGCGACTTGCGCCCACGCGAGCGCATCCGCCGCACCGGCTTGGCTCAGACCGGAATGGCTCACGCCAAGGCGCCAAGGGTCTTCAAAGCGATAGCGATGCGCGACTTTTACAGAGAGACACCGTTCGACGACGACTCCTGAACCCACGGGTCTTCCCCCGGCGCGACCCGGTCTTCGCCTTCGTCGGCAAACCCTGCCGACCCGGATGTCGGCGCCGACGAGCACGGAGTCAAACTGGATACGATTGCCGACCCGAGACCGCGGGCGTCTTGCGGCTAGAGCGACGCGACCCGCCTGCGACCGAATTTTCGATCATGGAACAGCGGTCAGCGGCCCGCAATCAACTGTTAAGTTTTGTTAAACAATATCCTGCGCGCTGACGCAGGGCCGGCGCTCACCCCGCGGGTAAACCAGCCGACACGATAATCCGCGGCAAATTCCGCGTTGAACGTTGACTGCCCGATTCAGGAATAGACTGTTTTATATTTATAAACAAGGTTTTATAAACCTCTCTTGAACCTGCGTTGGCACGCGAGGTCGTCGCGTAGGACACAAAAATTACACGTTTGAGCAGCCATATCGCTCGCCACTCGGTAAAAGAGCCCAAACGAAAAGAGGGATTGACCCGCTTGTGAGATTCGGGAAATATTGTGATCAAGGTCACATCTCGTGCGAAATTGCATGAAAAAGTTCAGCAAATCGCCATGGGATTGTAAAGCCTCGATAACAATTCAACGATAGTATCGAGCGCCGCGGCCTTACCCTGGTCAGGGAACACAAGAAAAACGATCGAAGAAGAAATGCTCCAGTGACAAAGGCGTCATTGCACCTTTGTGATGGCTGAGTATCACTGGATTTTCATCACAGCGAAAGCGGCTCACCGCTATGTACCGGAGTACGCGCCGGCACGGACCGACCTGAGCCCTCGATTTAGCACGCTAACAGTTACGGAGTCTTCACGATGGCAGGTTTCGCGTCAGTCCCTTCAGCAATTCAGGGCAACCCTGAGCAGTTCAACCTCAACCCAAACGACCTCTTCCAGTTTCGCCAAGAGGTTGGACCGATCGACTACAACCAACCCCCCCAGCCGGGGGGTTGGCGTCAAGATTTATGACTCCGGTGCCGATCGGTTGATCGTCAGCGAAGCCAAAGGTTACACCATGAAGGCAGGTGATGACGATGCCATCATGATTAATGGTGCCCGTACCCTCGCCGGTAACTCAGGAGACAACGTCATCCTGGGTAACAGAGGGGCCAATTCCATCAGCGGCGGGGCCGGTAAAGACACCATCCTTGCCTCCGACGGCAATGACACGGTCTACGGCAACCTAGGCAATGACATGCTCGACGGCGGCAGCGGGGACGACACGATCTTCGCCGGCGTTGGCAACGACACCATCCAGGGCGGCGACGGCAACGATACCATCAGTGCCGGCGACGGCAACGACAGCATTTCCGGCGGCGGCGGGAACGATACGATCTACGTCGGCGTTGGCAACGACACTATCGACGGCGGCGACGGCAACGACCAGGTGTACGGTAACGCGGGTAACGACTGGATCTTCGGGGGTGCCGGCAACGACACCATCGACGGCGGCGCTGGTAGCGACACCATTGACGGCGGCAGCGGAAATGACCGCATCATCGGCGGCGACGGCAACGACACCATTCAGGGCGGGGCCGGCAACGACACCATCCAGGGCGGGGCCGGCAACGACACCATCCAGGGCGGGGCCGGCAACGACCAGATCGATGTGGGCACCTACGGAGCCGACAGATTCGTCTGGAATGATGGCGACGGTTCGGATGTCGTTACGAGTCTCGGCTGGGGCGATACGGTCGACCTCTCCAGCGCCGGGAATTACAACGTCACCAAGGCGGTCGCCGACGTCCTGATCAAGTCGGACAACGGGGAAATGGTCTTGCTGAAAAACGTCAACTACAACACCTTCAAGGATGTTGATGATGACGATGTGTGGACCATTAGCTGATCCCCGGCCTACGTGGTAGGGCTTAGAAAAGGCCGCGGCGGTGCACACCGCCGCGGCCTGTTTACAACTGGCGGGAATGGCGAACGAATCCCGAATCTGCACAGCGGCGTCGCGCGCAATCGAGGCAGGTCAATAGCTCGCGTGCCTGTGACGCCGCACGCAAAGGATCGGTATTAAGGTGGCGTGATGGATGTCACACAATTTGCTGAAGTCTATGGACACGCGGCCCTGCGTCTGGTCGTGTGGCACCACGCGGGCCGTCTGGCGAAACAACTCGACCTGGCGCTTTCCGGGCAACCATTGCCCAAACCCTATCTGGGCGTCCCGGTTTCCGATTCGGTCGCGGCCTTCCTGGCTCTGACCGGCGACCCCTTAGCTGACCCGGTGTCGCTGACGATCAGCGATGCGGCGGGCACCCTGCTGTTCAAGACCCCTCGCCTGCACCCGCGCCCCTTGGCGCTGTTGCGCACCGACCTGGCCGATCCCGCGGCCCACGACCGGCTGCTCGATCGGATTTTGAAACACGCACCCGGCAAACTCGCGGGCTGGAGTGATCCGCTGACTGCCGTCATGTCCGGCCTGCGGCAGGGACAACTTCCAAGCGCTCAGTTGTTTGAAGGCAACGGCCTGCCCGTCCAGACCTCATCCCCGGCCGGCACCCTGAGAGGCACCATCGATTTCATTGACGGCCGCCGCGTCACCGGCTGGGCGATCGACACCGCCGATCCGAGCCGAATCCTGCGCCTCCGGTTCGAAGTCAACGGTGTCCCCGCCGGAACGGCCGTGGCCGACGACCCGCGCCCGGACCTTGATGGCCTCGGCGCCGACACCCGTCACGGCTTCCAGGTCATCCTGCGCAAGGACACGTTGGCGTCACCCTGGCGCGAGACCCACCGCCTGGACCTGCTCGACCAGGATTCCGGACGCACACTGATCGCCGGCTACCCCTTAAGCTACCGCGCGGACGACGCCGATCGGTCCGACGCTGCACTCGTCCGTCGGCTCAACCGTCTCGAACAGACCCTGCACGAACTGCGCGAACAGATGCCGGCCCGGCGTCGGCGCACCGCCTACGCACTCGCCGACTACGATCTCTGGTACGACGAAGTCCATCGCCTGGCCCCTCCGCCGGAGACTACGGCCACCCCGGAACTGGTGTTGCCGCGGATCAGCGTGGTCGTACCGCTCACGGCCGATACCACACTCCCTCAATTCGAACACGTTCTGGAGTCGCTGGTCGGACAAGCGCAGGACGGACATCAGTACCTGATCTTCAATCGCTCCCAGCCGGATCAGGCCTACGAAGTCCTGGCCCGGTCCGCTCGGTACGGGGGAGTGCACTGGATCGACGCGCGGTCACAGCCGAGCCCGGCAGTCCTGCGCGCCGTTCTACGCGAATCACCCAATACCCGCCTGCTACTGCTCGCACCCGGCGAGGCACTCGCCCCGGAGGCACTGGCTTGGATCGTGCACGGTGCGGTACACACCGACGCCAAAATCCTCTACGCGGACAGCGACCGGATCGACGCGGCCGGCGCTCATCGCGACCCAGAGCTGCGGCCCGATTTCAATCCGGACCTCCTGCTATCCACCCCCTATATCGGCGCCTTCTGTCTGGATCGGACCTTACTCGCGATCTTGGTCCCCGACCTCGCGGACGAACCCGAGGGCGTCTGGCAGTACGACCTGCTGCTGCGCGCGATCGAGCGGCTCGCACCGCACGACTGGCTGCACATCGCCCGGGTCCTGACCCATCGCATCGCGGCGGACCCCGGCCCCCCTGCCGACGAATCGGGCCTCACCCGCGCCCTGACCGTCCTGCAGGATCACCTGACGCGCACCCGCGCCCCTGCCACCGCCGAACTCGATGAGGCACTGTACGCCGCCAACCCCGAGATCGCGCGCGCGCCGCGCACACTCGCCGCCCGCCTGCGCTGGCAACTCCCGCACCTCGCGCCAAAGGTCTCCATCATTATCCCCACGCGCGACGCCCCGGAGCTGTTGCGGACCTGTATCGAGAGCATCCGGAACCGCACCGCGTACCCCGACTTTGAGATCCTGCTCGTCGATCACGACACCACCGACCCCATCGCCCGCGACTATCTCCGCACGGTCGCCGACCAGCCAAAGGTCCAGGTCCTGCAATACAGCGGCGCATTCAACTGGTCGGCGATCAACAACCTCGCCGCCGCCCGCGCCCACGGCGAGGTGCTGTGCTTCCTCAACAACGACACTGAAGTGCTCACGCCCGATTGGCTGACCGAACTCGTCGGCCACGCCTGCCGCCCCGACATCGGCGCGGTCGGCGCCAAGCTCTTATTTCCTGACGGTACCATTCAGCATGGCGGCGTCATCCTCGGCGTGCACGGCGCCGCCGAACATGCGTTCACCGGCCTGCCGACGGACCGCGCCGGGTATATGATGCGTGCCGCGCTCACGCAAAATCTGAGTGCGGTCACCGGCGCCTGTCTCGTCTGTCGGCGTCAAGTGTTCGATCAAGTCGGGGGGTTTGAGATGGTCAACCTGGGGGTCGCCTTCAACGATGTGGACTTTTGTCTGCGGCTGACTGCGGCGGGTTACCGAAACCTGTGGACCCCGCACGCCCGGCTACGCCACTTCGCATCCGCGACCCGCGGGCCGGACCAGCGCGGAACGCAGCGCAGCCGGCTCGATCGGGAGATTGCACATCTGTACAACCGACACACCCCGATTCATCGCGATGGCGGAAGCGCTGATCAAGCGCAAAGGCTGCTTCGTGACCCGTATTACAATCCAGCGTTTGAGATACACGAACACCCGTATGCCACACTAGCAGCCGTGGAACACATATAGCCATCGGACGTGATAACCGGACGTAGGGGCGGGTTTTAAACCCGCCCCTACACCAAGGGTCTGCCTGTATATCAGGTAGGAAGGCTCTAAATCGGCTATTTATTGATTCCTTGCGATAAGATTTCGTTATGCTGCGTAACGTCAGCGGCGGTTGCAAGGATCCACAATGGGAGACCTGACCCTTGTCCTGTCGTGACCTGTCGGATGATGTGGGGCCAAGCATAGCCGACTGATCAAGGCCCCAAGCATCGTATTCGCGTTCATTTACGGACGCTGACTCAATCCCCCAACACCTGCCGCAACACCTCCACCGCCTCCCGCCGACTCAAATGACGATCGACTGAATAGCGGGTCGCGGCGATGGACGGCGGTGATTGCAGACAGAGCGGGCAACCGGCTTCGCTGGCGCAGGGACATTCGGCGAGCCAGTCGCGGGTGTGTTCCAGCATGCGGCGCAACAGGGCGTCGTCATCATTCAGGGCATCGATCAGGCCGATGCCGTGCGGATAGAGGTCAAGGATGACCAGGCCCGATTCGCGGCGGCGGCCGACTTTGAGGTTCTCCGCCGCCATAACGCGCACGGCGTCCTCTTCGACGCCGACATGCACCGCCAAAACCTGGCTCAAGGCCAGCGCGATTGAATGCAGGGCGGCGGTGCGCTCGGCCAGGTCTTCTTCGAGAAAGCGCAGCATCAGCCCCTTGGTCGGGAAGGTCAGGCTCTCGATGGGTTCGCCCCAGTCGGTCTCGCTCTGACGCGGCGCGCCTGAATGTGCATCGTATTGGCCTTCGCGCCGGATCTCGATGAGGCCGCTGACCTCCTCCGCGTACTGGGTCTGGATGACGACCTTATTGAGTGTGTTGTGGGCGAAGAAGGCCTGATTCTGGCTGGGATCGACCAGCGTGCGGCGCAGCCGCGGTTCACTCACCCGCCAGGTCAGCACCGGGTCATCGGTGCGGGTGCAGTAGAGTACGCCGCGACGCTTGATCTCCTGCGCATCGGTGCTGGGCCAGGCGTTGATGCGAAAGGTCTGCCCCTTGACCTGAAAGACGCGCCGTGGATAGGCGACGATGGTTGCCCGCTCCGGGTCGATACGCAGCAGCAGTTCTTCGGCTTCACCGGCCTCGCGCAGGATGATCGAGACCAACTGATCGCCGACGGTGTCCAGCGGACCGGGGCGATATTCCGCGACCGAACTGGTATAGCCGGTATCGACCTTGAGCCGGTTGTCGTGGTCGAGAAAATGCACGTCGCGGCGCTCGATCTGGTGATGATTGGCCAGGTCTTCCAGGACCGGGTCGAGAATACTGTCGCGCCATTGGAAGGTGGTGAGCAAGCCGTTGGCCACCGCTTCCATCTCACGCAAGGCCAGCAGCAGATGACGGCGCACGATCGCCGGCTGCGGCACACCGGGGACCAGCCGGCGCACCTGGCGGAAGAAGGCCGCCGGGTCCCGCTCCAGGCGCAGCAGCAGCCGGCGCACATAGGGGTTCCCCGGCGGCAGGAACACACCGACATGGTGGGCCGGCAAATACTCCAGACAGCGCCCGCCCTGGGAGAGCAGATGACCGAGCGAGAGCACGTCCTCGGCACGCACCTCCATGATCCGCGCCCCGGCGTCGGCCGGCCCCGGCGGTAGCCACTGCGCCAGACGACGCCCGTCGATCCGCTGTTGCAGGAAATCCGCGGTTTTGATCAAGTCCAGGCCCGGCGGTGGCTCGAAACGGGTGCGCCAGCCGGCTTCCACCGAGGTCCGGGCGGCCAGCAGGCTGGGGTCCCCGTGGTCCTGTGCGACCAGGTCCGCGGGTTTGAGGTCGGCCGTCGGCTCCAGCAAATGGATGCAGAGCGGATGGCGGCGGCGCTGGGCGACCACGACCCGATCCTCGGCCTGGTAATCATAGGGCAGCGTCTGCGAGGCGAAGGCGGCGAAATTGGCCTCGTGGCTCTGGTGATAACGGGCGAAGGTGAGTGAGCGGGTCTCCTGATGGCCCTTGCCCTTGATCAGCCGGTGCAGACGATGGGAGACGGCCCAGAAGTTGGCGGCCATGACACCGGAATAGGCGTCCAAATCCCACCAGGCGATGAGACCGATGCGGTTGAGCAGCAGCGGATGATCGGAGAGGTCTGCCAACTGATCCGACAGGGTGCCGGCCGTGAGTACCCAGACCATGGCCGTGGTATCGATAGGGGCATTGGCCCGCGGCAGATGGATCAGCTCGCGGCCTGGCAGCCAGGGCGCAAGACGCTCGGCGAGCGCGGTCGCACCGCGCGGACAGATCACCAGGGTGACCAGTTCCAGACGCAGGTAAGTGAGCCGGATGGCCGCGGCCAGGGCCTCCAACTGGCCGGCATCGTCCGGGGCCAGGATCAGCCGATCCAGCCCATAGCGACGCCGGCCGACGCCGGCGCCGAACAGATCGGCGACGGCCTCGACCAACTCCGGGGCCACCTGGCGCTCGCGCAGGAAGGGCCATTGATCGAGCAGTGCGCAGGCATCGGGGTCCTGGGTCTGGACCCCCTCCAGACTGGGCTCGAGCCGGGCGAGTGGCGTGACGGCGAAGCCGCGGCGGCGTAGCGCGTCCACCCAGTCGTCAGCGTCGGTTTCAGGCGCCGGCGCGGTCGCGGTCGCTGCGGCATCCGCCCGGCCGCGGCTGAAGGCGATGACGATGAGGGTGACGGCGAGGACGGCCAGGATCCCCCAGAGCGCGGCGCGCGCCTGGATTGGCCCTTCGCCGAGTTGGTCGGCACTCCAGGCCAGCAAGAGCAACAGTGGTGTGGCCAGGGCATACCCGACCCAGTGCCGCGCGTCCGCGAACCCGGCGGAACCAGCCAGCCAGCCGCCGGGGCGCGGCTGCTCCGGTCCGCGTTGCGTCGCGGGCAGCAGGAGCCGGATCAGAACCACGGCAAACCAGACGGCGAATGGCATGGCGAGCGCCCACCACTCGGGATGCGCCAGCCGCTGCCCGTCCGCGCCCAGGGGCGTCGGGACCGGCAGCACCAGGGCGGGCAGCCCCGGCAGATCGACCTTGAGCCCGGTCTCGTCGAACAGGGGATGCCAGCCCTTGAACCACCAGGCCAACTCGGTCCATTGGAGCGTCCAGGCATAGAGCAGCGACAGGGCCAGCAGGCCGCCGCACCAGACCAGGACACTGGTCCAGAGCGCACCACTGTCCCGGTCCGGCCGCCGCGCGATGACCAGGGCATTGAGCGCGAATGCCAGGCCCAGCGCGACGGCGAAGGCCGCGGCAGGGATCAGCCAAACCGGAAGCACGGCGATCTGACTCATTGGCCCCGCCCCCGTAGATGCCGCATCCCGCCGGGCGGCACACCTGCCGACCACCGCACTGCTGAACTCATGCCTGCTCCCGCTCCAGGTTCGCCGCCGCCACCCCGGTTTGCAGCACCAACAGATAGACCCGCGCGTGATCGCGGGCCGGGATGATGTCCTCGGCGATGATTCCGAGCCGGTTGTTCAGTTCTTCGACCATGCCCGGTACGGCACGCCAGCGCTGCGCGGTGATGCACCAGCGCTGCGCATCGGTGACACCGGTGTCCTGCATGAAGCGGCAGGCCGGCGCCAGCCGGCTATGGTCGATGAAGTCGATCAGTTCGCGACGACGTAGCGGCAGATCCTCACCAGCATCGCGCCGCTGCTCGGCATGCTCATAGCCGTCCGCATAGGGTTTGCTCAGGCTATCGATGAAGCGCAGCGGATCGAGAAAGGCATCGCAAAAGTGCGCGTTCCAGCCGGCAAAGGGTCGGGGCAAGACGTCCTGTCGATAGCAGATGCGGTCGCGGATCGGCGGATTAGCCTCCAGCATGGTGTCCAGCGCGCCCGCGCGGCTGACCCACTTGCGCACCGCGGTGGTCGGCTGGCTGCTGAGGCGCAAGAACTCGTTGAGCTGACGGCGCAGCCAGTCCATCTCCCGCCCGCGTTCGGCGAGCCGCTCGCCGATGCGGCTCAGCGTTTTCTGCACATCGTTGGCGAGACTGGAGCGGATGTTGCGGCGCACGCGCTCCAGCAAGGATTCGCGCAGGGGCGCCAGCAGGTCGCGGATATGGTCATGGAAGCGTCCGCGCTCGGCGCTGGTGAAAAAGCGCTGGGCGCGCGCGATGCGGGCGGTGATCAGCGGTTGAATCAGCAGCGCCAACAGTACCCACAGGAGCGGCAGCCATACCAGCGTCCAGAGCAGCGGCTGGTTGACCGTATGCAACGTGGTCACCGCCTGATCGAGCCAGCCGCCCAGCCAGGCCGGACCGGGCGGTTTGAGCTGACCGGCCACTTGCACCGACAGGGGCGCCAGGCCAAGCGCAAGCAGGAGCGCGAACAGCGGCCAGAACCATTGCAGCGCGCGGCCCTGACGGGCCAGCCATTGGTCATACTGGTCGCGGTAGCGCCGGTGCAGCAGTCGCAGGCGCCGCAACGGATCGGCGTCGACCTCGGCCGCCGGGAGCAGTCCATCCGCCCCCAGGCGGCGTTCATCGCGCAGGCCGTCGATCGCCTCGCGCACCAGCCGCAGCGAAGCCGGGGCGCGCGCGTCATGCAGGTCCGCCTCGACCGCCGCCGCGACCTGCTGATCCAGGTCCTGAAAGTGCGCCTTCTTGAGCGCGCTGACGATCTCCCAGCCGGCGCGATCCAGCGTCTGCGCCAGGGCTTGGCGCTCACGCTCGAAAACGGCCTGGAGGCGTTCCGGCCAGTCCGCCGCCTGCCGGTCCGGTACCGCCATCAGGGCCTGAGTCAACTGGAGGCCGCCGGTCTGGAACAACTGTTCCAGACGCGCATCGTCGATGCGCTGCTCGATGGTCCGGCGGCGATAGGGCTCGAGGGTCTCGTGCACGCGCCGGGCGGCGCGATCCGGACACTGCTCCTGGTCGCCGATCAGGGCATCCAGCCAGCGCCGCCCGAAGGTCGCCGCCGCCTCGCGACTCAGCACCAGGGTGCTTTCCTCCAGGAGGCGGATACCAAAAGTGGCGGTGATCGGCTGAGCCAGTGACTGCTGCTGGTAGAGCCCCTGCTTGGCGGCGCGCAGCCCCTCGAACAACAGCAGTTCGAGAAACAGCACCACCTCATCGAGCCGCACCGGCGGCGGGCGATGACCCATCGCCGTGCGGCCGTCCACCAGATAACAGCGGTCGACCGCCGCCAGCCGCTGGGCCTGCCGACGCTCCCAGCCCAGCATGGAATTGCGCAAGGCCGCGCGCAGCCCCTCGGCATTGGTCACCGCCTCCGGCGCGCCGGCGCCCTGCCAGTAGTCATCGAAGTCCAGCACCAGGATGCAGTTGAGATTCTCCGCCCCCTGCACCGCGACCTGGAAAAAGCGCGAATCAGCGAGTGTCTTCAAGATGTCCTGGAGCAGGATATCCAGATGCGCGATGGTCTCGGGGACGGTCGGACGCGCCAGGACGATCAGGTCAAGCCCCACCGGGTCGCCCTGATCGAATGCGCCCTGGGCCATGAGCGCATCGGCCGCGCGCCGCACCCAGTGCGCGACTCCGGCCTCGACGGTCGGCGCATCGGCCGGCAGCAGCTTGATCTGGCGGTAGAGATCGGTCAGAAACTGGGGCGCACCGGCCGCGGCCTGGGCGCCGCTGCCGGCCGCGCCGTCGAACGGATCGGGCAGCGCCAGCAAACCCAGGTCTTCGAGCTGACGCTGGGCCGAGGCGACCCCGCCGGTCTGGGTCTCGCGCCACCGCAGCACGCCGCGCAGTGCGGATTGGTGCAGCAGCCGCTGCATGGCGTCCAGACCGAATCCGCCGTAACCAATCAAGAGTGTGCGTCTGGGCATGGTCCCTGGTCTGGCTCCTCAACTGATACCGGCGGGGGTCGACTCCGCCTCAGGCGACCCGGATCGCCGCGCGCCCGTCCTGGAGTCTCAACTCAAAGGAGCTTCACCAAGGCAGCGATGGCGGCAACTTGCGCAAACATCAGCGGAACGATCCATTTCAGCAGATCGATCTTGGTGCGTGCCACCTCGCCGCGGACCCGCTCGATGTCGAGCTTGAGCTCGGCCCGTAACTGTTCGATGTCCGCCTTGAGCTCGGCCCGTACCTGTTCGATGTCCGCTTTGAGATCGGCACGTACCTGCTCAATGTCCTTCTTGAGGCTCAGTTCGGTGGCCCGCAGATCACCACGAACCTGCTCGATTTCCTTTTTCAGTCTCAGTTCGGTGGCCTGGAGGTCGCCGCGCACCCGCTCGAGGTCGAGTTTAAACTCGGCACGCACCTGCTCGATCTCTTTTTTCAGCCGAAGTTCAGTGGCCTGGAGATCACCGCGGACTTGCTCGATCTCCTTTTGCAGACGCAATTCCGCCTCGCGCACATGACCTTGAGTGGCCAAGTCCGGCAGCTGGGGATAGCGTTCTTCCAGACGCTCGAACGCCTCGGCGATCACCCGGGCACGGGTGCGATCGTCGGGGGCCGAGGTCAGGGCATCGTAGAGTGCGACAACAGAGGTCATGGCGGTACTATGGAACCATTCATGTCAGCGGGCAAGCCCCGGCGCGGCGGGAGCCTATCCTCAGTCGCCTGGGTGCTGGACAGGGGCTGGTGACCGAACCCTTGGCGAAGGCTGACTGCGGCGATCACCGCTAAACAAGAAAACCGACGGCCCACAGCGCTTCCATCAGCATGCTCGCGATGACTCTGCAAGCAGTCCTGCTCGGCCTCGGCGCGGGACTTGCGCCCGGCCCCCTACTCGCCCTGGTGATGACCGAGAGCCTGCGCGGCGGTGCGTCCGCCGGAATCCGCGTGGCGCTTGCCCCGCTGCTCACCGACACACCGATCGTCGCACTCAGTTGGGGCCTGGCCGGCAGCCTGGACCCGCAATCTCCCTGGTTGGCCGTACTGTCGTTGACCGGAGCCCTGGTGGTCGCACACCTGGCACGCGCGCAATGGCGTGCCGTGCTGCCCGAACCGGCCGGCACCGCGGTCAACGGCGCGCTCGGGCGGGGCATGGCGGTCAACCTGCTGAGCCCCTACCCCTGGCTGTTCTGGATCACCCTTGGCGGTCCGCTGCTGGCCGCCGCCGCGGACCGGTCCCCCCGGCTCGCCCTGTGGTTCCTGTTGACCTTCTATACACTGCTCGTCGGCACCAAGGTGGTGCTGGCGCTGCTCACCGCGCATTGGGGGCGGGGCCTGACCGATGGCGGATACCGCCTTGTCTGTCGCGCCTTGGGGATCGTCCTCGCGCTGTTCGCCGTGCAACTTGGCTGGGACGGGGTGGCGCGGTTGATGGGGCTGTAACCTCAAGATCAGCGTCTGCCACAGCCGGCCCATCCGACCGTTGCCGTCCGCTTGCCTTCCAGAATGGCCGTGATCTGTTCCTGCGTCAGCCGGTTACCCTCAATAGCCAGGGTGCCGTGAATCGTGCGGATGCGATTGATACGTTCAGTCGCAAGACGCGCAACCTGAGCCGCGTCGCATGGGAGCGGCTGAGGTCCGCGCGCGGTCAAACCACCGCCACCCAATCGGCTTGCGTCAGGTTGCCCGCTTGGGGGTCGAACACCAGTCCAACCTCAAACAAACCCTTGTTCGGCAGACCGCGGTACTTGGCGCTGTAGCCGCGGGCCTGGATTTGGACCAGGGCCGGATTGTCGCCCGCCTGAGTCAAGACGGGCACGGTCGCGTCGCCAGGGCGCGGCTCGATCCCGGACGGCACCGGCCCAGCCTGGCCGCGGTTCAGCTTAATCTCGATGACATAGATGTAGTCGACCAGTTTGATGGTCAGGTCGACCTGGCCCTGATTGCTGATGTCCTCGGGGATGATCTCGGCATTGAGGCTGGCAAAGAAGGCATAGAGGACGCTGGCGTAATAGCCCTCGGTCAAGGGCAAGTCGTTGGCCGTGAAGTTTCGCCAGGGAATACCGGCGAACAGCCGGCTGATTGCCGCCAACAGGCCGGCGACATCACCCTGGGCTAAAGAATCGTAGAGGGTCTTTTGCCAACGCAATCGCTCGCTGGGCAAGCGGGACGTGTAGGCATCGACCAAGTGGTTGGCAAGCGCTTGACGCACTTCCTGATTGGGGACACGAAGTGAGAACAGCCATTGATCAAAAATCTGGCGGGCGTGGTCGATCGTCAGATAACCGGCTTGGAACAGCAGCGTCACCGGATCGATCCGTTCGACCAGGATCACCACGCGCGCGCCGGTCGCAACCTGGGCAGCACGGATCAGATCACCGAAACAGCTGGGGATATCGTGCGGTCAACCGCGTTGGTGCCTGTCGGCCGTTGCTCAGGCTTGCACTGGTACTGGCCGGATGGCGTCTCCATGTTGCGGCAAAGGCTGAATCACCAAGCCCCGTCAAGCGTCCGCCAGGTCACTCCATGCCGCTTCGCACCGCTCTGCTCCTCTGCGCCACACTGCTCGCGGCCGCCGCCGCGTCGGCGGCGGAGACCCCGCCCCAGCCGGCGACGCCCGTGATCGTCGCCGCGGTGCGCACGCTGCCCTTCACTGACCCGGTCGAGGCGCTGGGGACCCTGAAGGCGCGCGAGTCGGTGGTGGTTACCGCCAACGTGACCGAGACCGTGTCGGCGATCCACTTCGACGACGGCCAGCGGGTCAAGAAAGGCGACATCCTGGTGGAGATGACCGGGGCCGAGGAGCACGCGCTGATCGAGGAGGGGCGGGCGCGGGTGGCGGAGGCGCAGCGCCAGTACGAGCGGGTGAAGTCGCTGGCCGGGCAGCGCTCGGCCGCCGAATCGCTGCTCGACGAGCGGCGCCGCGATCTGGAGACTGCGCGGGCGGCACTCGCGGCGATCGAGTCGCGGCTGGCGGACCGGCTGATCAAGGCCCCCTTCGACGGCGTGCTGGGGCTGCGCAATATCAGCGTCGGCGCCCTGGTGGAGCCCGCGAACCAGATCACTACGCTGGATGACCTCAGCACCATGAAGCTCGATTTCTCGGTGCCGAGCGTCTTCCTCGCCGACCTCAAGCCCGGTCTTGCCGTGACCGCGCGCGCCCCGGAGTACGGGGACCAGCGGTTTCGCGGTGAGGTGAGCGGGGTCGACAGCCGGATCGATCCGGTGACCCGCTCCATTGCGGTGCGCGCCCTGATCCCCAATCCGGATGGCCGGCTGCGCCCCGGACTGCTGATGCAGGTGGAGCTCGAGCGCAATCCGCGGCAGGCGCTGGTGATCCCGGAGTCCGCCCTGCTGGCGCTGGGTCAGGATCAGTTCGTCATGCGGGTGGGCGCCGACGACCGGGCCGAGCGTGTCCAGGTCCGCATCGGCGCCCGCCGCCCCGGCGAGGTGGAGATCACCGATGGCCTGCGGGCCGGCGATCGGGTCATCACCCACGGCAGCGACAAGGTACGCGCGGGTCAGGCGCTGGATCTGGTGCTGGACGACGGCACCCGACCGCTCAAGGACCTGCTGGGGGCGCGGGAGGCGGTCAAGCCATGATGCTGTCCGATGTCTCGGTGCGGCGCCCGGTGCTGGCCGCGGTCCTGTCGCTGCTGCTGACCGCCTTCGGCCTGGTCGCCTACGACCGGCTGCCGCTGCGCGAATACCCGGACATCGACCCGCCGGTGGTCTCGGTAGAGACGACCTACCCGGGGGCCGCGGCCGCTGTGGTGGAGACCCGCATCACCCGGCTGATCGAGGACCGCATCGCCGGCGTGGAGGGCATTCGCACCATCGCCTCGGTGAGCGAGGACGGGCGCTCGGCCATCACGGTCGAATTCACGGTCGGCCGCGACATCGACGGGGCGGCCAACGATATCCGCGACCGGGTTTCCGGCATCCTCGATCAGCTCCCGACGGAAGCCGACCCGCCGGAGATCCAGAAGGTCGACAGCAACGATGACGTGATTCTCTGGCTGAATCTGGTCAGCGACCGGCTCTCGGTCCCTGAGCTGACCGATTATGCCAACCGCTATCTGGTGGACCGCTTCTCGGTGCTCGACGGGGTGGCGCGTATCCGGGTGGGTGGGGATCAGACCTATGCCATGCGCGTCTGGCTCGACCGGCAGGCCCTGGCCGCGCGCGGCCTCACGGTCACCGATGTGGAGAACGCGCTGCGGGCCGAGAACCTGGAACTGCCGGCCGGCAGCGTGGAGTCGCAGACGCGTCAGTTCAGCGTGCGGCTCGACCGCGCCTTCGGCTCCGCCGAGCAGTTCGCCCGGCTGGTGCTGGGGCGCGGGCGCGACGGCTACCTGGTGCGTCTGGGCGATGTGGCGCGGGTCGAACGGGGGACCGAGGAGGACCGCAATCTGTTCCGCAGCAACGGGGATGCCGTGGTGGGCCTGGGCGTCGCCAAACAGTCGACCGCCAACACCATCGCGGTGGCCGATGCCGTCAAGGCCGAGGCCGCGCGCATCAATCCGTCCCTGCCCGCGGGTCTGGAGATCAAGCAAAGCTACGACAGCTCGGTCTTCGTCAAGGGCGCCATCGCGGAGGTCTACAAGACGTTGGCGGTCGCCGTGGTCCTGGTGGTGCTGGTCATCTTTCTCTTTCTGGGTTCGGTGCGCGCCACTCTGATTCCGGCGGTGACGGTGCCGGTGTCGCTGATCGCCACCTTCACCGTGCTGTTGATGCTGGGGTTCTCGATCAACATCCTGACCCTGCTGGCCCTGGTGCTCGCCATCGGCCTGGTGGTGGACGACGCCATCGTGGTGCTGGAGAACGTGCATCGACGGATGGCTGAATACGGCGAGACCCGTTTGGTGGCCGCCTACCGCGGGACCCGGCAGGTGGGGTTCGCGGTGATCGCGACCTCGGTCGTGCTGATCGCCGTCTTTGTCCCCATCGCCTTTCTGCAGGGCAGTGTCGGGCGGTTGTTCTCGGAGTTCGCGCTCACCATGGCCGCCGCGGTGGCCTTCTCCACTCTGGTCGCACTGACGCTCTCGCCGATGATGGCGTCCAAGATCCTGCCCCAGGGTCACCAGCCGGGGCGGCTCAGCCGGGGCATCGACCGGGTCTTCGAGTCGATCCGCCGCGGCTATCTGGCGGCGCTGGGATTCTTTCTGCATCATCGCTGGGTCATGGTGCTGGTGCTGCTGGGCACCCTGGGCGCCGCGGCCTGGCTCTATCGCGCCATTCCCCAGGAATACACGCCGAAAGAGGACCGCGGCGCTTTCTTCGTCCTGGTGGACGGACCCGAGGGCGCCTCATTCGCCTATATGAGCGACTATATGGACGAGATCGAACGGCGGCTGCTGCCCTATACGCACAGCGGCGAGGCGACACGGCTGCAGATCCGCTCCCCGCGCAGCTTCGGCGGGACCCTGGCCTTCAACACCGGCATGGCGGTGCTGGTGCTCAACGACTTCGATCAGCGCCGCTCGGCCTGGGTCATCATGGAGGAAATCCGCAACCGGCTCGCCGACCTGCCGGGCATCAAGGCCTTCCCGGTCATGCGCCAGGGGTTCGGGGCGCGCATCCAGAAGCCGGTGCAGTTCGTGCTGGGCGGCGGGACCTATGAGGAACTGGCGCAGTGGCGCGACCTCCTGCTGGCCGAGATCGCCAAGTCCAACCCCGGACTCAGCGGGATCGAGTGGGATTACAAGGAGACCAACCCGCAGTTACGCGTGGCGATCGACTACGAGCGGGCGGCGGATTTGGGGGTCAAGGTCGGCACCATCGGGCGCACCCTGGAGACCATGCTCGGTTCGCGGCGGGTGACCACCTACCTGGACGCCGGCGAGGAATACGATGTCATCCTGGAGGGGGAACGCGACGCCCAGCGCACCCCGGGCAGCCTCACCAACCTCTATGTCCGCTCCGAGCGCAGCGGTGAACTGATCCCGCTCGCCAACTTGGTCCGCGTCTCCGAGCGGGCGGACTCCCGCAGCCTCAACCACTTCAACCGGCTGCGCGCCATCACCCTGGAAGCCAACCTGGCCGAGGGCCTGGCGCTGGGCGACGCGCTGGAGTATCTGGAGGGACTGGTGCGCACTCACCTGCCCGCGCAGGCGCAGATCGATTTCAAGGGCCAATCCAAGGACTTTCGACAGGCCGGCGGCGGCCTCCTGTTCGTCTTCGCCTTGGGCATCATCGTGGTCTATCTGGTGCTGGCCGCCCAATTCGAGAGTTGGGTACATCCCTTCATCATCATGCTCACCGTGCCGCTGGCCATGGCCGGTGCGCTCTTCGGGCTTTGGATCACCGGCGCGACACTCAACATCTACAGTCAGATCGGACTCATCATGTTGGTCGGTCTGGCCGCCAAGAACGGCATTCTCATCGTCGAATTCGCCAATCAACTGCGCGATCAGGGTACGGCCTTTCGCGATGCACTGATCGAGGCCTCGCGCGTGCGGCTGCGCCCCATCCTTATGACCAGTTTCACCGCCGCCGCCGGGGCTATCCCGCTGCTGCTCTCCTCCGGCGCCGGTGCCGAGACGCGCGCCGTGATCGGCACCGTCATTCTGTTTGGTGTCCTTGCCGCGACCCTGTTCACCTTGTTCGTCGTCCCGGTCGCCTATGACCTCCTGGCGGGGCGCACCGGCTCGCCGGGGGACGTGGCGCGGGCGTTGGAGCGGGAGGAGGCCGCGGCGCAGGCAGGTGCGATGACGGGGACGCCGTGAGCCGGGAAATGCTGTATCTTCTTCCGCTTGATTCCAATCGCCACCCGGAACATAGAGTCGGCGTTAATCGGTCATCGCGTTCTCACCAGATGCCCATCCACCCCGCCGAAGCCCTTCGCATGGAGCGCCTTGCCGTCGCTCGCGTCCCGCCCCAGTCGACACGCCAAAGCCCCGGCACGCGTTGGTCTTGCGGATTCACAAAAAGGAGCTATAGTTAACGTACGTCAACTTTGACGTAAATTTTTCTTCAATGGTGTTCCGATGAAAGCGAATCCCGGTGGCATCGTGTCTCCCGCGGACGTGGTCGGGCGTGAACGTCTGATCGCGCAGCTCTGGGCCACCCTGGAGCGCCAGAGTCTGGTGCTGGTGTCCGAGCGGCGCCTGGGCAAGACCACCATCGCCAGGAAGATGCAGGCCGAGGCCGCGCCCGACTTGCGGGTCATCTACATGGATATCGGCGCGGTCAGCCGGGCGGCCGAACTGGTCGAGCGCCTGGCCCAGGCGATCCGCGTCCATCTCGGCGCCACCAAGAAGGCCACCGGATGGCTCGCCGAACAGTGGTCCGCTCTGGGTGGACTCGAGGTGGGCGGCATCCTCCGGCTCCCGGAAAGCAAGGGGCCGTCCTGGAAAGTCGCCCTGGAGCGTCTGCTAGGCGACCTGCTGCACAGCACCGGTCAGCGCACCATCCTGATCTGGGACGAACTGCCCTGGGCGCTCCAGAAGATCGCCCGGAGCGAGGGCGAACCGATGGTCGTGGACGGTGCCTACCGCTTTCGCTTCGATCTGATCCGCCGCTGGTGGCGCTGCGACCTGGGGCTCGACTGATGGCCGCGGAGCATTCCACCTTCACGCCCGGCCAACTCAGCCCGGCGACCTTGGAGGCCCTGTTCGTCGTCCGCGAGCCCCTGGTGCGCGGGATCATGGACGGCATCCGCGCGAGCGCCGCGAGCGGCAACAAGCACCAGCGCCTGCTGATCGGTCCGCGCGGCAGCGGCAAGAGCCATCTGGTCGCATTGGTTTATCACCGGGTGCGGGCCGACCGCGAGCTCGCGGCCCGGCTGCGCATCGCCTGGCTGCCGGAGGACCCCTACGCGGTCGGCTACGCGGGCTTGCTGACGCTGGTGCTGCGGCGGCTGCGCCAGGACGAAGGGGACCTTGACTGGCTCGATGCCCGGCTGGAGGCGATCTTGGACCTGACCGCGCTGCCGCAGCAGGAGTCGGCGCTGGAGGACCTGCTGTTGCAGGCGCTCGACGGCCGCACCCTGCTGTTGATCATCGAGAACCTCGACGAGCTGTTCGGCGCACTGCGCGAGGACGGCCAGCGCAAGCTCCGCGCCTTCATCCAGAATCATGGCCTGGTCAGCATCCTGGCCAGCACCACCAGCCTCACCGCCGATCTGAGCGGGCGCAAGAAGACCTTCTATGGTTTCTTCCGCAGCCACACGCTGGAGCCCTTCGGGGTCGCCGAGGCCGCGGACATGCTGGCGCGGCTGGCGCTGCATAAGGGCGATCCCGACCTCGCCAACCTGATCCTGAGCCCGCTCGGTCTGGCGCGGGTGCGCGCCCTGCACTATCTGGCCGGCGGCAACCCGCGGGTTTACAAGTTCTTCTTCGACTTCCTGACCTGCGACTCGCTCGATGACCTGGTGGCGCCCTTCATGGGGCTGATGGAGTCGCTCACCCCCTACTATCAGGCACGCATGAGCCGGCTGCCGCCCTTGCAGCGCGGCATCATCGACACCCTGCGCCGGCTGCGCGGCGCCGTTCCGGTCAAGGAGATCGCCCGCCAGGTCATGGCGACCTCCCAGACCGTCTCGGCCCAACTCGCCAAACTGGTCGACCTGGGCGATGTGATGCGGGCCGATTCGCTCGGGCGGTCGAATTATTACGAACTGCGCGAGCCGCTGATGCGGCTGTGTCTGGAGGTCAAGGAGCAGCGCGGCGAGCCGGTCGGGCTCTTCGTGCAGTTCCTGCGGGTCTGGTATTCGCAGACCGAGCTCGACCGGCTGGCCGACCCGCACGGGGAGGCCGCGGCGGACGCCCGCTTGCGCGAGGCGGCGGCGCGCGCCCGGGCCGAGGCGGACCCCCTGCGCTCGGCCCTGGATCTGGCCTTCTCCGAGCACTATGGCGTGGGTCATTTTGAGGCGGCGCTCGCCGAGGCCGAGTGTGCCATCGCGCGGGACCCGAACGATGCCGAATGCTGGCGGCGCAAGGTCCGGTGTCTGGAGGCTCTGGGTCGGCCCGCCGAGGAACGGCTGGCGTGCTGGGTGCAGGTGAGCCGGATCGATCCGGATGACTCGTCGGGTTGGAACCGGCAAGGTGCGATCCTGGCGGAGTTGGGCCGGATCGACGAGGCACTGGCGGCCTCGGCACGGGCCATTGCGCTGAAGCCGGATGACCCGGTATTGAACCGCAATCATGCCTGGTGTCTGGAGCAGGCCAAGCGGTTTGCCGAGGCTCGGGACTATTGGCAAAAGGCCATGGACCTGGCGGGCGAGCCCGAGACCGCGGCGGATTGGGATCAACGGGGCTATGACCTGTGGGCCATGGATCGGCACGACGAAGCGCTGGGCGCTTTTCGCCAGGCATTGGCCCTGGAGCCGCGGCGCATCGCCGTCTGGGACCACCTGTTCGGCGCGTTGCAGGAGCAGGGGCGTTACCGGCTGAATCATCAGGTCGCCGAAGGTGCAGCGGGCCTGATGCCGCAGGAGCCGGTATTCGTTTTCTCTCTAGGTAACGCAAAGTCGCACCTCGGCGATTTTGACGGAGCCTTGGCCTGCTACCAACGTGCGCATGAACTGGATCCCGAGCTCGACGGCAAGGGCAAGCCGGTAACCTTGTGGCGCGCGATCAGTCTGGCCCGGGTCGGCCGCCACGGTGAGGCACTGGCCTTGCTCGCAGAGTCCCAACCGGCCTATTCGACATGGCAGGAGTTTCAGCGCGCCCTGCACCAGGCCGACACCCTGCTGTGGCTGGACCGCTGGGACGAGGGCCGCGACGCACTGGATCGGCTGCTGGCCGAGTTTCGCCCGCCGGCCTGGACCAGTCGGGATCTGGGGGTGATCGGGTCGCTCGTCCTGCGCACCCAGAATCCCCAGGTCTGGCGCCGCTTCATCGCGCTCTGGCTGGATTTCTTCGCCCGGCACGGCCGACTCACCGAGCTCGGCGATGCCTTGGTCCGCAGCCTGCGGTACTGCGCCGTCGACTGGGTGACTGATCAGACCGCCCAAGCCTGGTACGCCGCCTGGCGCGACCTGGCCGGCGACCGGGCGGAACTCGCCTTGCCGCTGCGCCTGCTGGCGGCCGGGGTGGCATACCGGGCGGACCGCGACCCCCGCGCCCTGCTCGA
Organism: uncultured Lamprocystis sp.; assembly: GCF_903933125.1. Lineage (GTDB taxonomy): Bacteria > Pseudomonadota > Gammaproteobacteria > Chromatiales > Chromatiaceae > Thiodictyon. The sequence goes on along the minus strand of NZ_CAIZIZ010000310.1, from coordinate 98,915 downwards.
CCTGCCGCGGGAGGAGCGGGGACTGCTGGAGCCCTGGCTGATCAATCTGTATCAGGACCAGCCGGACCAGACCGACCGCGACCTGGATGACCTGCTCCAGCGCGTTGCAGCCCGCTTGGATCAGGACGCGCGGCAGGCCCAGGCGCGGGCCTACTGGGAGGCACCGGCCCCGCCCCCCGACCGCATCGACCTGGACGCCGTGTTGGCCGACTACGGCGCCCCGCCCGCGCCCGGTCCGGCCTGGTTGCTGTCCGGCCCCTGGGAGACCCTGGACCGCACCGCCGCTGCGGTCCTGCTGCGGCGGCTGGCCAACCAGGGCGCGGACGGTGCACGGGCGCTCGCCCGACCTGGCCTGCGGGTCCTGGCCGTCCTGCGCTGCCATCCGGGCTTCAGCGATCAGGACCTGTATCAGGTCCAGATCCTGGATGGTCCGCGACCGGGCGCCCTGGACCTGCTGGCCGGAACCACGGATGTCCGCCTGCTGGATGGCCTGGCCCAGACTCTGCTTGAATTGGTGGAGTCCGGCACAATCCGCCTCGACACCCCGGCGGCTCAGTCGGACTACACGCGGTTTTGTTTCAGTGTCGGCCGGGCCGAGGAGGGGCGGTTCCAGGTCATCGACGGTTTGGACGACCTCCCGCTCGCCGCCGCGCCGCCGCCCGAGGCGCAGGCCGCGCACCCCTGGGGATTGGAGCGCGTGGATCGGGACGGCCGGCCGGTCTATGCCGGGACCGTTCTGTTCGGGACTAACCTGTTCCGCGTGACCTTGGCCTTGCACCCGTGGTCGGGGCGGGTCGAACTGCTTGCCGACGCGCCCATCGCCGAGGACTTGCCGATCCGGCGCGAGGGCTTCGATGGCCCTATCCGCTACCTGGCAGAGGCCGCCTCTACGCCTGCCGCGGTTCCCTGACACCGGTGCCCGCGCGTCCGCGGGGGAGGGCCGATCTTCCCACGCGGAAAGCCGCGGGTCCGACTTGGTTCAAGGGCAAAGGTCTCGGGGTCGTTCCCGGCCGCCGCGGGGAAGCAATCACCCGGACAGGCACCCAGAGCGACTCTTTATCTTGTCTTCGGGACCTGCTGCGTATTGCAGTGAATGCCGCCACCGCCGACATTGATCGCCCTGGCATCAAACGCGATGATCTTCCTGTCCGGAAACACCGACTCCAGGGTTCGCAGTGCCCGCGCGTCAGTCTGCTTCCATTCGTCAGGGCTGCCTTCGCGCCAGAACTTCTGGGCCAGAACCACGCGATTGGTCACCAGGAAATTCAGATAGCTGGTTGCCAATAGGATTCGTATCGGCTGCCCGTCAGGAATCCTGTTGAGCTTCTTCATGTAGTCATTGCCGGCCAGGTAATCGTATACGCCGTCACCTGGTTTCACCGTGGTCACGATCGTCGGGGCATCGGGCATGGCGATCAGCGTGAATGGTTTGCCGTCCTGGTCGGTGGCCGACTCGAGGATCTCCAGATTTTCGTCGAACCGTTTCTTGTTTTCAGCAGCGATGGGGTCAGCCTTGGCCTCCGCGTCGGAAACCGTGGTATAGAGAATCGTGTTCGGACCGGCAAAACGGACATGCTCGTCGATATGTCCGCCGGTGGTGATCGCCGTGTAAAGTTCCAGTTTTCCGTCTTTGTCGGGCAGGCGGCCCGCAAAGCTCAGGTCGTCGTCATACCGCCCCCGTTTGAGCCAAATGATCTTTTTCACCCCCAGGACCCGCTTGAACTCAGACTCCATTTGTTCCTTGGTCAGCGTCGGATTGCGTTGTCTTTCGACTGCTTCGACCGCCATCATCACGCCCTTGCCGTTGAACTCCCGGTCGCCTCCCTCGCTGACCATGGCGGTCTTGAAAATCGTGTTGACGCCGTCGATCCGGGCCGCTTGAGCAGCGATGGCGCCTTCGGTTTCGGCATACCTGGAGTCATTGGCTTCATATCCCCACCCATTGAACCGGAAGTTGGCCGCCGCCCGCCGGCCTTTCCCGTCGACCAGGTAGATAGGGCCCATGTCCCTCCACCATACGTCGGCGTGCGGGATCTTGTGGAGCCTGATCTTGTTTTCCGGTACGGCGTATTTTTTCATCAATGCCTTGATTTCGGCAATTTGTGTGTCGTAACTCCAGCCCTTCTCTGCATTGTCGGGATTGACCGCCACCCTGACATCCACATGCGGCGCCATGGCGGCCCATAGCTGAACATGCAGATCTTTGACTGACCATCCGGACTTGTTCTCGTACGTCGGCCAGCCCATCCACACGGCCTCCTGTTCCTCGAATTCGGCAGGGAAGTAGAAGCCCTGATCAGCAGCCGAAGCAGCAGCGGAGTCCCCGTGATCACCGGAGCGACTCGAAGGCGACAAAACGAGCATACAAGAGAGTATGACGAAGGCCGCGGCAAGATAAGATAGGGAGCGTGTTTTCATACAATTTCTCTATATTGACATCGTTTGTGAAGGTCTCGGACATCTATGCCGCCGGCCGCAGTCACTGGTCATGAAAGCAACCGCTTCATTTCGGCGACGATCCGGGTCAATGCCATCTCCGTCGTCAGATCCGATTTTTTCCGCTTGATCCCATCCGCGACCCGAGCCGCCGCGTCAAAAGCCGCATTCAGTAAAGGCGGCGGAGCCGTATCGACCCAGAAGCTTTCGTCGCTGATCTTGCGTTTGACTTCGAACGGCACGAAGGCCGTGGCCACCCGGTCGTAGATGCTCGGCACGCGCTGGACCGAAAGGCCCCCGCCCTGTGCGGTTCGCTCCGCGATCAGCCGACGACAGGCGTCGAGTTCCTTCCAGAAGTTGTCATCGCCCCCGCCGGACTTCCGGCGCCCGGAGATGAACCCATAGGCGGTCCCGAGCGCCAATGCGGCCTGGGCGCGGCCGGACCGCTCGTTGTCCGTCTCCACCTCGGCAACATGGGCGGTGAGTCGAAACTCCGCGTCCGCCATGTCCTGAAGTCGCGCAACAAAGGGCGCCGTGTCGGCCTCGGAGACGGTCGCCGATGTATCAAGGTCCAGCCCTGCGAGGCGATCCAGATCGCAGATCAGCCGCAGTGCGCCGCCTTCGCCATCCCGTGTTGCGACAACGAAGGCCACGTACTCCAGGTCCAGCCCCTTGGGCCTGACGGCAATCCGGCGCACGCAACCGGGTGCCGCCCATCCCGCGCTCAGGGCCAGGATCGCGTCAAAGATCGGCTCCCCATAGGTCGCGAACCGCAACCGCGTCCCGAGCGACTCGATGCCTTCATCGAACAGTCGTCGGTCCGTGGTCAGCGCGGTGCCGTCGATGATACCGGGAACACCGCGGAGCAACAGCGGCTCCTGGTGGTTACCCGTCAGGTTGGCGGCAAGGGCACACCCCAGGGCCTTCAGGTACGCAGAACCGGTCAGTACGCGCCAGAGGCCATCCAAGGTCGCCGGCAACTGCTCCGCCGCATGCGCCTGCTCCAGTCGTTGGTAGATGGCGTAGACCTCCTGCCCGGTCAGTTCGGTCTCACGGATACGCTGCTGGCTGGACGCAATCCGTTGGCGGGCCTCTGCCTCCAACTCCGCTTCGGTGATCTCGCCCTCGGCCAGCCGACGGAAATCCTCGTCGGTGACTGGCAATAGTGAAATCTGTTGGTCGCCCACCACGGCGATCATACTGCCCAGACGGTTGAGCAACCGATCGTAGACGATCTCCTCGACCGAGCCCAGATAACACAGATTTTGAACGTAGATGTGCTCATGCAGTTGGCCGATGCGATCGATCCGGCCGATGCGCTGCTCGACCTTGGCCGGGTTCCACGGCAGATCGAAATTGACCAGAAAGTCAGCCGTCTGAAGATTGAGGCCCTCGGCCGCCGCATCCGTGCAGACCAAGATATCAATCTGCCCCCGTAGGAAACGCTGCTTGATCTCGTCGCGCTCGGTGCCAACCAACGTGCCCGTCTCAGGATGGGTGTATTGTCCCCCGCGGCCGGAATAGGTCCCGACCAACAGCCGGGCATCGGCCTGTCGCAGGCGCCGGACGATATCCTCCAAGGTGTCCCAGAACTGGGTGAAGATGACCGTCTGCCGCACCCGGCCGGGCCGCGCGCTGTCCCGACGCTGATCCACGTAGCCCAACAGCGCCTGCGTCTTGGACGATGCCGGCGCGGCGTCGTACAGGCTGCCTGCGAGCATCCCGGCGAGTTTGTCCAACTCCCAGCGGAGATCCGCCTCGCTGCGGTTCTTGAGCAACCGCTCGATGACCTCCGCGTCGCCCTCCTCCTGTTCCAGATCCTCATCGAGGGGGGACAGATCGGGGTCGGCGGCGGCAGTCGCGGTGGCACCCGGCCCCTCCAGTAAATGTTCCAGAGTCCACTTGACCCGCTCGCAACGCCGCCGCAGGGTCTCGCCGATGGCGTGCAGACTGGAGGCGAACCGCCGTTGCAGAAAGCTCAGATAGAAGCCGGTCGAGACCCGCGCCTGTTGGTCGTTGGCGGCGGCGATCTGCTGGGACAACGTCTGGGAATAGGATTGCAGGGCCTCGTAAGCCGCCTGCTCCTGAGTCGTGTATTGGATGCGCCGCATGGGCAGGATGTGCCGATGCGCCAGGTTGGCGGTCAGCCGACCCTGCTCCTGGTACACCTGCAGCAGGGCGCGGTTGTGGCGCATCATCACCCGTGAGAGCGGCGCCGAGGCAAAAATGGCGCGCAACAGTTGCTTGAGACTCGCACCCGTCGGCTTGATCCCCAGTGTCAGCCAATGGTCATACTGGGTCCGGTTCGACGGGTTCAGCACCGTCTGGCGGATAAAGGCGGCGACCTCCGGATCATGCCGCTGGAGCGAGCCAAGCACCCGGCGCAGGAAACCCAGTTCTTCGTCGGAAACCCGCTCGCCCCGCTGGATGCGGCCCTGAATCGCGTAATACGCCTGGGTCAGGGACGGATCGTCCTGAAAGGGGCCAACCCGCCGGGTCAGGCGAAACAGGTCATAGACCTCGATCGGGTCGAGTTGCATCGGCGTCGCCGTGGCGAGCCACAGGGCGCGGGTCTGCGCGCGCAAGGTCTGACTGACCGCCCGGTAAAGGTCCCCGTACTTGGGTTGCACCACCAGTCCGGCCGTCGAGTTGCTGCGCCTGGCATAGTGAGCCTCGTCGACCAGGGCGATGTCCCAGGTCTGCGCCGCCAGCTCCCGCTGGCGGTCTTTGCGCCGGACCAGCCCGGTGGAGACGATGACACACTCGGGTGCAAACACCGACTTGGCCGGAATCTGTTCCTCCATCGATCCACCGGGCGGATGCAGATAGGCGTGCCGGACCGGGGCGCCGGAGAGCGCCCGGCCGAAGCGCAGGAAGAACTTGGTTGCCAGTTCGCTCTGCCACTGCCGGGCCAGGCTTGCCGGCGGTGCGATCAACACCCGTCGCGCCAGCCCGGACAGGATCAGCGAGCGCAGGGCCAGGCCCGCTTCGATCGTCTTGCCCAAGCCCACCTCGTCGCACAGCAGAAAGCTGTAGGGGTAGGAGGCGATCAACCGCCGCGCCACAATGGCCTGATGGGGCCAGGGCTCCACCGGGGCCGTGGCCATCCCGACGAAGCGACCGTTGGGCATCCGCGGGGCCTCGCGCAGGATCGCGAATTCCAGCCACTCCCGCGCGGTTGGTCGTGGCGCCTCCACCGGACGCTCGCTCGACCCCTCGATCTCCTTCGGTGCAACGACGGCGCTGCCAATCTCGATCAGGCGCTCGCGCACCGCCTGGGGCAGGTCCACCACGTAGAGCCCCGGGTCCTGGTTCTGCCAGATGGCCTCGAAGTCGGCCGCGTAGCTGTCGGCCCTGGCTGCCTCGCGGGTGCCCCACCAATCGCAGTGCACCCCGATGTTCTCGGCGTTGATCAGCAGCGCCGTGCGCGACTCGTTCAGGGACCCCTCGGCGATGAGTCGGTTGCCCTCCGCGTCCTCAAAGACGGCCCATTTCTCGTGGACATAGCCGTCCTCGCGCGAATCATAGGGGATGGCCACGCCGGTCTTGCGATGACGGCGCAGCGCCACGCGGATCGTAAGGCAACCCTCCTTCAGCATCCAGGCCAGTAGACTCAAGCCGTTCTCGACCGGTTCCGGCCAGGCGTGAGGATCGGCGAGGGCGGCCAGCAGCGTCTCGGCGAGCCGCCCGCCGTCCTGATTGCCGAGGATGACCTGCGCATCCTTGGGGTCCAGGTCCGCACCCGCCACCAGTCGCACCCGCCCCTGGTGTCCGGCGAGGGCGGAGAACCCTTGGGACGCCGCGGCGAGCGAGGTCGAGCGGAAATACCCGGCCACCCGGTCATAGCGCACGGCGGAGCGCAGGACCGGGAGATAGAAGTCCTGGAGCAGGTCGCTGGTGGTGCTGCGGTAGCGTGGCTCCCAGCTACGCTGCTTGAACGACTCGGGCTTGTCGGTGCTTCTCATGCTGCGATGCTCCGACTCAGAAAGCCAGGGCTTCGGGCGCCTGAGCGAATAACTCGGCAAGCTCGGGAAGCTGCTGCTGTTGGCGCTTCATCTCGGCCCACACCGTGGCGTGGGGCGCCGTCCGAAACCCAATCCCCAGGCGTGCCAAGTCATCTGCCGAAGCGCCTGCTTCGCGTTGCTGGATGAACTCCCGCAGACGTGCGCGGTAACCGCCGAAGGCATCGGCCCGCGCGGCGACCAGGAGGTCGCGCTCATTGAGCCGCAAGACCCTGATCGTATAGCGACTTGGCCGCCGCAACCCGGGCGGCATAGTCGCCCTTCCCGTCGACCTCGGCCTGGTATTGCTCCAGCAACCCGTTCGCCTGGGCGGGAAGCACTGCGTCCGGTATCCTGATCATGACTCAATCGACCCTTGAGGCGACAGTCGGCAGGGCCGCACGGAGTTGCACCTGTTCGTTTCGCTCCGCCTCGTCCAGTCCCGTGACGAGTTCCTTATTATTCAACTGGGCCAGGCGGTCGCGCATTCCCTGCGCTGTCAGCGACCGGGTATTCGCCGCTTCCGCGCCGAAGGCATCGGTGCCGTAAGCATCCAGCACGTTGCCGTAGACCACACGCTTGAATTCATTGCCATCCAGCAATCGGGCCTCGTCATTGGTCCCGGAGCGGGGCAGCAGCAGGATCGAGCCGTGCTCGGCCGCCTGGCAGATCAGGGGGCTGTGGGTGGAGACGATGAACTGGATATTGGGGAAGTGTGCGCAGAGCCAGAATCCGATGCGCTTCTGCCAGGTGGGATGCAGATGGGCGTCGACCTCGTCGATGAGTACGACGCCGCCGGCCCACACTTTTTCAGGGTCATACCAATCAAAGATCTGCCCCGGTCCAAACGCAAATGAGAGTTGTCGAATCAGTTCAAAGGTCATGCTTAGGATCGAGCGGTACCCATCGCTAAGCTCCTGCACGGGAATCGACACCCCCGATGCATCCGAAAAAACCACCTGCTTCGGCGTAATGTCTTTTAGTTGTACTCCCGACGGCAAGAAGCCATCCTGGTTGATGAATCGTTTTAACGGATCCAGTAGAACGTGAGCATCGTCCTGAAAAAGCCCCTCAGCGCGTAACCCGACCAACCACTCCAACCCCTCCGTCAGTGCGATGCCTTCGCCATACAGCGATAAGTGTCGATTGAGTCGAAGCAGGGTCCCCGATGTGGATTGCTCCACGCGCCCCACGCCCCCGGTGAAACGCCGAAACGGGCCGTATGAAGCCGCGAACCAGCCTCGTTCGCTGCCCCAAACGTGTCTGTTTGGGTCAGGTTTGCTTTTCAGCGGCTCAAATGAAGGGGCCTTCGTGTCGTCGTCCGCTCGCGCCAGCTTCAAGCCCAAAGGCAGAAGGGTATCCGCGGCCGGTATTGTTCCCTTCCCAGCAAAGCCGTCGAAATCTGGATTCCAGGCGATTTGTAGCTCGATCTCGCCTATGTCGCAGCCATCACGCAACCAGGCATCCCAAGGCTGTCGTAACCCGTAGGACTCACGCGGCCCGAGTAAGGCAACGGCGATCGACTTCAACAGGGTCGACTTGCCTGCCCCATTATCGCCAAGCACCACATGCCAGCCCTTGGCCTTGTCCGCCGGTATGTCCCAGGTCAGCTCGCGAATAGACTTGATGTTCTTTATGTGAATCTGGCGGATGTGCATGACTCGAACCTCACCGGAAGGGCGATAAGCCCCGATTAATCGCCTTCAATTTCGGCCAGTTCTTGGTCGAAGAGTGATTGACCGACACGCAAAGCGCGTCGATTCTCGCCGCGCATCCGCATCAGGGTTAACAATTCATCGACGACGTAATCGGTGGTCAGCAGCGGCGCCTGGTTACGGACCAACCAAGCCCGCGCAACCACATGGTCTGCGTCCGCGGGCACGAAAACGGCGAACCAGGCGCCGGTATCCACGAAAATCACGGCCGTCGTCCATAGATCTGGGCATCGTGGTCCCGGTTGGAGAATCCGTCGTCCACACTCTCACTGGGGAGGGCATCCAACTCCCGCAGCAGGCCGTCCAGTTGGGCCTTGCGCGCGGCGGGCGGTGGCGCCGTCTGGTCCCACTGTAAGGCATGGGCCAGAACCTCGATCAGGTGAAGTTTGTCGCGGCGATCCAGGCCCATGATGGCCCGTTCGATCTCGGCTGTTTGCGGTTGCATGGGTGCTTTCCCGGTGTTGTCTGGCCCGAGTTTAGCGGATACCGGGGCTCCCCGTGGGGCGACATGGTCCCGCAGCCGCGTAGGATGGACAGAGCGACAGCGATGCCCATCAACCCCCGCGCAAGCCGAAAAGGGCCATGCGCCCCTGGCGCTTGAGGTCCGGGTTGCGCGTCTCGGCGGCCCAAACTTCCAGAAGGGCGAGGATGCGCTCGGCACTTTCTGCCGCGTGCTCCTGTAGATAGGCGCGGGCGACCGGGATATCGCCCTCACGGTAGGCGGCGATCAGACCCTGGAGGCGATCCCAGTCGGTCTGGGGGGTGGTCAGGCGGACGGCGTGGCGCTCCTCCGGCAGCGCCAGGCGGAGCTTGGAGCCGGTGCGGACCAGGGGCGCCTGGTAACCTTCCGCGCCTTTGTCGCGGCCACGGGTACCGACGGACTGGTTGATGCCGATCTCCCGATCCTGGACCCGGTAGCCCGCGGGCTTGCCGTCCAGGGCGATGCCCAAGGAGCGGGAGAGGTTCAGGATGTCGTCATAGGCGACCTCGGCCAACTCCCAGATGCCAAAGATGGTTAGGGCCATGGCGGTCTCGCTGTCCAGGTCCTCCACCCGGACCTTTCCCTTGGTGATCTGACTGACCCGGCCCTGGGAAACCACGCGGCTCGCCTCGTTCATGGCCTTGACGGGACTCACCAGGTCATCGCCGTCCTGCACCGGCCAGTGGGCGGAGAGGACCTGAAGCGCCTTGCCGTAGCTCGCGACCATCTCGTCCACCGGGTTCAGATGCAGCGGCTCAAATTCTGTGAGTCCCTGGCGGACGGCGGCCTCGATCTGGTGACGGATGCCGACTTGACCGAAGGCGCTCTCCCAGATGGCGGTCTCTGTGTCTTGGGCCGGGCGCTTGCGGCAGGAGAGAAAGATAGAACTGGCGGCGGCGGCCAGGTCTTTCTGGTGCATGGAGTTCTCGCCCTCGGACTCCACCGGGAAGCAGGCGGTGATGACCCAGCCGGCATCGATCAGCGAGCGGGTGAGGGTCTCCCACGCATCTTGGGACTTGTGGTTGAACATCAGGGTGAAGAGACCGTCGTCCTTCAATACCCGGAGGCACTCCCGGAAGATGTCCCGCATCATCCGCTCATAGGCCGCTTTGGCCGCCTCACCGCTGCCGTCGCGGGCACGATTGGCCACCGCTTCCGATTTTTTATCGGTCAAACGCCGAGTGAACTGGCCGGGATAGAGGTCGGCCAGGGTGCGTCGCTGCCAGACATAGAAGAAATCGGATAGCTCCGCGTAGAGGACGTTGTCGTAATATGGCGGGTCCATACAAACCAGATCGACCGTACCCGTTTCCACCTGCGGTAAATAGTCGCCGCGTTGGTTGAGGATCGTCAGCGGCAGATTGCCCTGGGTATGTTGGTGTACCGGCTCCACCAGTTCCGCAATGCCCTTATACGCATCCACGACCTGCGATAGACCCCAGGCGGCACCGGAGTTTGGGCCGCTGAAGATCATCTCGCCGAAGCTCCATTGAATCGCATAGTTATGGCGACTGAAGGTGCCCTTGACAACGCCTCGCGTATATTCCCAACGCGTATGCCGGCTGTTGTAGTCCATTCCCTTGTCGATGGCGAGTTGCAGATAGGTCACGACCGCCCGCCCCCGATCGGACCCCAGTTCGGCCAAGATCTCGGGTTTCAGCCGGTTCAACGTCTCGGTCAGGGTGAGGTGACCCAGCAACTGGCGCGGGGTGAACAGGTCGCACCAGCGTTCCTCGCCGTACATCCGGTGTCCACGGTCGTAGTTGGAGCAGCGGTCGATACCCTCGGTCGGGATCAGACCCAGCCCATCCCAGGCCCCCCAGTTGGTCTGTAAACGACGCTGGGCCTCGGCCAGTGCGTCCAGGTCACGCTGGTTCGGCGCGCGGAAGTAGCGGACCTTGGTGGTCTTGATCTCACCCTTGCGGGCGCCTGAGGTGTAGCGTAGGGGTTGGCCGTGGCCGTCGAGCTTGGGCTCCAGGCGCACGGCGACCACGGCATAGAGCCGATCCTGCCAGCCGTCCGGGCGGTCCGTCATGGGCACGGGGTGCTTGGCGGAGGCGCGAGCCTGACGCTTGATCTCCTCGCCGTCGATGGCCTGTTTGCAATGAATGCATTGGCCAATGCCACGATTGACCGTTGCGGCGTTTGGGTCCTCGCCGTTTGGTCCACGGCCGTGTTTAATTCGATAGGTCTCGAAGCGGATCTTGGCATTCTCCGGGATGATGCGAACACCCCAGGGATCACCTGACTCTTTGGACAGCCAACAGGTGTTGAGCAGCGGGGCCTCGCTGCCGCAATGGGGGCAGTTTACCAGCCGGACAAATAGGTAGCTCGTTACAGATTCTCGATTGAAGTCATCGAACAGCTTTGGTGCGCGCCGAAGATGGCGCCTCAGCGCTTCAGTTTCTTCCTCGGGAAGATCACCATAAGCAAGAAAGGTTTCGGGAAGGTCTCTGTCCAACGCGCCAAGCAGTTGACTTCCCCACCGCTCGATTTCGGCAAGAAGTGGTTTGCCGAACCGCGCGGGGTAATCCAAGGTCGCGTGCAGGATTGCTGCGGCAACAGGGTTCAGATCATTCGCGATTACGCGATGCCCTAGACGAATGGCCTCGAACGGAATAGAGCCACCGCCGGCAGTTGGGTCGAGAATGGTCAAGCCCGAAGGCTGGTAAGGGACTGGAGCGGCATAGGCCCGGTCGTATCCATAGAGGTTAGGAACGCGGACACCCTGTGCAGTGGCGATCTCCATGAGTCCCTTGAACCAAGCGGGATCGGCTGAAACCCGCTGGAGCATCAACAAATCGCCTTCCGCAGGCCAGGGCATGGGTAGCGAGCGACTTTCGCTTTCCCAGATGCCCAGCGCCGGATCTCTAGCCAAATCTGGATTGTTGACTTTTAGAGACTCGATGTGCGCCCGATTCTGCGCCCGAGAGGTTTGCTCTTGCTCCAAGGCCCTCAACACAATCTGGTCTACCGGCAGCACTTCCCGCCCGCCCCGGCTCTCGACCCGCTCCAACAGTTTGCCGGTTAGAGTCCAAGGCGCGCCGTGGACCAGTGCCTGGACCTGCTCAATGCCGAGTCGACGAACGAAGGTGTCAGGGTCGGTCCCAGCGGGCAGCAAGGAGGCGAGGATGGCGGCGCGACTCGGCGTTAACGGCCGACGCGCCCACCAGACGTGCAACCGAGCGGTGGGCGGTTGTTTTCCGGTGTCCCGTTCCCGCTGCGTCTCCGCCCCAACCTGGTGACAGGGAAATCCGGCCTCGATCAGGCGGCGGTCAGTCGTGGTCGTGTCCATCCGATGTCCTCAAGGGTCTTGCTTAACGGCCGAAGTATCCCATACTCTGTCAAGTCAAGTGTCAACTAGGCTAGACTAAAGATAAGCCGACCGTGGAAAAACTCAGCAAATCGCCGCTGATCTACGTCCTGGCCCAGGTACGCATTGGGGCGGTCCTGAAGATGGCGGACCATGTGCCCCAGATTCAGGAGCGACTGCGCAAGACCGGGTATCCTCTGTACCGCGCCAGCGAGATCCAAGAGGTCCGCTTCGGACTCGGGCAGCCAGAGCTAAAAACGACGCCCCGTTGGTACTTCGATGCCGGGGATCGCAGCACCGGATTTCTACTTCAGGCGGATTCCGTCGTCTTCCACACCAGTGTTTACGACACCTCTGAGGTTTTTTTTGCCGCCCTCAGCCAAGGGCTCGGGATCGTCCACGAGGTGGTTGGCGTAGAGGTGGCCGAGCGGCTTGGCCTGCGGTACGTCGATGCCTTTCAGGCTGATCCGGGCCATCGGCTTGCCGAGTATTTCCGCACGGGTATCAGCGGCATTACGCTCGACGAGATCGGCGCGACCCAGCCGCGACTACTCATCAATCTGGTTGCGGACACCCAGGTTGGAGGCAAATTGGTGATTCGGCTCGGACAAAATACCGGCCCTGGGTTCTTACCGCCGGATCTTCATCCGCTGGAGCTGACCCTGACCAAACCGTTCGCCCCCAACGAGGAAATCGCGGTGCTGGACTACGACCATTTCATCGAGCGGGTCGTGCCGTTCTCGGTCCAAGAGATTGTCGATACCTTCGATGCCCTGCATCAGGTTACCTCTGGGGCTTTTCGCAAAACCGTGTCCGAATTTGCCTTGCAGTCATGGCGCTAAAAACATGACTTACACTATCGAAAGAGTTGATGCAAACCGTGGAGGCGGCGCCTACGCTGTCTGGCAGGACTGGCCCGCTGCTTCAAGTCTCGAATTTGTTGCAACAGGACAGCGGGACTGTCTGGCGCCCAGTGGACCTGGCTTGTGTAGCCTACGCAACGGCACTGTGTTTGCCGCACTGGTCGGTGTTGGTCTCACCGGTGGGGTCGGGCTGGCCTTACTCGTCGGGTCAGGCGGCTCGTCCGGCTATCTGATCGACTATGCCCGCCGCGAGATTCCGACCACCTCGGAGGCGACTTGGGGGACCCTATTCACTGATCTTGGAAAGACCAGTCCGTCGGCCAAGGCGGTGACGGACACCCCCGCCGCCGTTTTTCAGGCGGCCGACCTGGTAGCCGAAATCAAGAGCGTACTCGGCATCAATGTCACCGATCTTGCAGGGATCGCGGGTGTCTCCCGTCAGACGATCTATGATTGGGTCGGCGAAGGGCAGATAAGCGACCCGAATTACGAGCGACTGCTCGCGCTCCGTCAGGTTTGCCTGGACTGGCAGGCACGCGTGAAGGGACCAGTGGGGCGTCTGCTGCGCGCCAAGGGTGCCCATGGCCGCTCGTTGCTCGATTTGTTGGGGCAGGAATCACTGGATCACGCCGCTATCGAACAGCAATTGGGCGTGCTGGCGGCCAAGGCTGTGGAGCAAGCAGAGCAGCGGCAAGCGCGCAACGCGGGATTCGCCCCGCTAACCGAGAAGGACCAGTACGAGAATCTATTGACGCATGCTATTCCAGCGGCTGATTCGTAGATTATTTCGCATCCGGATTGCGCCGACCGCAGAGGACCAACCACTCCCCGCGGCCGAATCGATCAAAGCGCGTGGCTGGCGGCAGTGGTCCTGCGTCGCGCGCGCCGATATTCCATGGGTGCGAGACGGCGCATCCCATGCGGGTTCCGGGAATGGGACTGATGGAACCCGGCTGTTGGTGGTCACGCAAAGCTGTGATCTTGTGCATCCTGACTACGGGAACGAGCCGGTCGTCGAGATATTCCGGTGCGAATCGCTCGGGCCCGATTACCAACCGGACGGGAACCTTACGGCGGGGAAGAACCCACGTTCACTGCTTGTGCGGCTCTCCATCGCCGGGATCGATTCTTGGTTTCAACTCCGCTCGAATGGCCGTGCCTTGGTGCCGCGGCACCGATTGGCTACGATCGATCCCGACGCATCGGTGGTAGTGACGGACGCGGCGGTTCGTATCCTCCAGCGATGGATACTCAACCGCACGATTCGTACAGCGTTTCCAGATGCCTTCAACGAGAGAACGCAGAAGGTCCGAAGCAAGCTGGAGAGCCGATTGAAAAAAGGCGGCGCATCTTTGCTGGGTCTCTATATCAAACTGTCTTCCTGGGACGAACTACCTAGAGACCAAGGCTACGCGGTCGATTTCGTGGGGCTGGTCGATGAGGGACTAGATAGGGAGCACCGTAAGAGGATCGAGCGGTTACTCGGCGAGGTTGCGCGAGCCTTCGAGGAGACCGACGGTATTGCGAGCTGCGACTACCAGGTGCAGGACGAAGAACAGGCATCGCTGAATTTGCTGCGGACCCACCGCCTCTTTCCGTTGGATTTTCTGAGCCTGGGCGATAAGTCGGGTGGGGATCTGCCGCCACTCGCATAGCCCCCGTTCCGGCGCTGATGTCAGCAGGTCAAGCACCCGTGATTCATGCCGCCAACCGCAGCCGCTCCAACATCTCTTGAACCCCCTTGTCGTCCGCATGCCCGCCCAGCATGGTCCGTAACCCGGAGAGCGCCCAGCGGTTGGCGATCGGCCCAAAGCTGGTGGTCCGCGATAGCCAATAGGCGGCCTCTTCACGGGTGAACTGGCGGACGCGATGGGCGATCAGCTCCACCCGATCCAAATCTTTGATGCGGTCCTGCAGACGGAAGATCAGGGCGAGCTTGGCGCCGGCCTCTTCGTCCAGGGGCAGATTGCCGCGGGAGCGCAGCCCCTCATTGGTGAGGTAGCGAGACAACTCCAAGGGGACGCCGGCCGGATCGGTGACACCTTCGACGACGCGACGCAGCATCGGCAGGCAGCGGTGCAGGGGCTCGCCCGCGAGGTTGCCGCGTTCGATCAGGACGGGGCGGGCGCGGCGGCGCTGGCCGTCCGGCCCCTTAGCGGACGCGTCATGGTCGCGGTACTGGCGCTCCTTGACCACCAGCACCGGGATCGGAGCATCCTGCCATTCGGTGATACGCAAGAGGAAAGGCGCCTTGGCGCTGAGCTTGGCGAGTTGCTCCGCGAGGTGTTTGGCGAGATCGAGCGGTACTTTTTTCTTAGCCATGGGTGTCGATCAGTGCCCTAGTCTTTGCTCAGCTCGCCAACCAGTTTGCAGCCGGGCTGCGGCTCGGCGATGACGATCTGGACCTCGGTGTCTCCATCCTGAGTGGTCAGGGCCATCGCCGGGTCCAGCAGCTCCTCGAGGGCCTTCACATCCTCGGGCTTGAGTTGATGCAGTTGCAGGCTGATCCGCCCCCCGCCGGGAAGCTTGAGGCCGCTGACTTCCAGGTAATCGATGGTGGAGGTGCCGCCGGTCTTGTAGATCTCCGCGAGCCGTTTCTTCAACAGTGGCAGCACCTTCCGGCGCGCCTGATCGCCGGAGAGCGACAGGGGTTCTACCTTCGTGATCACCCAGCCACGGACGGCGGCCTCGGTCTTGGTGACGACCTTATAGTCCGGGCTGACGGTCTCCAGCACCCATTCGTTGGCCCCACGCAGGACGGTGGAGTCGAGGCTAGGATCCTGGTCCGGGGCATGGACATAGAGGGAGTTGGCCTTGACCAGCTCGTCAATGGCTTTGCCCGTGTCCTGAACTGAGATGTCGCCGTGGGTCTGCGCAACCGCGGCGGCCACGTCGGTGACCGAGCAATAGCGGGCCTGCGCGATGGCCTCCTGGACCCACTTGCGGACCTGGGCAGCGTCGGGTTTGTCCGCGGCAGTCCAGTTGCGCTGCTTGGCGCCCTGGGGGGTGACCAGGCACCAGCCCGGTTCGGCGAGGTCGATCGGGAGCGGGAGCTGGCCCGTCTCGCGGGCGTAGAAGTCGGCCGGTTTCTCCGATTCGGCTGGCCCCATGCGGAAGAGGCACCAGGCGCCGTGGCCTATCCCAGCACGGATGAGCGTCTCGAAGACACCCTTGTCCTCCAGGACGGGCCAGTCACGACGGCAGGCGAAGGCGCTACGCAGATCCTCCAGGGTCTGGTAATCCTTGTTCGCGGCAAAGAACAGCTTGACGGCAGCGCCGGCGGTCGCGCTGGTGGCGGCCAGTTCGGCGGTGACAAGCTTGCCCTCGCCCAGTAGAACCTCGCGGATACTTTCGATCACCGAGCGCCCACCTTCGCCGCCGGCCGTACTGATCTCGCGGCGAACAATCTTGCCCCCCTGACCTGGATACCAGAGGTTGCGGTACGCCTGGGTGACGACGGTCAGCAGGGCCTGCTCGCGCTCCTTGGTGTCACGGTTGAAGGTCTGGTCGCTTAAAACCGCCTCCGACAGGCCGTAGCCGGCCGGGTTGTTCTTGAGCGTGCGTCGCGCCAGTACGTCGATGCCGATGCCGCTCAGGCGTTCGCGGAGATCCAGGGCGCGGGTAGCGGCGTTGTCCAGCATGTCATCGCCGGGGCGGTACTCGCCGTCCACCTCGACCGTGTCCGGCACCAGAAGAAAGACCAGGTTCTGGTGCACGCGGGGCTTGTTGGCTCCCGACTGGGTGATGAGCTGCGTAGGATCCACCGACGAGCTATCCAGAGCAATCAGGGCCAGGGTGGGCTTGGTGCCTTTGTCCGGGATGCGCTCTGGAAGCTCCACCTCGGCGATGACCTCGAAATTGAGGGTGCCTGGCTTGACGACCTTACGCGAGGTCTCGTGGATGAGCTGATCGACGCCCTTGGTGCCGCGCAGTGCCCGGCGGATATCCGCCAGGACCCGGTTGATCGAGACCCCGGTGCTCGCGTAGTAACGGCCTTCGGTCTCCGAGTAGCGCAGGTAGTACGCCTGGGAGCGCAGGGCATCCAGGGCCGTTTCCACTTGGGGCGGGGTCATGCCCGGGAAGGCGGTGGCGAACAGGGCGTCCTGCTTGGCGATGCCGAAGACGTTGGAACCAAGTCCGTCGCCGAACCCTGCGAGACTGTGCAGGAAAACCGTCTTCCAGGCGTATTCGTGAAGGGGGAAGCCCTCCGGATGGGGATTGGCGCGGTCAGCCAGGGCGGCATTGCTGTGCTGCGCCTTGAGGTCGCCGCTGTCGGGGCCGCCGAGGTCGGCGTTGATGATCGGCATCAGCTCCGCACTTTCGGTGCGGCTCACCAGTTCGTCAGAGAGTCGCGGGTCACGTAAATCCAGGTGGCAGGCATGGATCATCGGTGCGGGGGCCTGGCGGCGCCAGAGGTTGGCGACCGTCAGCGCCAGGACGCGCAGCACACCGCGGGTACCCTGAAAGCTCTCGACGGTGGCGAGCTTGTCGGTCAGGTAGTCGATCAGGGTCGGGTGAAAGGGATAGTGGGCGATCAAACGCTCGCGGTAGGTCTCCTGCCGGGCCTGCTCGGGCAGCAATAGGGCGGTGCGCCGGTACATCTCCATGTAGGCATCGGCCGTGGTCGCAGCGCCTCCCTGGTCGATCCGGGTGAATAGGCGGCGCGCCAGCACCCGTGAGATTTCTTGGCCGCGGACTGGGACCACGGCCGTGGCATCACGCTGGACGACGCTGCGGACCTCACCGTCCGCCGCGCGGGCGATCCCGAGCGCTTCCTCCTTGGAGACATCCTGGCCGCGGGCCTTGGAGACGAGATCCAGGATCATCGCAGTCTGGCGGGCAAAGGCGTCACGCTGACTGGCCAGGGTCAGGATCACGGCGAGCCCGGTATGCTCCTTGGCGTACTGGAAAAGCGACATCAGGAAGGTCGCCACACTGGAGCGCCCACCCGGCCGGGCGGCCTCAATGCGGGCCGCGTAGGCCGCCAGCTCGTCGAGCATGATAAGGACCTTGCGGCCCTTGAAGACGATGTCGAAATACTCGTCCCCAGGGGAACCGAAGGAACTGGCGCCGGGGCCGATGGACTGATAGAGGGCCTCGCCGCCGATCTGGAAGGCGATCTCGCCCCATAGGGTATAGGGGATCAGCCGTGGGCCGTGGGTTTCATGGATGGCAACCCGGTCGCCGGCGATACCGACCACGGTGACCTCACCGGGGGCCGGCAGCAGGGCGGCGTCGATCGCGCCCAAGGCCGCGTCGGCGATCGCCGTGCCCTTGAACGCCAGGTGGGTGGCGGCAATCAGGGTGTGCGTCTTGCCGCCCCCGAAGGCACTCTCCATGCGTTGGATCGCCGGATAGGTCGCGTCTTTCCCGCCGAGCCGTCCGAAGCAGTTGCGCAGAACCTGACGCATGCCCTCCGTCGGGTAGGTCCCCTCGCCGAAGAAAGCCAGCGGGTCCGTGTAGATGTTCTGCACCACATCGGGATCGCCCCGGTAGTGGTCGATGACCTGCATCAGGTTGGCAGTGAAGATTTCCGGGTTGAGGGTTCCGGCGAGTAGATCGGCGCGGGGCTGGCAGAATTCCAGAATCGACATTGATGCGTTCCCTCTCTGGCGGCGATGAGCGGGTGAGTTTAGGCTTTCCTGGGTATCCGTTCCAAATCTTCTATCGCCTTCGGACACGATGACCGGACGTAGGGGCGGGTTTCAAACCCGCCCCTACACGAAAGTCTGTCTGGAGATCAGGTGCGAACGCTATACCGCCGACTCCCCAGCCACAAATCCAACTCCGCCAGGCGCTCCGGAGTGCCGATATCGACCCAGTGTCCGCGGTGCTGGTGACCGCTCACCCGGTCCGCGGTCATGGCGTCCCGCAGCAATGGCGCCAGGGGAAAGGCGCCTGGTTGGCAGTCGGCGAACAGTGCCGGGTGATAGATGCCGATGCCGCTGAAGGTGAGACGCGGCTCGCCTGTTGCGCGCACGCGCCGGTCGGCGAGGTGGAAGTCACCCTTGGTGTTATGGGGCGGATTCTCGACCAGGACCAGATGCGCCAGGTCCTGGGCCGCGAGTGTCAGGTCCGTGAAGGGACAATCGGTCCAGACATCGCCGTTGACGACCAGGAAGGGGTCGGGACCCAGCAGCGGCAGGGCTTTGAAGATGCCGCCGCCGGTTTCCAGGGCCTGGCCTTCGCCCTCGGCCGAATAGCGGATCGCGACCTGGAAGCGTGCGCCGTCGCCCAGGGCCGCTTCGAGTTGGCCGCCCAGGTGGGCGTGGTTGATGACGAGGTCTTGCACCCCGGCCGCGGCCAGCCGCTCGATGTGATATTCAATCAGCGGCTTGCCGCCGGCCTTCAGCAGCGGCTTGGGGGTGTGGTCGGTCAGCGGGCGCATGCGGTTGCCGCGCCCGGCCGCCAGGATCATGGCCCTCATGGAATCCGCCTCCTGGTCAGCCGACCAGGCGTTCGCGCAAGCAGGACCCATTGTGCTATCCGCATCGCGCAAAACCCTGTTGACCGCCGCCCAAATTCCCGCTCTAACCCACTATCCACTATCCACTATCCACTATCCACTATCCACTATCCACTATCCACTATCCACTAACCCCGCATCGAGTCGAAAAACTCGCCATTGGTCTTGGTGGCCTTGAGCTTGTCGTGCAGGAATTCCATAGCGGCCAACTCGTCCATCGGGTGGAGAATCTTGCGCAGGATCCACATTTTTTGCAGATCGGCCGGGCTCATCAGCAGTTCTTCGCGGCGGGTGCCGGAGCGGTTGATGTTGATCGACGGGAAGATGCGCCGCTCGGCGATGCGCCGGTCCATGTGGATTTCCATGTTGCCGGTGCCCTTGAATTCCTCGTAGATGACATCGTCCATGCGCGAGCCGGTGTCGACCAGGGCGGTGGCGAGGATGGTCAGGCTGCCGCCTTCCTCGACATTGCGCGCGGCGCCGAAGAAACGCTTGGGGCGCTGCAAGGCGTTGGCGTCCACACCGCCGGTCAGCACCTTGCCGGAGGAGGGCACCACGGTGTTGTAGGCGCGGGCGAGCCGGGTGATGGAGTCGAGCAGGATCACCACGTCGCGCTTGTGCTCCACCAGGCGCTTGGCTTTCTCGATCACCATTTCGGCGACCTGCACATGGCGGGTGGCGGGCTCGTCGAAGGTGGATGAGATGACCTCGCCGCGCACCGAGCGGGCCATTTCGGTGACCTCTTCCGGGCGTTCGTCGATCAACAGCACGATCAGGTAGCAGTCCGGGTGGTTGTGGCCGATGGACTGGGCGATGTTTTGCAGCATCATGGTCTTACCGGCCTTGGGCGGGGAGACGATGAGACCGCGCTGGCCCTTGCCGATGGGGGCGACCAGATCGATGGTGCGGGCGGTGATGTCCTCCGTGCTGCCGTTGCCGATCTCCAGCCCGAGCCGCTTCTGGGCGAACAGCGGGGTGAAGTTCTCGAACAGGATCTTCGATTTGGCGTTCTCTGGCCGGTCGAAGTTGATGTCGTTGACTTTGAGCAGCGCAAAATAGCGCTCGCCGTCCTTGGGTGGTCGAATCTTGCCGGAGATGGTGTCGCCGGTGCGCAGGGCAAAGCGGCGAATCTGGCTGGGGGAGACATAGATGTCGTCCGGGCCGGCCAGGTAGGAGGCATCCGCGGAGCGCAGAAAGCCGAAGCCGTCGGTCAGTATCTCCAGGACGCCGTCGCCGTAAATATCCTCGCCGCGTTTGGCCTGGGCCTTGAGGATGGCGAAGATCAGGTCCTGTTTGCGGGAGCGGCCGACGCCTTCGATCTCCATGGTCTGCGCCAGCTCGACCAACTCGGGCACCGGCGACTTCTTCAATTCGGTTAAGTTCATGAACGCTCTTCGTCAGGCAGGGTCAGGGGGAGGTGCGCGGTGCCATGCGATGGGTCGACGTCAAGAGAAGACGGCGTGAGGCAACCGCGTACCGGGGAGAGGGCGTCCGAACGAACGCCGCGTGGAATTGATGGAGGTTCGGTCGCATCCGTACGCGCCGCGGCGCGAACCTCAGGAACCGGCGACGAGGGGAACCACGGGATGCATTTTGTGTTCCGTGGCCCCTGTCTGGTGTCTAGAGATTGCTGTCGATAAATGCCGTGAGTTGCGACTTGGAGACCGCACCGATCTTGGTCGCCTCCACCTCGCCCTTGCGAAACAGCATCAGGGTCGGGATGCCGCGGATGCCGTAGCGGGGCGGAGTTGCCTGATTTTCATCGATATTAAGCTTGGCGACCTTGAGTCGGCCGGCGTAGTCCTTGGCAATCTCGTCGAGGACCGGGGCAATCATTTTACAGGGCCCACACCAGTCGGCCCAGTAATCCACCAGGACGGGTTGGGGAGATTTCAGTACCTCGTCCTCAAAAGAGTCATCGGTCACATGGACGATGCTGTCGCTCACTGAAGTTCGCTCCGGTTGGTTGTTCGCGTGGCTGCTGGGGGGACCAAGCCGCGAGGTCCGCGGGCGGCACATCGTGCGCGTCCGGTCGGATGGCTTGCTCGGCTGCTGTCGGTTGTTTACCGGGTCAGGTCGTGATCGTGTCGGAGCAGGCCGAGGGCGGGTGAATTGGCGCAGAGATTGGCCCAAGGGTTAAGATGCTATTTGATCCAAAGCGAAAAGAATTTGCAAGCCTTGCCGCCGGTGAGGTCCGCACACCGAAGCCCTTAGGATTTCAATGACTGAGACACACCTGACGACGAAGCGCTTCGACAGCTTCGATCTTGACCTGAGCATTTTGCAGGGTCTCGCCGACGCCGGTTTCTCCTACTGTACGCCGATCCAGGCCGCGACGCTGCCGATTGCGTTGGCAGGTCAGGACGTTGCCGGCCAGGCGCAGACCGGTACCGGCAAGACCGCCGCCTTTCTGCTGGTGATTCTGGAGCGGCTCCTGGCCTCCCAACCGACACCGTCCGCGGAGCAATCCCAGCCGCGCGCGCTGATCGTGGCGCCGACCCGTGAGCTGGCGGTCCAGATCCACAACGACACCTTGCTGCTCGCCCGCCACACCGGTTTCCGCGTCGGTCTGGTGTTCGGCGGCACTGGTTACCAGCAGCAGCGCGACGATCTGGCCGCCGGCGTCGATATTCTGATCGGCACCCCCGGCCGCCTGATCGACTATTACAAGCAGCACGTCTACAGCCTCAACCGCGTCGAGGTGGTCGTGCTGGATGAAGCAGACCGCATGTTCGATCTTGGCTTCATCAAGGATATCCGCTTTCTTTTCAAGCATATGCCGCACCCGGAGGAACGCCTGGGGATGCTCTTCTCCGCGACCCTGTCCTACCGGGTTCTGGAGCTTGCCTATGAGCACATGAACCAGCCGCAACTGGTCAAGATCGAGTCGGAGCACGTGACGGCCGATCGGGTGCGTCAAGTCTGCTATATGACCGCGAATTCCGAGAAAATTCCTCTGCTGATCGGTTTGGTGCGGGGTTGGGAAGACCCGCGTGTCATGGTGTTCGTGAACACCAAGCGGGAGGCCGACCGGGTCTGGGGGTTTCTGCAGGGCAACGGCATCAATACCGCCGTGCTCTCGGGTGACGTGCCGCAGAAGAAGCGCCTGAAACTGCTGAAACAGTTCACCGACGGCGAGTTGCCGGTTCTGGTGGGTACCGACGTGGCGGCCCGTGGACTGCATATTCCGGATGTGACCCACGTGGTCAACTACGACCTGCCCGAGGACGCGGAGGACTATGTGCACCGTATCGGCCGCACCGCCCGGGCCGGCGCGGCCGGGGACGCGGTCAGCTTCGTGTGCGAGACCTATGCCTTCTGTTTGCCGGATATCGAGCGGTTCGTCAGCGCCAAGATCCCGGTGGCGCCGGTGGATGTGGCGCTGCTGCCGGATATCGATCCCAGAAGCCGGTTGCGTCCGGAACGCGAAGATCGCGAGTATCGCAGCGACGGGCGCGACGGGCGGGGTCCCCGCGACGGGGGCGGCGACCGCGGCCGGTCTGGACCGCGCTCTGGTTCTCGCGACGGGCGCGGATCGGGCGGCGACCGCCGTCGTGACGGACCGGGCGGGCCCGAGCGCCCCCGGCGTCCGCCCCAAACCACTGAATCGACGCCGGTTCAGGTTCAGACTCAGGTCCAAGCGGCGGAGCAGCCGGTGGCCGGTCCGATCTTTATGGCGGATCCGGTGTTGGCTGCCATGCCTGACCTGAACCCGGATGGGGCCCCGGATCTGAATCCGGATCAGCTCCCGGTCCGCACCCAGCGCCGTCGGCGGCGGATGCCCGAGCAGGCCGCGCTGACCTCGCCGCCGCCGCCCGGAACCGCGGCGGCGGCGATCCCGGCGATCCCGGCGATCCCGGCGATCCCGGTGATCCCGGTGATCCCGGTGATCCCGGTGATCCCGGTGATCCCGGCGGTGCCGGCCGAATCCATCGCCGTAACGTCCGAGACGCCCGCCGCGCCGGTCGAGGCGGGCGGCGAGCCGGTGAAAAAGCGGCGTCGCCGGCGCCGTCGCAAGCCTGCCGGGGCAGCGGGCGAGCGTCAGCCGATCGATCCGGCGGTTGATCAGGCGCCACGCGAGCCGCTGAGCGAGACCTCGGAGTCATGATGGTGGATGCGCTGCGCTTATCCACCCTACAAAACCGGCGCTGCTGTAGGGTGGATAAGGCGCGCCGCGCAATGTTAGAGACTGGGCACGTCGGTTGTGCGCGCCGCATCCACCATGCGTCGCACGAGGCCCTTACATTTTGCGTTGCTGGAGCCCCGGCAGCAGGTCCGCGAAGTTGTTGATTGCCGCGAACTCGTCGGTCGCGTGCCGCGGCTCGTGCGAGTCCGGTTCCAGTACGGCGATGAGATGGATCAGGCCATAGGTTCGCGCGGCGCGCAGGACGCTCAGGCTGTCATCGACGAACAGGGTGCGGGCCGGATCGAAAGGCAAGACCTCTTGCATCCGGATCCAGAAAGCCGGGTCCTCCTTGGGCAAGCCCAGGTCATGGGCGCTGATGATTCGTTCGAAGTGATGGGCCAGTCGCGTGCGGTCCATCTTGATCGCCAGTGATTTCTGGTGGGCATTGGTCACCAGGACACGGCGCTTGCCGCGGGCGGCGACGGCCTCCAGGAAGTCCGCGACATGGGGGTGGACGGCGATCAGGTGGTCCACTTCCGTCTTGAGCAGCGCGATATCGAGGCCGAGTTCCTGACTCCAGTGATCGATACAGTACCAGTTGAGCGTTCCTTCGCGGTCGCGGTAGCGTCCGCGCAGTTCGGTCTTGGCCGCGTCCAGCGTCAGCCCGCGGGCCTCGGCGTAGCGCTGGGGGACGTGTTCCCGCCAGAAGTGGTTATCGAAATGCAGGTCCAGCAAGGTGCCGTCCATGTCCAGAAAACAGTTGTCGATGCAATCCCAATCGATCATGGTGATGGCCTTGTCCCCGGTCGTCGTGGGTGTTGATGTACAGGCCCGCGCGGCGCGCTGCCCCGCTTAACGGAGCCACCCGCGTGTCTGCAAAGCCCAAAATTTTGGCTCGGCGACTGGTCGCCCAAAGCCGTCTGTTCCGCGTCGAGGAAGTGGACCTGGAGTTCGCCAACGGCAGTCGGCGAACCTACGAGCGCATCCCCGGCGGGTCCGATTCGGTGCTGATCGTGCCGCTGTTGGATGCCCAGACCCTGCTCTTGATCCGCGAGTATGGGGCCGGGAGTGACCGCTATGAACTGGGGCTGCCCAAGGGCATCGTCGAGCCCGGTGAGGATCCGCTGGCCGCTGCCAATCGCGAATGTCAGGAGGAGGCCGGCTATGCCGCGCGCGACTTGCAGGTGCTCGGCCGGGTTTCGCTGGTGCCGGGGTACATCGGGCACCGCAGCCTGATCGTGCTCGCCCGCGACCTCTATCCGAGCCGTCTGCCGGGGGATGAGCCCGAGCTGATCGAGGTCGTGCCCTGGCGTCTCGACAATCTCGATGCGCTGCTGGCACGCGATGATTTCGACGAGTCCCGCTCCATCGCCGCGCTTTTTTTGACCGAGCGTTTCCTTGCCCGCGAGTCGGCCGGGGTCGGCGGGACACCGGGTTTTCCCCCTGATCGCCATCGCCCGATACTTCCCGTGTCGTCCTGACCAGGCACCTGCGCCATGTCTCTTCAACCCAAGTCCCAACGCGTTGTTCCGTAGGTCTATGCAGTGAGTCTGTTCGACTTGAATTGATCGGAGGTCCCGAATGCCATGTTCGCTCTCACCGGCTGCGGTTCTGATCTGCGTTAGCCTGCTCGTGGGCGGCTTCGCCGCGGCAGAGGTTTCGTCGGACGCCGGGGAAGTCGAGGATGTCTACGGTTTCGATGACGCCCCGCGTGCCGAGCCGCTGGATCACCCGGCCTGGTTCAAGGCAAGCTTTCTCGACCTCGACGCAGATCTGAAGGAGGCCGTGGCGGTCGGCAAACAGGGTCTCATGGTCTACTTTGGCCAGCCCCGCTGCGCCTATTGCCACAAGCTGATGACGGTCAATTTCGGGTCCCCGGATATCGTCGAGTACACCCGCAAGCACTTCGATGTGGTCGCCATTGATGTGTGGGGCATCGACGAGGTGACTGACGTCGGCGGGGTGCGGCTGACCGAGCGCGCCCTGGCCGAGCGCGAGCAGACCAACTTCACCCCCGCGATCCTGTTCTACGATGCTGCGGGCAAGGTGGCCCTGCGGCTGCGCGGCTATTACCCGCCCTATCAGTTTCGTGCCGCGCTGGAATACGTGGCGGACGGCCATCATCAGCGCGAGTCCTTCCGCGACTATCTGGCCCGCGGGGACAATCGTATGGTGTTCGATGAGGGCGATCTCAATGACGAATCGTTCTTCGCGCCGCCCCCCTACAACCTGGACCGCCGCTATCCGAGCGATCGGCCGCTCGCGGTCTTTTTCGAGCAGGGCGATTGCCATGGCTGCGATGTCCTGCACGGCCAATCCTTGCGGGAGGAGGCGATCAGGCGCCAGTTCGCCGATCTCGACAGCGTGCAGCTCGATCTGCGCTCGACGACGCCGGTGGTGACGCCCGCGGGCAAGCCGATGACGGCGCGGGATTGGGCGGCTGAACTCGGACTCTTCTACGCGCCGTCGATCCTGTTCTTCGACGAGCGCGGCCGGGAGGTCTTGCGGGTCGACTCGGTGGTGGGTTTTTATCGCCTGCGTCATCTCATGGCTTACATCAACAGCAAGGCGTATCGCACCGCGAGCTTTCAACAGTGGCGGCAGGGCCGGGAGTTGTTACCATAGGGGGACTGTCTCATCCGGAGCGCAGTCCGTGGCGGATTTGAAACCGGCTCGCTGCCGATCCTTGAGTTGTCGGGATGTTTTGCTGTCGCCAACCGGCTCGACTGTCGCGCGGTCGGGCCGGTGCCGGCTGTTCTGCGCGCTGGTGGTGCTGTGCTCACTGTTGGCGGCCGGCGAGGCCACGGCACTCAAGCTGGAGGTCCGGGTTCAGGGCTTGGCGGGCGAGCAGCAGTCCAATGTGCTCGCTCAACTCGCCATTTATCAGGAGCGCAAGGACGCGGCCTTGACCGAACCGCGGATGCAGGCCCTGCACCGCCTGGCCCCGGATCAGATCCGTGCGGCCCTGATCCCCTTTGGACTTTATCGGGTGCAGATTCAGGACAGCCTGACGCGGCCGGCCGATCCCGCCGGCGCCTGGATTGCCGATTACCGGGTGGACCCTGGTGCCCCGGTGAAGATCACCGCGGTAAATTACCAAGTGACGGGTTCTGGGGCGGGCAACCCGGCCTTTCCCAAGACTTTCCCGATGCAGGTCGGAGAGGTGCTGCTGCACAGCCGGTACGAGCAGGCGAAGGGCGACCTGCGTGCGGTCGCGTCAGCCCAAGGCTATCTGGATTACCAGTTGGTGCGCCATCAGGTCCTGGTCGATCCGGCGAACAACAGTGCAGTGGTGGACCTGACGCTCGATACCGGACCCCGCTATGTTTTCGGCCCGGTGACTTTCACCCAGGATCTGCTGGCCGATGACCTGCTGCGCCGCTATGTGCGTTTCAAACCGGGGGATGTCTACAACCCCGACCGGCTGGTGAGTCTGCAATCGCGTCTGCTGGGGACCGAATACTTCGGCAAGGTGGAGATCGTGCCGCACAAGGACCCGACGGGGGAGAGTCTGGTGGTGCCGATCGAGGTGATCGCGGAGCGCAATCAGGCGAACAAGTTTCGGGTGGGTGCGGGTTTCGCCACCGATATCGGTCCGCGCGTCAGCATGGACTGGCGCCGTCGTTACCTGAACCAGTGGGGGCACAATTTCCGCAGCCTGCTGAGCCTGTCCCCGGCCCTGTCGCAGTTTAACTTCGACTATCGGATCCCGATCCGGGACCCACGGCGTGATTATCTGCGGATCAACCCGAATTTCACCTATTACGATACGACCACCCGCTCCGGCTGGATCGGCCTGGTCCACTTCGGCCAATCGATCGTCACCCCGGGCGGCAGGCGGCGTGATCTTGGTATCGACTACCGCTACGAAGACTTCACCATCAACGACGTGGAGACGGACGAGGTCAATGAGCTGGTCCCCAATGTATCCTGGGCCAAGACGGTCGCCGATGATCCGCTCTACACCAGCAAGGGTTACCGTCTCAAATACACGATTCTCGGTTCGGTCGGCGGGCTCATTTCCCCGACTTCCTACGTGAGCGGCGTCCTCGACTTCAAAGGGATCAGGCGCCTGTCGAGCAAATACCGTCTTATCGTTCGCAGCGATCTGGGCGCCACCTGGGCCGGCAGTCTGGATGACTTGCCGGCCAGTCGGCGCTTCTATGCCGGCGGCGATCAGTCGATCCGCGGTTGGGGCTACGACACCCTGGGCCCGAATGACCCGATCACCGACGAGACGATCGGCGGACGTTTTCTGGCCGTTGGCAGCCTGGAGTTGGAACGGCAACTCAAGGGTAACTGGAGTGCCGCCGTGTTCACCGACTTCGGCAACGCGTTCGACCCGGAGTATGCGCTGGAATACGAGCAGAGTCTCGGCCTGCAGGTGGCGTGGCGGTCGCCCATCGGTCAGGTCCGGTTGGCCGTGGCCTTTGCCCTGACCAAGGATCAGGGGCCAAGCAACTGGGGTCTGCCGCCGGCGCGACTGCATTTCATCATCGGGCCGGATTTGTGAGGATATTGGCATGGGTGGCGGGGTACCTGAGTAGCTACATTTATGGTTTAATTGCAAGAGCAGCAGGATTGCATTTGGTTCAGCAGAAATTTTTCTGAGTTTCAGTTCATGCGGCCGGATCTCTGCTGAGGTTGCGCCGTCAGCCGGGGAAAATGGAGAAACGTCATGCTGTCTGATCTCATGCAAACCAGTCACGCCGATCAATGCTGTGACGTGTTGGTGATCGGTGGGGGGCCGGCCGGTACCACTGCGGCCACCTTGCTGGCTGAAAAAGGCCACCGGGTTACTCTGCTGGAAAAAGCCCGCCATCCTCGCTTCCACGTCGGCGAATCGCTGCTGCCGGCTAACCTGCCGCTCTTCGAAAAACTGGGCGTGCGTGCGGAAGTTGCGGGTATCGGCATGGAGAAATGGGGAGCGGAATTCGTGTCCCCCTGGCACGAGCATAGCCAATCCTTCGAATTCGCCGATGCCTGGGACAAGTCGATGCCGTACGCCTACCAGGTGCGCCGTTCGGAGTTCGACGAGATCCTGATCCGCAATGCCGGGCGTAAAGGCGCCAACGTCATCGAAGGTTGTCGCGTCCGCGATGTGGAGTTCCTGCCGAACGATGGGGGCGCCATTGTCCGGGCGGAACATGACGACGGCCGGACCGAGATCTGGCAATGCCGCTTTCTCATCGATGCCTCGGGTCGCGACACCTTCCTCGGTAACCGATTCAAGGCCAAGCACCGCAACCCCAAGCATAACAGCTCATCGCTCTATGCCCACTTCAAAGGCGCGATGCGACACGCGGGCCGGAAGGAGGGTCACATCACCATCTTCTGGTTCGCGCATGGGTGGTTCTGGTTCATTCCGCTCGCCGACGGGGTCACCAGCGTCGGTGTGGTCACCTGGCCCCATTATATGAAGACCCGCACCAAGCCGGTGACGGAGTTCTTCCTGGATCTCATCCCGCTGTGCCCAGCCCTCGCGCAACGGCTTCAGGGAGCAGCATTGGTGACGCGGGTCGAAGCCACCGGTAACTTTTCCTATACCTGTGATCGTACTCACGGCGCCAACTGGTTACTGCTTGGTGATGCCTACGCTTTCATCGATCCGGTGTTCTCGTCCGGCGTCATGCTGGCCATGCAGAGCGCCTTCGCCGGTGCTGAGGCGGCCGATTCCTGCCTCCGTCAACCGGACCAGGCAGCCCACGCCTTGCGGGCGTTTGATCGCGCCATCAAGCACGGACCGAAGGAGTTCTCCTGGTTTATCTACCGCGTTACCAGTCCCACCATGCGCGACATGTTCATGTCTCCACGCAATGTTTTCCGGGTGAAGGAGGCGTTGCTATCGGTATTGGCGGGTGATATTTTCGGCAAGACGCCGATCTGGCGTTCGGTACTTGCATTCAAGGCGATTTATTACCTGTCGGCCGTGGCGAACCTGAAGCACACGTTCATGGCCTGGCGGCAGCGAAAGGTGAATATCCGTTACGTTGAAGAGACGAAAGAGATCGGCTGCTGATGAAGCCTCCGGGAGATCTCCTGCGACTGGATTACCAACCCGTTTCCCGGCTTTTGCGGCAGGCTCGAGACGGCGCGCCCAGTGCGCTCGGTGGCGTTTGCTTTTTCCACCCCGTCATTCCTGTTGAGGCCGCGGGATTGCCGCTTCTGTCGGTGGACATGGCCTTGCTGGAGGGGGAGGAGGCACTCTGCGAGGTCTGGTACAGTCAGGGCGTACTCGAGTCCGGCTGCCACAACGGT
Organism: uncultured Lamprocystis sp.; assembly: GCF_903933125.1. Classification (GTDB taxonomy): domain Bacteria; phylum Pseudomonadota; class Gammaproteobacteria; order Chromatiales; family Chromatiaceae; genus Thiodictyon. The sequence continues at coordinate 69,256 of NZ_CAIZIZ010000310.1, read as the reverse complement.
ATCCGTTACCGTGAGGGTGAAACCTTGCTGCTTGGCTGTCTGACGCGCAATGAAGCTGCTGAGGTGACGCCCCTGGGTGCCTGCGCTCCCCTGCAGGCCGCGACGCAAGCCGCCTACGAAGCCGTTTTCGAACTGCTTGAATCCCGCGGTTTCAAGGCAGTCCTGCGCTTCTGGAACTATTTCCCCGGGGTCAATCGCGTCAGTCACAACCTGGAGCGTTACCACCAGTTCAATATTGGTCGTCAGAATGCTTTTCTTTCACACGGTCGGTCAGTGATCGACAACGTGCCGGCCGCCTGCGCCCTTGGCTCCACCGACGGTGGTCTCCAGGTCGCCTTCCTGGCTGCCCGGGCGGAACCGGTCGGCATCGAAAACCCTCGTCAGATCAGTGCCTATCATTACCCTGATCAGTATGGTCCCCGGAGCCCGACCTTTTCCCGCGCGTCCCTGGTCAACCTGGGGGGGCGCGACCTGCTGTTCATCTCGGGCACTGCCAGCATCGTCGGTCATCAGACCCTGCACGCGGGCGATGTGCGCGCGCAAACGCGGGAATGTCTCCACAACATCGCCGCCGTCGTCGCGGAGGCGAACCGTCGGACCCCGGGCGCCGGATTCCAGCTCGGCAACCTTGCCTATAAGGTGTATATCCGGTACCGGGAAGACGTGGTGAGCGTACGGCAAGAATTGATTCAGTTTATCGGCGCCCCCGTGTCCGCGGTGTTCTTGCGGGCCGATGTCTGCCGCGCGGACCTGCTGGTCGAGATCGAGGCCTCCGGCGGTCATGCGCTTCCCCCGCTGCTAAAGTCCGGAGCTGGGCCATGACGCAGGTCCGCCGACAGTCAGCCCTGACCGCCTTGCTGTTTTGCTGTCTTCCCGGCTTTGTCGGCGCCGGCGAAAAGCCCTTATGGGAGCTCGGCGTCGGCGTAACCGCGCTGTATTTCCCGGACTACCCCGGTTCCGACCAATCCAGTGCTTATGGCCTGCCCTTTCCCTATTTCGTCTATCGCGGAGATTTCTTTAAAGCCGACCGCGACGGCATTCGCGGTGTCTTCGTCGACAGTCACCGCATTGAGCTCAACCTCAGCGTTGGCGCCTCGTTGCCGGTGAACAGCGACCAGAATCGTGCCCGGCAGGGGATGCCGGACCTGCAGCCGACGGTAGAGATCGGCCCGGCCCTTGATATCCACCTGTGGCGTACCGGCGACCGGCGCTACAAGCTCGACTTGCGCCTGCCAGTGCGGATCGCCGTTACCGTGAGCGGTGGGATGGAGGATATCGGCTGGGTGTTCTCGCCTCGCATCAACCTGGATATCGTCGATGTTGTTGGGCTGCCCGGATGGAATCTGGGGTTGCTCGCAGGCCCCCTGTTTGGGTCCGAACGCAGCCATGAGCACTTCTATTCGGTGGCTCCGCAGTATGCCACCGCTGATCGCCCGGCCTTCGATGCCGAGGGCGGCTACTCCGGTAGCCAGTTCTTGATCGCGGTATCCAAGCGCTATCCGCACTATTGGATTGGCGGCTTCGCTCGCTGGGACAACCTCAGCGGCGCTGCCTTCGCCGCCAGCCCGCTCGTTCGGCAAGACTATTCCTTTTCCGCCGGTATTGGCGTCGGCTGGATTTTCGGGGAATCATCCACGCGGGTCGAGGCGTTCGAGTGAGCCTGGGCGTCACATCATCGCCTGGATTGCTGAGGCGCTGGAGGCATCGCGCGTACGAATACGGTGCCCTATGGTTCGGTCTGGGTCTGTTCGGTATCATGACCCTGACGTGCTCATTGTTGGCGATGCCGCTCTTGTATGTCTTGCCGAAGTGTTGGGGCGCCGCGCTTGGTCGTTGGACGATCACTCACACGTGCCGCGTCTACCTTGGTGCGCTGGAGTTGATTGGTGCTTGCCGCTTCGATATCGAGGCCCTTGATGTCTTGCGGGGCGAACGGCCGCTGGTGATTGCTCCCAACCACCCCGGCCTACTCGATGCACTGTTGATTGCGTCGCGGCTGACCAATATCGCCTGCATCATGAAGGCCGACATTGTCGATAACGTCTTCCTGGGCGCCAGCGCCCGGCTGGCCGGTTATATCCGCAACGACGCACAACTGAGCATGATCAAGCAGGCCGTTGCCGAACTGTCACGCGGCAGTCACCTGTTGCTGTTTCCTGAAGGCACCCGCACTACCCGGTGGCCCATCAACGCCTGCACGCCGGCGGCCGCGCTCATCGCCAGTCGGGCAAAGGTGCCGATCCAGACAGTCTTCATTGAAACCGACTCGCCCTATCTCGGCAAAGGCTGGTCACTGTTGCGCCGGCCCACGATGCCGATCACCTATCGTATCCGTCTTGGTCGCCGGTTCGCGCCCGCGGAACAGGCCAGGGTGTTGACCGTGGAGTTGGAGCGTTATTTCATTGACGAGTTGCGCCATACTCCTCTGCTTTCTGACGCCGGGTGCACCGCGGAAGCAGCGTTCAGTGCGCCCCGGCACCAATGATGCCGCCCGACTTGAATATCAGCGACACCCATCTGGTGCTGATCCCCAGCTACGACTCCGGTGCGCTGGTCTACGACGTGGTGCGCGCCGCCCGTCGGCAATGGACACCCGTTTGGGTGGTCGTAGACGGCAGCACTGACGGGACCACCGCGGGCCTCCAGGACATGGCGGCAACAGACCGCGGGCTTAGGGTGCTCGTGTTATCCGAAAACCGCGGCAAGGGCGCGGCGATTCTGTATGGTCTCGATCTCGCCGCGAGCGAAGGTTTCACCCATGCCCTCACTATGGACGCGGACGGTCAGCATCCGGTCGAGCGCATCCCGGACTTCATGGCCGCCTCTGTTGGGGCTCCGGACGCGATGGTCCTGGGCGTGCCGGCGTTTGATGTCAGTGCACCCAGGCTGCGGGTACAGGGTCGCAGAGTATCCAACGGGTTTGCGAACCTGGAAACCCTGTGGATGGGCATTGATGACTCGCTCTGCGGCTTCCGCGTCTATCCCATCGAACCGCTGCGTCAAGTGATGCATGGTCAGCGCTGGATGCGCCGTTTTGATTTCGATCCCGAGGCGGTGGTTCGCCTGTGCTGGCGCGGCGTCCACCCCATCAATCTGCCCGCTCCGGTGAAGTATCTTTCCGCCGACCAAGGTGGTGTTTCTCATTTTCACTATCTGCGCGACAATGCCCAGCTGACATGGATGCACACGCGGTTGATGTTGGGTTTTCTGCTGCGATTACCCGCGCTCCTGCGACGACGGTTGGGCGCCGGATGAAGGTGTGGCCTGAGGATCTGTTCACTAACATAGTCTTCGTACCTGATATCCAGACGGATTCTTGGTGTAGGGGCGGGTTTGAAACCCGCCCCTACGTCCGGTTATCACGTCCGATGGCTATAAACTGAACCAGTCGCTTAGGGAACGCCTTCGGCGTCTCGGTCGTTGTCGTTGTCGTTGTCGTTGTCGTAATTGAGTTTACGGCCTTGATCGTAATCCCGGCCAGCGGCGTGCGTAGTCAGGGCTTCCAGCCCTGACAGTGTCAGGCCAGGATGGCCTGACTACGCACCCGGCGAGCCCAAGGGGCCGGAAGGCAGGGGGCTGCTCATGCCTGACTTGAATCACCTCTCCGATTACGACAACGACAACGACAACGAAACGACAACTTGTTATTAGCGCGGACGTGAGTTTGGGTGGGCCGTTTCAGTGCCGGGAATAAATCCCGATCCGCAATCCCGGTAACCAGCGGCGCAGGCCCGGAGTGGTGATGACGGTACTGAAGATGGCCATCAGCACCAGCATCGTGAAGACCTGCTGAGAAATGACACCAAGATCATAGCCGACGTTGATGACGATGAGTTCCATCAGGGCGCGGGTGTTCATCATGATGCCGAGCACTTTGCCCTCCTGATGCGATAGCCCGGCCCATCGGGCCGCGACATAGCTGCCTCCGAATTTTCCGAGGGTTGCCAGGGCGATCAGTAGCAGGCACCAACCCCAAGCGGCAGCGGAGTCCAGGCTCCCAATGTTGGTGCGCAGACCGGTGTAGGTGAAGAAAATCGGCAGGAAGAAGACCATCACGAAATGGCCGATGCGTTCCTTCCAGGCCGCGATCAGCTCGTGCTCGTCATACAGGATCACTCCCATCATGAAACCACCGAAGATGGCGAAGATGCCGATCTGATAGGTGGTGATCGCCGAGATGAAGATGCCGGCAAGCAGAATTCCCAGAAGATTATGGGTGAGCTTGCCCCGCCCGGCCTTTTCGCCGGTTGGCGCCGGGCCAGCCTGGCTGATGTGGATCAGGCGCTTCATCAGGGGTCGCATGACGAACCACCAGGTCAAGAAATACCCTAATACCAGTAAAACCTTGAGACCAAAATCGATGGCGTTGAACTGGCTCAGGGCGAGCGCGGTGACCAGGGCGAGCAGCAGCCAACCGACCACGTCGTTGATCGCGGCGGCGCTGATGGCGATGACGCCAATTGGCTGATGGGTGATCTTGAACTCGATCATCATGCGCCCGAGGATGGGCAGCGCCGTGATGGAGAAGGCCGTTGCAATGAAGAGCGCCGACGCGATCCGATCGACGCCGGGTGACAGCAACGGGGCCGTGGCGTACCCGAATCCGAAGCCGAGGGCGAATGGCGCCACCATGCCGGCCGTGGCAACGTAGGTGACGGCGCGGCGGTGATGCCGGTCCAACAGATGAGCGAAATCAAACTCCAGGCCAATCTGAAACATCAGCAAGATCAGACCGATCTGCGACAGCATCTGCATGGGCGCGGGCTGAGCCGAGTGAAAGACATAGGCGAAGACCGCGGGCGCGAGCAGGCCAAACAGGGAAGGTCCGAGCAGGATGCCGACGATGATTTCCCCCACCGCGGGTGACTGCCCGAGCCGCTGCGCAATCCCCCCTCCGAGGCGGGCGGCCAGAATGATCACCGTCAGTTGCAGCAGGGTGAAAAACAGCAGTGTTTCGGTCTGATGGACGGCGACAGTCGCCGCGGACGCCGTCATCGCAGGCCTCCGTTCGCCGAGATGACTTGACCAGCGAGCGGTCTGTTCGGGGGCGGGAAATCCCGGCAGGTTACGGGGGCGCGTGTCATGTCTGTGTCCTCGGTCTCGCCGCATCCAGCACCACTGTGACGCGACCGCTCAGCAGCAGATTCCCCAAGGTGGAAACATTGAACTCATAAAGGACGGTGTTGTCATTCCCGCACAGGAGTTCCGCCGCGACGATCAGCTCGGCATCGATGTCATCCAGTCGCGCGACATGCAGTTCAACCTCGCGCACGCTGGTGAGATAACCGGCGCGGGGCGGCGCCGCGGGAGCAGCCAGCAGGGCACCATGGGCAGCCATCGCCTGGACCGCGTATTCGATGCCGCAGACGGCTCCCAAGCGGCCGTGAGCGCGCAAGGGATTCTGTGGGGCGCGATGGCTCACCGCCGTGCAGCGGATCCCCTGGGCGTTCCAGGTATCGATACGGTCCAACAGGCACATGGTGCCTTGGTGGGGGAGATGGGCACGCAGCCACGCGGAGTCTAGCGGCATGGCAGGACATCCACGGCTAGGTTGAGCGGGTCCAGGTATTCCAGAATCACCCGCGCGCCACGGCCTTCTGCCAGCACTTGCAACAGAGGCAGGCCGCGCGCCGAGGGGATCCGGCAGCGCAGAGCCTCGAGCTGCGCAAGTGTCACCCGGTCCGCGGGTGCCTCGACCAAGTCGACTTGAATGTGCGCCAGGGAGTGAGGGCCTGGCTGCGGCATCAACACCAAGGCCAGACCGAAGGCTGAGGGAAGGGGTCGCTTGGCGTGCAGCGGCTCTGGATAAGGCACCTCGTAGGTCACCAGCAGGGTGCCAACGCCGTCCACGACCACCTGGGTGAGTGCCTCCAGCAAACCGGCCCCGAAGCTGCCGTCATAGGCGCACAGCGCCGTGGCTGGGGTCATGGCGCCGGAGGCGATGCTCCAATAGCCGGCCGCGACGTTATGCACCGAGTTGTGGAAGCGCGTGGGGGAAATGTGGCGATCCTCGGACGCCAGCACCTGACAGATGGCATCGCAGTTATCGCAATCCGCTCCGGACGATGAGAACACGGCCGCGAGCGCTGCGGCATCCTGCCGGGCATTGGCGATGGCCTCCTGCGCCACGGCCAGTGCGACCTTCGCGGCTAGACCGACGCGGCGACGTTCCGGTGGGGGAAGCACCGCCGCGGCCGGCACGAGTACTGGCTGCGGCTGATAGACGACCGCGCCGGCCAGGATCGGCTGCGCCTGCGCCCAGGTGTTCAGGCCGGGGCCTAACACGCCGATCCCGTCGATCCAACCCCGGAGGGTGGTGGTGGATGCCATGTCAGCCTGAACGTCCGAACACCAGGCTGCAATTGGTGCCGCCGAATCCGAAGGAATTGCTCATCACCCTGGACGGCACAATATTGCTATTGGCGGTCAGATAGTGGATGGGAATGGCGGGATCGAGGTGCCGGGTATTGATACCTCCGGGCAGGAAACCGTCTTGCAATGCCAAGGCGCTGATGACAGCCTCTAAGCCGCCGGCGGCGCCCAACGTATGCCCGGTCGCGCCCTTGACTGAACTGCATGGCGTGCGGTCGCCGAATAATGCTGCCACGGCCTTACCCTCAGCGGCATCGTTGCTCGGCGTCGCGGTACCGTGCAGGTTGATGTAGTCAATGTCGGTCGACTGCAAGCCCGCCGAGCGGAGCGCCGCGGCCATGGCCATTTGAGCGCCAAGACCGTCGGGATGGGGCGCGGACATGTGATAGGCGTCACTGGACTCGCCGGCGCCCAGCAGCAGCACCGTATCGGCGTCGAGGCTGGAACCCGGCCGCTCCAGCAGGACAAAGGCCGCGGCCTCGCCGATACAGAGGCCCTTGCGGTCAACATCAAAGGGTCGGCAGGGTTCGGCGGAAAGCAACTCCAGCGAGTTGAAGCCGTACAGCGTCGTCAGGCACAGGGAGTCCACACCGCCGACGATGGCTGCATCGATGACGCCGGCGGCCAGCATGCGGGCGGCTGAGGCGAAGACTTTGGCACTCGACGAGCAGGCGGTGGAGACGACCATCGCCGGTCCGGCGAGGCGGAAATAACAGCGAATGAACGCTGCGACCGAATACGTGTTGTGAGTGGTCTGATAGACAAGGTCGTCCGGCAAAGCGCCGGTGTTCGGGTCCCGGCGACGGTAAGCCTGTTCGGTCTGCAGAATGCCGGCAGTGCTGGTGCCGATCAGGATTCCCACCCGCCGCGGGCCATACCGGGCAATGGCGTCCTCAACGGCGGCGCTGAAGTCGTCCTGTTGCAGGCCAAGCAAGGCCAGGCGGTTGTTGCGGCATTCATACTCGGCCAAGGGGGTGGGCAAAGCGACAGCGTCCACCTGAGGTACCGCGCCGATTTGTGTTTCGAGATCGTCTACCGTCTCGAAACGACAAGGAGCAAGGCCGCCGCGGTGCTGACGTAACGCCGTCAGCGTCGCTGTGCGTCCGCAGCCGAGGCAACTGCTGGCAGTGAAATGGGAAAGGCGCACCGGCGTCATGAGGGATCCATTGGCCGTCTGAGCGTGCACTGACTTATCTCCCTACCCCGGCGCTTTCGTCCAACCGGGCAATCAGCATCACGTTAGCGAAAGGCAGAAGGCCATTCATGGGGGCGGTCTCGACACGAAAACCCAGCGCCTCCAGCGCCTGGATCCAATCCTGCAAGCGGCGCGGATACAAGCGCAGGTGGCCCATGCCGCGGAACAAGGCCACCGTGCGATCGATCCAGTGGCTCAGTTGGAACCTCAGGCCACCGCCGGCGTCTCCCACGCGCGTCAACAACAGGCCATTGGGCGGCAGCGCGGCACGCACCCGTCGCAGGATGTCGTCCTGCGACGACTCATCAACGTAATGCGCAGCATCCATGATGACCACGACGTCAGCTTGGCCAAAGTCCATATGCCGCATATCACCTTCTTCGAAGCAGGCCCACTGGCCGCAGGCACGATGGGCGCGTTGTATATCAGTCGTCAAGAGATCGATGCCACGGAGGCTGGTTACCCGTGGGGGGGCGGGCCAGTCCGCCGACCACTCACCCGCATCATACAGTTTTCGGGCGGCAAGCAGCCAGGCCGCCAGCAGGCCCTGGCCGCAGCCCAAATCAAGAATGCGGGCGTTGTCGGGGAAGAGTCCGCGCTTCAACAGACCAACGAACACCGGATCGCGGCGGAGCTTACCGCGCGCGAAATGGTAGGGAAACCGTCCGACCGCCCGGTAAGGGCCGCTGGCCTGGTCGATGAGGCGTTTGCGCAGGGTCTCGGGGCTGAGCGTCATCGCGGGGGCCTGTCCAGGGTGGAGCGCAAGGTGACCGTTTTGAGGCCTTTGGCCGCTGCCCTGTCCAGCACCTGGGGCAGCGCGACCAGGATCACCGGCTGACCGGCCGCGGTGCGGGCCGCGTTGCCGTCATGCAGCAGCAGGATGTCGCCGGCGGCGAGATCATGGGTTAAGCGACGGACCACGTCATCCGCATCCCGGTTGCGGGTGTCGTAGCCGCGGCGGGTCCAACTGGCCAGATAGAGGCCATGCCGGGCCAGGATGGGTTCCAGAAAGGGACTGCGCAGGCCCGCCGTGGGCCGAAAGAAACAGGGCCGCTGGCCGGTGACAGCGGCCAGGCTGTCCTGGCCGGCTGCGATCTCGCGCGCCATCCGGCGCGGCCCGAGGATGGCGAAGTGGTGATCATGATGCTGGCTGTGATTTTCCACGGCATGACCCCGGCGAACGATCTCCCGGCACAGGTCGGGGTAGCGTTGCGCCATCGCACCGATGCAAAAAAAGTTGGCACGGGCGTCGAAGTGGTCGAGCAGGTCGAGCACCGCCGGCGTGACCTTCGGATCGGGGCCATCATCAATGGTGATCGCGACCTGCCCGGCCGCTGTCGGCGGCAGTCGCACCCAGTTGGGGCCAAGGCCGCGGCTGCGCGGCCAGAGGCCGACCGCGGTCAGCGACAGGTGGTTGGCGGCCAAGGCACCCAAACTCCAGGGCCACAACCCCGGTTGCAGCGCGAGCAACCCCAAGGCCCCGGCGTGTAGCGCGAACGTCGCCTGCAAGAGCGGGGTGGGGCGCCAATGGCGCGGCGCGTGGACCGGCGGCGGCACCGTCATGTGCGCCGCGTCAGGATGGCGGAAAACGCCAGGGCGAGCAGCGCGCCCGGACCGACCGTGCAGCCGACCGCGCTGAGCACCGGTACAGTGGAAAAGGCCAGAATGCCGAAACCGGCCACCGTCGTGCCGACAGCGACCAGGATGGACGCCAGGACGCGCGGCGACATGCTCCCTTCAACAGCCCCCTGGTCGAAGAACAGGGCGTAGTTGGAGCCGATCGCCACGACCAGCAGCATGCCCACCAAGTGCAGGATGGTGAGTTGCTGACCGGCCAGCACCAGGCCGGCGATGGTGACGGCCACGGCGACTACCAGCGGGGCGGCGATGCGGAACACGCGGCCGGGGGATCGGGTGGCAACGAAGAGCAGGCCGAAGATCGCGGCCAAACCCGCAAGTGACAACAGGATGGCCTCGTGCAGATAGCCCTCGTAAAGCTGGTCGACCGCGCCTTTAAGATCAATGAAGTAGACCCCTGACAGGCCGGTTTGCGCAAGCATCAGTCGCATGTCCCGCGGGTCGAGGCTGTCAGTGGCCGCGATGCGTAGCGGTAGTAAGGCGGTCCAGCGCCCCCCCGACTGCATCAGCAGGGCATCGACGCCCTCTGCCAGTGCGGTTCCCTGGATATCGTCCGGGGTCAAGGGCGCCTGGCCGCGCGCCTTCGCCACATCCGCAAAAAACGGATCGAAGCGATCTGCCTTCAGCGGCAGTTCGGCAATGGCCGCCTGGAACCGCCAACGCAGTTCGGCGTCGGGCGGCAGGTTGGCCTGGCGCTGGCGCTGGCGCGCCTGGCTGGGCAGATAGGCGGCGGGACTCTCGAAACCCGTGATCGTGCCAGCCCCTTCCAGCCGCTGCAGCGCGCTCGCCACACCTTCGCTGGTGGCGAGCGCCGTCTCGCGATCGTTTGCGGTCACGACGACCAGATAGCGCACGTCCGGGGCGCCCAGGTCGGCGCGCATCGCCATGTCGAGGGCCTGGTCGGCATCAGACACCGGGTTCAAGGCCGCCAACTCCCGGTTCCACAGGTCGTCATGCTTCGCCAGCAGCACGCTACAGGCGGCAATGAACAAGACCAGGACAGGTCCGCGCAACCGGCCAGCCCATTCAACCCAGACCTGCAGGTGGCGGCCTGCGGCCGTGAGATCGCGCACGCGCAGGTCACGAGGCAGCAGGGTCGGCAGGACGAAGCGGGTCACCAGGGCGGCGGTGACCAGGCCGGTGATCGAAAAAAGGCCCAGTTGGGAAAGGCCGGGGAAGCTGGAAGCGAGCAGTGAGGCAAAGCCGATGACGGAGGTCAGCACGCCGATGCGGATTGTCGGCCAGAAGGCCGCGTTCCAGTGGCTCCGGGTCTTGCTGGTTGTGCTGTTCGTCTGTTCGGACTGAATGAGGAGGTAGGTGGAATAGTCCACCGCCTCGCCGATGAGCGCGATGCCAAAACCGAGCGTGATCCCATGCACCATGCCAAATGCGAGACTCACCGCCGCGATGCCGGCCACCGCGCCTGACAGTACCGGCAACATGCCCAGCAGCAACGCGATGGGCGAACGGTAGACCAGGAGCAGCAGGCTGATAATGATCAGGCTGCCGACACCGGAGAGCGCGAGCACGTCGCGTTTGATGGTGGCGCGTGCCGTCACCGAGAAGGGGCCGGGGCCGGTCAGCGCCAGCGACATGCCTGGCGGCGGTGACACCGTCGCAAAGGCGCTACGGACGGCCTCGACCGCCATGGACTGCCCGTTCGTGTCCGCCCCTTCGGCACGGGTGCGGGCCAGGAGCAGGGCCCGCTGACCGTCGCGCGAAAACCAGACGCCGTCGACTGTTTGCGGTCGCTGACCGCTTGCCATGGCATCCAGCAACTGCATGAACTCACCGGTGGGGTCGCGCGGCAGCAATCCCTTGCTGAGCAGCCCGCCCGAGGAGGCAAGCAGGTCGATGTGGTCCGCGACGCCCTGGCGCAGGCCGGCCACCGTGAAACGATCGGCATTCATTGCCGGGCTCAACAGATAGCGGTTCTCCAGCAAGACTTGGGTATCACGCTCAAGGCCCAGGAACTCACCGTTGGCAATGTGCAGAAATTGGGAGTCAGCGCGAAGGCGAGCGGCCAGATCGCGCGACACACGCGCCCGACCGGCTTGGTCGCCCCCCTCAATGCCGATCAAAATCAGACGGGATGCGATGCCGGATTTCAGTTGATCGATGAGTAGTTGCTGTTCCTGGGTCGGGGTTCGCGGCAAAAAGGCGGACAAGTCGGCCGTGTAATGCGTCCGCATCACCATCCACAGACACGCCGATAGCAACACCAGCCAGAGCGTGACCGCGACACTGCCAGCTCGCCTCATGGCGCAGCGCTCTTGCTGACGCTCATGACCGAACGATCGCCGTCGGCCAGTACGATCTCGACCGTGCGTACTTCATTCCGGGTCCCGTCGATGCGGATGCGGGCGAGCACGAAGGCCACGCGGGCGGCCAGCGGCGTCAGCATCAGCGTCCAGCGGTCACGACTGCCTTCGAGGTCGAGGTGATAGACTTGCTCCAGTGCCTCGCGGTCGCCGGCCAGCGTGGCGCGGATGCCCACGATCATCGCTGCCATCTCCGGATAATCCTTGAGTTGCAGCGTATGTTTCTGGGCCTGTCGCTCAATGGTGAGGGCATCGCCATCCAGCACCAGGGTTTCCGCCTTCGGCTTGAGTGTGCGTTTCTCCAGGCGGGCGGGGGGGACGAACAGCAGTTCGCCGGACGACTCCACCGGTAGGTCCAAGATGGAAATGTACTTCTTCTCGGTGAAGGAGACTGTCCCATACGTATTGTCGGCGAATGCGCTCATGAGTTCGGCGACAGTGAATTGGGCGGCCAACGTCAACAGCTGGAATCCGAGCAAAAAAATGCTGAGGATCACCCCCCCGCCCCAGCGCTGCCTATCCCGCATCATGCGGCATCGCGCCCGCCACCCGCGGGTCCGCGCCAGAAATCGAAGAAATTAAACCAGTTGAACGGCGCGCCACGACAATGCCGCTCGAGCGTGGCGGCATAGGCGGCGAGCGCCTCACGGATGGCCGCATCGCGCCCTTTGCGCTCAATGCCCGTGAAATCCGCCAGCGGCTCAAAATGGATGGCGTAGCGGTTGCCGCCCAGATGCAAGCCCGTCAGGAAGAGCACCGGACATTCTAGCGCGGCCGCCAGGCGCATGGGACCGCGAGGAAAGTTGGCTGTTTCACCGAGAAATTTCACCGGTAGGACGGGGTCACGGTCCAAGGTGCGATCACCCAAGACACCCAGCACCATACCCTCGTCCAGCCGGGCGCGCACCTGGAGCATGGAATCGAGTTGCCCAAGGGGGATGATTTCCTGCACTGCCGCAGGGTTGATGGCCGCTAAGGCAGCGTTGATCTTGATCGCATTATTCTCGTACATGACCATGGTCACCCGTCGCCCCAGCCGCTGCCGACCGACCGCGCGCACCACCTCGAAGCTGCCCAGGTGGGCGCCGATCAGGAAGGCGCCATGACCGGCGGCAAGCACCGCCTCGAGCGCCGCTGCGCCATGCACTTGGATATCGAAGAGATCCAAGCGGTCGTTGAGCAGGTAAACGCGGTCGTGGGTGCAGGTGGCGAAGGTGTGAAAGTGCCAAAACAGTTCGCGCAGCCGTGGTGCCCGCCCCAGGGCGCGCCGCAGATAGGCGTGGGAGGCCTGTCGTGCGGCCGAGGCAAATAAAAGGAAGTAGAAACTGATGCCGAACAGCAGTCCGCGCGCGATGCGGCGCCCCAGCTGCAGCGAGATCCAGGTCATCACGCGCAGCATGGCCATGTTGCTGCGTTCCTGGCGTCGCGCCCATTCGGCTTGGCGCGCGAGGTCGGGAGGGATCACGCGGTCTCAGCTCCCTGGCCAGTCGCCGCGAAGGTCATGACGCCGCTGGCTGCCAGCCGCCCGCCAGCCAGGACCGCGAAGCGGAACACGCCTGGTGCCGTCGCGGCATAGTTGAGGCAGAGCGGCTGTCCCGGTTGAACCGGGCTCGGAAACTTCGCCGATTTGATCTGACCGACGGCCGCCTCGCACCCCTGCTGTGCGGCCAGGGCATGGAGGGCCTCGTCCAGCAGCACCGCGCCCGGCAGAATCGGCCGGCCGGGAAAGTGACCGGCATAGGCCGGATGATCGGCAGCGATTGAAAGCGGCAGGCTGACATCCGTCATGTCTGGAGGTCAGTTGTCGTCGGTGATTGCAAGCGTGCCAGAAGCGCCTGGGTCGCGTGGTCCGGCAGTTTCCCGGCGGCATTACGCGGCAGCGCATCCACGAACAGCAGCGGTCGGGGGAGAAAGACCGGGTCGATGCGTTCGCGCAGCGCCTGCATGAGGGCTGTCGGCGTCAACTCCGGTGCCACCACCAGAGCAATCAGGCGGCGGATGCCGCCCGTCGCGTGATCATCGCCTTCGGGCGGTTGGAGAAAAGCGCCGTCCAGCACCCCCGTGATGGCGTTGAGATGGTAATTGAGATAACCGAGCGAGGTCCGTTTGCCGGCGATATTGACGACTTCGGCATGGCGGCCGTGGAGCAGGAAACGGGTCGGGTCCGCGTCTACCAACTCAATGATGTCGCTCAGCGGTGTCGGCCTCGTGACGGGCCCGCCCTCGGCCCAGACGGTCTCCCCTTCGCAACGCAGGTGGACGTCCGCGAAGGTCTGCCAGGCGGCACCACGGGTGGTGCGTCGGGAGGCAATCTGGCCGGTCTCGGTGCAGCCGTAAATCTCGAACAAAGGGGCTGCGAAACGGGTCTCGGCCTCGACCGCCAAGTCGCGCGCGAGCGGCGCGGTGGCGGACAGCAGCAGGTCCGCGGCCGGCACGGCGCCTGATTCCGCCAGCAATGTCCGCAGGTGGTAGGGCGTCGTGACCAACAACCGCGGCCGGGGCAGGGCCGCCAGTGCCGCGCAGATATCGGCTGGATAAAAGGGGCGTGTGGCATGCAGCGAGCCACCGCTCTGCAGGGGCATCAGTAAGGTGGATTCCAGACCATACATGTGCTGGGCCGGCACGGTTCCGAGCGTGGCGTAGCCGGCGGTGACACCTAGCTGTTGCGCCTCCGCACGCACGCTGCGCACCAGGCTGCCCCAGCGTTTGAGATGGGGCTCGGGTACGCCCGTGGATCCGGACGTAAACACCTGCGCGATGACCTGTTCGCAATCGATGTTGGGGATCATCCGGTCAGCAGCGGACGTCGGCATCCGGTCGGGATAGTGGAAGACGGGCAAGTCGACACCGCCCGCATCCTGGTCGGCAATACAAAAAACATCCAGGGCGATGTGTCGCATCTGCCGGACCATTTCCGGGGTGTGCGTGGACGGCAACAGGCTGACCCGGTCGCTGACGATGCACGCCGCCAGGGCCACGGCAAAATGGTACTGGTCGCGGCACAGGTTGAGCACACTCCGCCCCGCGGGCAGCAATCCGGCCACCTGATCAACATCACTGAGAAACTGCCGGGCGCTGATCGGACGGCTGTCGCGCCAGGCCACGATGGCATCAGGGCTGTGATGGGCAATCAGCGGCAGTGTCGACATGCTCGGATGCAATGGTGGTTCAACGGGGACGAAGGGACACGCCGGGGCTTGCCTCGGGGATGTTGCGGAAGGCGCGGATGCTATCCATGATGGTGTGGCGTTCCAAGTATGGCAACTTGCGCAGGCGCACCAGATGCTCAGCGACAAACATGAGCGCCATCAGTGGCAGTGTCAGAAAATTAGCGAAAACCGACCAGACATCCATGCTGCAGAAGAAGAACAGAAGCGTGGACATCAGGCTGATGCCTAGAAAAAACAGCGTCCAAGCCAGTGTGACGTAGCGCGTGTAGCGGGCCACCTCCGGGCTGAGATGACCGCGTAGCGCTTGTGCACAACGGGTGCACAGGGGGTGCCGCCCGCGCATCAGAGTCATGCCAAACACAGCGCCCAGCAGAACGTAAGTGCCGGCATGCTGGATAAAATAGACCCAGCCGACATTGCCTTCCAGCGTGTCCCGGTACCGCCATAGCAGGCACCCTACCGCGACGCAAAGCGCAAGCATGGCAACCCGCCGGGGCGAACGCCAGGCCAACCACGTAAGTAGCGCCAGCACGGGCGTCAGGGAGATAGTGAGACCCAGCGCCGGAACGGTATTGACCGCCTCCGGGGTGGTGCTGTAATACGCCAGTACCGGATAAGCGATAACCCCGGCGGCGATCAGGGTCCGCCGGGCCGCGCAGGCTGGGGTAAGGCTCATTTTGTCCGGGCCGCCGCAATGTGCTCCGTGAGACTGCGCAGAGAATTGAAAATTCGGACATTGTCCGCATTATCCGTACGCAACTGAA
This sequence comes from uncultured Lamprocystis sp., assembly GCF_903933125.1. Lineage (GTDB taxonomy): Bacteria > Pseudomonadota > Gammaproteobacteria > Chromatiales > Chromatiaceae > Thiodictyon. The sequence continues at coordinate 53,796 of NZ_CAIZIZ010000310.1, read as the reverse complement.
AGCCGAAGTGCTTGGATACGGCCAGGGCCACTTCCAGAATGTCGATGGAATCGAGGCCCATTCCCTCGCCGTATAGGCGGGCCTCGGATTGAATCGCTTCGGGCTTGATGTCGAGATTGAGGGCATCGACAATAAGTCGGGCGACCTCGCTTTGCAGTTCACGATTGGCTTCAGACATGGTGATTTCGCAGCTTACGTGAGATCGAGCCAAACGCCCTTGGCGCAGGGCCAGCAGTGCGAGCCCGCGCCGAGCCGTGGGTTAGCGATATCCCGATTCGTTCGCATTGTGGATAATCCAGATCAAATGTCCGTTGCAAAAAATCGCCGATCGATCCGTCGGCAAAGATCAGGCGTCCCTGGCCTTTGTAAACTATATCTTAGCGATCATTGGGCTTTTTATTTCCGCGCCGATTGACGGTTGCCTGATCCCGGGCGCGACAGGTGTCCGCCGTTTCGTACCCAAAATCGTTACTGACAGTTTACTCGATAATTTGTGCGGCCTAAACTCCCGCGTGCGCGCTACGGCTGTTCTTCGGTTGGTGGCTGCCGGTCCAGGCGGACCTTTTCCCGGTGTTTTTGGATGAAATCAAGTTATTGAAAATAAATGAGAATCACCCTTGTTCACCCGGCCGGATTCAATTTCGTACCCGGTCAGCCGGATTTCTCGCTGCTGGCGAATCGCATGGCGCCGTTGGGCATCCTGCAACTGGCGGCATGGCTGGAACAGCATGGTCACCCATGTGCTGTACACGATTGTCTCGGCCCCGGCGCGCCCGCTTCGATCGACGCCAATGCCGCGATCGTGTTGGCGACGAACCCCGAACTGGTCGGCTTTTCGGTCACGACCTCGGGCTTCATGGATGCCTTCGAGATCGCGGCGCGGGTCAAGGCGAAACGTCCGCAGGTTCGAATCGTGTTCGGCAATGTGCACGTTTCCTCGATTGGCGCAGCGCTGCTGCGACACTTTCCGGAAATCGATTATCTGTGCATCGGCGAAGGCGAGGGGACGATGCTGGACCTGGCCGAGCACCGGGATCCACGCGCGATCGCCAATCTCTGCTATCGCAGCGGCGAGGACATCGTTTCCAACCCCCGGCGCCAGCGCATCCTCGATCTCGACGATCTGCCTTTCCCCGCTTACGAAAAACTCGCCGGTTTCCCCCGCGGTTACCATCTGCCACTGTTTTCCTACGTCAAGCGGTATGGCGCGACCATGGTCACCTCCCGCGGCTGCCCTTACACGTGCTCGTTCTGTGATCGCACGGTGTTTGAGCGCTTGTACAAGACGAATTCTGCGGATTACGTCTATGCGCACATGAAGTACCTGCGTGACCGTTTCGGTGTCCGCCATATCAATTTCTACGACGACCTTTTCACCGCACAACGCAAGCGCGTGACGGATTTATGTGAAAAGCTGATCGCGAAACCCCTCGGCATGGATTTCAACTGCGCGGTGCGCACCGGCCACACGTCGGACGAGTTGTTGTGTCTGCTCAAGCGCGCTGGTGCATTGATGGTGTCCATGGGGATTGAGTCGGCCGATCCGGGCATGATGGAGCGGCATAAGGCCGGCGTCAGCCTGGACAGCGTCCGTAAGACGGTCGAGCAGATTCACGCCGCGGGGCTGCGGGCAAAAGGACGGCCTTGATCGTAACCCCGGCCAACGGCATGCGTAGTCAGGGCTTCCAGCCCTGACGGTGTCCGGCCAGGATGGCCTGACTACGCACCCGGCGAGCCCAAGCGGCCGGAATCTTGATCGAGGCCAAAAGGACTATTCATCTTTGGGCTGCCCGGCGAGACACCGGAAACGATCGCCGCGACCAGCGATTACATGCTGTCGCTCGATCTCGACGAAATGAATATGAGCAAGTTTAGTCCCATGTATGGGGCGCCGATCTGGGATGACTGCGTCGGAGGTGAATCGGGCGAGTTCAACGAAGACTGGCGGCTGATGAACTGTCTCAACTTTGTCTACCTGCCGAAGGGCTTCGCTTCGCGAGTGGAAATGGACGCACTCTATAACACGCAGGTCCGTCGATTCTATGATAGCAAGGGCTATCGACGGCGCTTCTCGCGACGCCTGTGGCAACATCGCTGGAGCCTGTGGCATGTGCTGAAGAATCTGCCGAAAACGCTTCAGGCGGCACGCTATTACAGCAGCAGCAAGGCCGACTTGGCGCGGGTCGGCGAGGGGTTTGCGCCTCATCCGCGCCAGCCGCGTGGGCTGAGGCCCAATCTGAGTCCGGAGCTTGAGGTGGATGGCATCGCCTCACTTGCGACGATCAAGGTGTCGCGCCGGGTGAGGTCCGAAACAGCGGCTTAGCCGCGTCATCGTTCACGGATACCGCTTGCGCGCGGGCGCCAAGGTCGAAGCCTTGGGCTGCGGCGCGGCGGCGTGCCGATCGCGGCCGGCTTGGTTACACTGCCGACTGATGCCCACCCTAGAGGAGGACCGTAGCGATGAATCCTCTCGCACATTTCGACCCCGACGATCCCTATCCGGAGAGCGACGGCGAGCCCATGGCGGAGAACACCGAGCAGTATGAGTGGCTGGTCAAGATCAAGGAGAATCTCGAGATCCTCTTTGCGCAGGACCCGAATGTCTTCATCGCCGGGGATCTCTTCTGGTACCCGGTTCCTGAGCGCCGGATCACCGGGCCCGTGGCCCCGGACGTGATGGTCGTCGTTGGCCGGCCCAAGGGTCGCCGCGGCTCTTACAAACAGTGGGAAGAGGGCGGTATTGCCCCGCAGGTGGTCTTCGAGGTCCTCTCTCCGGCCAACAGCGTCAAGGAGATGGCAGACAAACTGGCCTTCTATGATGCCTATGGGGTTGAGGAGTACTACGTCTATGATCCTTCGCCCAACACGCTGGAGGTTTGGCTGCGCCAGGAGGGACGGCTGCGGCGGATGTCCCACTTGAAGGGCTGGGTCAGCCCGCGGCTGGGTATCCGCTTTGCATTGAGCGGCGAGACGCTGGAGATCTTCGATCCGCAGGGGCAGCCGTTCTTGACCTCGGTCGAGTTGGCCGCGCGGCTGCGTGATGAGGCGGCGCGTGCCGCGCAGGCGACCGCCAAGGCTGAGCACGAGGCCGCGCAAGCGCAGTCGGCGCGTGACAGTGTCGAGCAGGAGCGTGCTCGTGCGGAGCAGGAGCGTGCCCGTGCCGAGCAGGAGAGTGCCCGTGCCGAGCAGGAGCGTGCCCGTGCCGAGCAGGAGCGAGCCCGCGCCGAGCAGGAGCACGCGCGTGCCGAGCAGTTGGCCGCGCGGTTGCGTGCCCTGGGGTTGGAGCCTTGAGCCTTGGACACCGATCACCGGGTTAGCGCCCATGTCTGACGGGATCCAGATCGCCGCAGCCGCAACTGACCCGTCCCCGCGGACGGTGGCGCCGGCGGACCGACGGCGCCGTCCGCTGATCCGCTCGCTGCGCCTGCTCGGCGGCTTGTTCTTCCAACTTGTCCTGGTGGTGCTGGTGGTGTTGCTGCTGGTGCTCGGCACCCAGCCGGGCCTGCGTGCCGCGCTCGGGCTCGCCCAGGATCTGGCCACCGGCGTGATCCGTGTCGGCAAGGTGGAGGGTCGGGTCCTGGGGCGGCTGCATCTGGAGGATCTGGAGGTGCATCTCACCGACCTGGATCTGCGGTTGGGCAGTCTCGATCTGGACTGGTCGCCGCTGAGCGTTTTCGGCGGCACCTTGCGGGTCGCCCGGCTGGTGGCGCGCGACCTGGATATCGTCACCGTCCCCGGCCAGGAGCGGGAGCCACAACCGATTGCGTTGCCGCAGATTGGCCTGCCGATTCGGATCGCGATCGACGAGGTCCTGGTGGAGCGGCTGCGGGTGCTGCAGCGGGGGAGCGCGGTGCCTGTTTTTGTCGTGGACCGCGCCCTGCTGGCAGGGGGGCTCGCGGGCAGTGACTTGGACCTCCTGCGGTTGGAACTCGACCTGCCGGAACCCCGGCTCGCGGCGCGTGTCGAGGGCCGGATGGAATTGCGGGACGCGTATCCACTGGACTTGCGCCTGGACTGGGATCTGAGCCTGGCGCCGACGGCGCGGATCAAGGGTCGGGGCCAGCTCAGCGGCGACTTCAAGCGGCTGGTCATGCTGGTCGACCTGGACGGCTCTGCGCAGGTCGAACTGGATGCCCAGGTCCAGGATTTGCTCGGGCGGCCGAACTGGGAGGGCCTGCTCCAGATCAAGGACGTGCGGGTGCCGGACTTTCAGGCGGGAGCCCCGGAGGTGGCGGTGCGCGGGCGCCTGGAGACCCGCGGTGACCTGGATGCCGCGACCCTGACCGGCACGCTGGAGGCCCAGGCGCTGAACCTGCCTGACTTCGGCCGACTCCAGATGGAACTGGACGCAGTCTGGAAAAACCGGGCGCTGGCGCTGCGCACGCTGCAACTGCATGAGTCGGTTTCCGGGGCGGTGTTCAAGGCCGCGGGTGGCCTGGACCTCAAACCGAACCCCGGCAGCTTCCAGCTCAAGGGTGCTTGGGAGCGGCTGCGCTGGCCGCTCTCCGGCACTTTGGTAGCCGCGGCCCCGCGCGGCCGGTTGGACGCATCAGGCACCTTCGATGCCTATGACTACGCCGTCGCGGCCGCGGCCGAAGGCCCCGGGTTCCCGGCGACCGAACTCGACCTCAAGGGCAGCGGGACCGCCGCGGGCACCCGCATCGCCGCATTAGTGCTGAAGACCCTGGGCGGCACCCTGGAGGTCAGCGGCGACCTCGCCTGGGCACCTGCGCTCGCCTGGGACCTGAAGCTGCGCGGCCAGGACCTGAACCCGGCCGGCCTGGCTCCGGGGCTGGATGACCGGATCAGTCTCGCACTGGATAGCAAAGGCGGGCTCAACCGTTTCGGCTATGACCTGCTGGCCAGTTCCCAGGGGCCAGGGCTGCCGCCCGCGCGGCTGTCCGTCGGCGGCACGGGCGATGGTCAGGGCACCGTGATCGAGACCCTGCGGTTGGATGCCCTGCAGGGCCGCATCGAGGGCCGCGCCCGCGTCGGCTGGGATCCCCAGGTCACCTGGGAGGCGGATCTGACGGCCGGCGGGATCAATCCCGGCGCCTATGCGTCCGCGTGGCCGGGCCGCATCGACGGCCGGATCAGGGCGCAGGGCACCCTGGAGGCCAAGGGGCCAAACCTCACGGCGGCGCTGGAGGGCGTGCAGGGCAATCTGCGGGGTTATCCCATCGCCGCGACCGGCCAGGTCAGCATGGCCGCGGGGACGTTGCGCGTGGCGGGCTTCACCGCGTCCTCGGGTCCCAGCATGGCGCGGGTTGACGGCACCGTGGCGGGCGAGACACTCGACCTGCGTTTCGAACTCGCCTCGCCGGATCTGGCCAGTCTGCTGCCGCAGGCCAAGGGCAGCTTCCAGGCCAAGGGCCAGGTCGCGGGGACGGTGCAGGCCCCGCGGGTGCGGATGGACCTGAGCGCCAAGGACGTCGAAGCGGCTGGCCAGCGCATGGCCGGTTTGACCGGGAACCTGGATTTGGCATTGACCCCCACGGGTCCGCTCAAAATCGAACTCGATGGAACCGGCCTGGCGGTTGGGGCCTTGCGGTGGGACAGTCTCAAGGTGCGCGGCGACGGTAGCATGCCGAGCCATCGCCTGAGCGTCGTCTTGACGGGCGAGCCGCTGGCGGTCCGGCTGGAGGCCGTGGGCGGACTCAAGGACCAGGGTGCCTACCAGGGGGCGCTGACCCGGCTCGATCTGGACAATCAGCCCTATGGCAACTGGCGTTTGCAGAAGACCATGCCGGTTGTGCTCGCCGGCCCCAGGATCGCTGCCGGACCTCTGTGTCTGCGCAACGGCAAGGGTTCGGGGGGCTGTGTCGGCTTTAACCAGACCGCGGCGGGCCAGTGGACGGCGGATATCGATCTGGACAAGCTCGGGTTCGAGCTGTTCGAGGGCCTGTTGTCCGCGAACCAGAGCGCCGAGGGCGCGGCGCAGATCAAGGGCCGTTTCCAGGCTTCGGGTCCGGTACTGACCGGCAATCTGGTCGCTGCGGTTCCCGACGGGCGCATCCGCCTGATCCTGGGCGCAGCCCGATCGGAGGTGCTGGATTTCTCCAAGACCCGCCTGACCCTGGACGCGGGAACCAAGGGTCTGGGTGGGCGTCTCGCGCTGCCGCTCAAGGGGTTGGGCGAGGTCAGCGCGTCGGCGGAGTTGCCGGGCTGGCGGCTGGACCATCCGGCGCGTCCGGATCAGCCGCTGCGCGGCGGCCTCAAGGCCAAGATTGACGGGCTGGCGCGCCTGGCCCGGTTGGTGCCGGACCTGACCGGCGTGAGCGGGAGCATCGCTGCTGATCTGACGTTGGGTGGAACCCTCGGCAAACCCGGGGTCAAAGGGGACGCGGCACTGCGCAAGTTCGGCGCCGAGGTGCCGCTGATCGGGCTCAAGGTCGCCGATCTGAACATCAATCTCCTGGCTCCGACCATGGATCGCATCGATCTTCAGGGTCAGGGGCAGATCGGCGGTGGACGGCTGGAGCTGAGCGGTGATGCGCGGCTGGGCCCCATGGGTCTGGCCGGCCGCTTCCTGATCGCGGGTGATCGGCTCAAGGTGGCCGACACCAAAGAGTATTTCGCCCTGGTTTCGCCGCGTATCCAGGTCGATCTGACACCGCCGGGCGCCCGCGTCTCGGGTGAGATCAGTGTCCCCGAGGCGCGTATCCGGCCGCGCGCCATCCCGGCGGGCACGGTCTCGGCGTCACCGGATGTGGTGTTGGTCGATCAGGCCGGTACTGCAAAGCCACCGTTTCCGATCGACATCGATCTGCGTCTGAAGCTCGGCGACAACGTGACGCTCGACGCCTTTGGGGTGCGCGGTCGGCTGGCCGGCGACCTGCGGGTGGTGCAGGCCCCGGGCAAGGAGATGCTGGGGGATGGCCAACTGGCGATCGTGGACGGGATCTACCGTTTCTCCGCCGGGTTCGGTCTGGGCGCCGAAATCGGCGCCCCCCTGACGATCGAGCAGGGGCGGTTGGTCTATGCCATGACGCCCATCGGCAATCCGGGTCTGCTGCTCCAGGCCCAGCGCGAGAGCGGCAGCGCCAGCGCCGGCGTGCGGGTTCTCGGGAACATCCGCAAGCCGAAACTCGCCTTCTTCTCGGACAGTAATCCGAACCTGAGCCAGGCGGAGATCACCAAGTACCTGTTGACCGGGATCGCACCCCGCAGCGATTCGGGTCCGGAGGACCAGTCGGTGTCGGTCGGGACCTATGTGGCGCCCAAGCTGTTCGTGGAATACGAGAGCGGTATCGGCGACCGCAAGGACGCGGTGAAGCTACGCTATGACTGGAGCCGCAATATCGAACTTCAGACCGAGACCGGCGAAAATCCGGGCGGGGATATTTTCTACAAGTTTGAGCGTTAAACCGCGCCCAGCGCGGTATGCGATGTTTTTGGATGGGATCGGCCCCGGCGAACTCGACGATTACTGAAGCTGGCGCGGTTTACATTTCTAGAAAATATATAATTTTAAGCCGCATCGCAACCGAGGCTGGTGAAATCCCCAAGGCCAACAACACCATGAAAAATACGTTTTTCGCGCTGATCGCGGTTTAGGCAAACGACAACGACCGAGAAACCAAAGGCGCTCCCGAATGGATGTGCATCGCTTATTCCTGAACGGTTCCCAAACGCGACAGAGTGACTTATCGTGTCGGCGCCGAGTGTGCGTTGGCTTGGTGCTGAGTCTGCTGCTCGGCAGCGCGGCGGCGGGGGAGGGCGCCACCGCCGGGGCGCTGATCGGTTTCGACCTGAATCGGTTGAACGCGTCCGGGCTCCAGGGTCCGCCCGCTGGCCTGCGCGCCCTGGACTATGAGTTCTGCATTCCGGATGGCCCCGAGTACCGCGCTGCGGTGGCCGCCATCGACCCCAGCGCCCGCTTCCATCCGGGCAGTCGCGGGCGCATCGGCTGCACGTCCGGCCAGATCCTGGTGCTCGGCAATACCCATCAGGACCGGTTTCGGGAGATACTCCACGCCCTTGCCGGGCTGCCCTATGTGGCGCGGATCGACGAGGCCATGTTCGAATAAGAGTTTGCAACGACGCTGTTCAGATGTCAGGTACGCACGCGATAGGTGATGGCAACGGACTCTGGCACCCCCGCCACTGGCCGAGTTGGCTGGTGGTCGGTCTCGTCTATGCGCTGGGGCGCCTGCCGTTCCCGCTGCTCTGGGCCCTGGGCCAGGGCTTTGGGCGGCTCGGGTATTTGCTTGCGCCGGATCGACGCGAGGTGGCACGGCGCAATCTGGCGCTCTGTCTCGCCGCTGCCGCGCCCACGGAGCGCGAGCGCGTGCTGCGCGCCCATTTCGGCTGGCTCGGGGTCGCGGCCCTGAGTCAGGGGGTCGGGTGGGGCATCTCGCGGGCGCGCCTGGGACGACTGGTGCACGTCCGCAACCGCGAGTGCATCGACGCCTGCATCGCCGCCGGGCGACCGGTGATCGTGCTGGTCCCGCACTTCGTGGGCCTGGAACTGGGCGGGGCGGCTTTTACCGGCTTGGTTCATTCCGGGGTCTACATGTATCAGAAGATCCGCGATCCGGTGGTGGATTGGCAGGTCAAACGGGCGCGGCGCCAGTACGGCAGTGTCTCGATCGAGCGCAGCGATGACTTGCGCGGTCTGCTGCGCGTCATCAAACAGGGGATTCCTTTCTTTTACCTGCCGGATCAGGATGCCGGGCGTCGTGGTCTGTTCGTGCCCTTCTGCGGGGTGGCGGCTTCGACGATCCCGATGCTTGGACGCTTCGCCGCCATGAGCGGCGCCCTGGTGATCCCGACTTTCGCGCGCTATCTGCCCTGGGGCCAGGGGCTGGAACTGATCTTCGATCCGCCCCTCACGCCCTTCCCGAGTGGTGACCCGCAGGCCGATGCCGCCCGGATGAACCAGGTGATCGAGGCGCGGATTCACACCATGCCGGAGCAATATTTTTGGGTGCATCGCCGCTTCAAGACCCGCCCGCCGGGCGAGCCGCCGATTTATCCGCCGAAACAACGGCGCCGCTGAGTCAGGACGTCCCCCCAGGCGAGTCGCGGCAGCCTCCTGACGGCGCTGCGGCGACGCTGCGACTCGGCCGGCCGCGGGATTGGGCCATTGGCGCCGGACTGCTCGCCGCGCTGATCGCCGCGGTCCATTACACCGTCGGCTGGGGGCCGCTGCTCGCCCCTTGGCGCGCCTTCTCCCCGACGCTGATCGCCTGGCTCGTCCTGCTCGCGGCACTGAGCTATGGCGTGCGGGCGGTGCGCGTGTCCGCCTGGTTCAGTCCGCGGTTCCGCGGCCGGTTCATGCCGCTGCTGCGGCTCACCATCCTGCACAATGCGGCCAACAATCTGCTGCCGATGCGCACCGGAGAACTGGTCTTCCCCTGGCTGATGCGCCGCTATTTCGGCTTCGGCGTCCTGGACGCCGGTGCCGCGCTCCTGTGGATCCGCATCCTGGACATGCACTTCCTGGGTCTGATCGGCATCCTGATTCTGTATTTGCGCGATCCCGGCTGGTTCTGGTGGGCGGCCGGTCTGGCCTGGATCGGCGCACTGTCGCTGCTCGTCCTGATCAGCCGCGCGGGGACCTCGCCGCGGCTCGCCGGGGGCGGGCGCGCCAGGCAGTTGGTGCGCACGGTCGCCACCGCGGCCCCGCGCGACCCCTGGCGGATCGTGCGGGTCTATCTGTGGACGGCGGTCACCTGGACGCTGAAGTTCATCGCCTTCGCCAGCGTGCTGGCGCATTTCGTTCCGGTCGATTTCTGGCGGGTCATGGCCGGCGTCATGGGGGCCGAACTGTCGAGCGTCCTGCCCTTCCACGGCATCGCCGGCAGCGGCAGCTATGAACTGGCCGCGGTCGCGGCCCTGGTCCCCCTGGGGGTGGACCCCCGCGTCGCGCTTGCCGGAGCGGTCAACCTGCACCTGTTCGTGCTCGGCACGACCTTGCTGCTGGGCGGGTTGGCTTTTTTGCTGCCGCGGTCGGCGGGTGTGCGTTAGCAACCTCGATCGTCGCGGTCGCCTTAGTCCGGCGGCACCGGGCGGCTCACCGCCAGCGGCAGCCCCGCCGCTTCCCAACCGGTGACGCCGTCGGGGTACCAGTAGACCGCGGTGTAGCCCGCGGCAGCCAGCCGCTTGGCGGCGTTCCAGGACATCCAGCAGTCGGCACGGCAATAGACGATCAGTCGGTGGCCGTGGTCACCCCCGGTCAGACGTTCCAGATTGCGTTGCCAGTAAGCGGTGAGCGCGTCGGAGAGTCGGCCATAGCCGATGTTGGGGAGCCATACCGAGCCTGGGATGTTGAGCCGCGGCGGCGGCAGCCAGAGGTCGGTCGGCCCCAGACCGGCGGGCTTTGGCGGCGCGGGCATGACATCGATCAGGGTGACATGACCGTGCTCGCGCAGGGCCGCGACCTCCCCGGTGTTTACGGTCGTGGCGCCGGGGGCGGTGGCAGGGACGGACGCGATAAACTGGTCGACGCGGTAACCGTCCGCGTCGAAGAGCGGGGCGGGCTCAGCGGTGCGGCACGGAGCGGTAGGCAGGGCGATCAGCCCCATCACCAGGAGCCGGCGGGCGAGGCAATTGATCGGGTGGCGGACCCGGTGGGAGCAGCCTGCGAGCGGGGGGGCGCGACGCGGGCCTGCGCCCAGGGTGCGACCTGTAAACACCGTTGCCGCCGCTGGCTTCGCGCTGATCTGCATCGCGGCTGCAAGCCGCTCCCACGGGAGCGATCTAAGCACCACGTGGGTTATCACGGTGCGATCAGTTGATCATTCATGTCCAGCAACGGTACACCGTAACTTTGAAGGATCGTCAGGATTTGGGGCGCGAGCCGTTCCAACAGCGCGTTCAACTCGTGTTTCCAGGCTGTTTCACGAGGACGGATGCCCAGAGAAATGCTGAAGGCCAGCGGGATACCATCCTCTTCCGCGGGCAGCGGCACCAGGGTCAGGGGGACAGGCTGCTTCCGCGCTGCATCGCCCGCAATCGGTCCCCAGATAACCGCCAAATCCAACTGACCCCGGGCGACGTCTTCCACGGCATCACGGGCGGGGGCGTAGAGTCGGGTGTCGACGGCCCGTTCATAAGAGCGGGTCTGCCCCAGCAGGTCGTAACGCGTGAGCAGGCTGACGGGCGGAGTTCCGGCCACGACTCCGATGCGCAGGCCCTTAGCGGCGGGATCCTTGAGACTCTGGAGGTTGAGACCGGCGTCGCGCCGATAGACCAGGGTGTAGACGGACCTGTAATAGGGATTAGTATTCTGGACCAGATCATTGACCGTGCTGATCCCCATGATCAGGTCGCACAAGCGGGTCTGGAGCGTATTGCGGACGAATCCCACGGTTTGGGGCCACCAACGGTAATGCAGCGGGCGGTCCAACCCGGCGGCGATCAGCTCGGCGATCTTGTTCTCAAATCCTTCCAGTTGCTGGTTGGAGAAAGGCAGGTTGTTGGGGTCTCCACAGACCGTCAGATACTGGCCGGAACGGGCTTCGTGATCGGTTGCCCCCAGAACCGGCGAACCCGTAACAAGGATCGCCAGAGGTGCAAGATAGCAGAGTGCACGCAGTGCGCCGAACCAGTGATGGCATGGCGCGGGGGTGCGTTTCAAGAGACAGCAGTACCCGGTGTCCATCCGTCTAGGGCTTGGCGGGAGTCGCCGCCGAGGCTTGGGCCGCGGGTGCTGGTGCCGCCGGCTTCGGGTCCGGTTTGGCCTTCGGGAAATTGGCCGGGCGGGCGACGTCGATGACCCCGTCGGAGCGCGCCTTCAGGTAGGCGTAGATGTCGCTCATGTAGGGCAGCACGTTCTGGTTGCTGGCGAAGGAGGGCATGACCCGGTTGTCGAGACCTTTGCGGCCCTGGATGACCACGGTCACGAACTGATCGAAATTCAGTACCTTCATTGAGTTCATCAAAGCGGGCGCATAGGCGCTGCCCATGCCGGCGGGTCCGTGACAGACGTGGCATTCCGAGTGGTACCGGCGGAAGCCGTTATAGGTCCCGAAGTCGACCTTCCCGTCCTGAAAAAAATAGGGGTGGTCGGCGGAGAACTTGAATGCCTTGTAATCGGCCGTCGCGGCATTGGCGGGCGGGGAGTCCGCGGCGTAAAGGGCGCTGGCGCCCGCGAGTGTGAGCGTGGTGAGGAGTGTGAGGCTCAAAGCCTTCCGGTTACCCATGGCGTGTCTCATGGCAGGTCTCGATGCTGGATGCGGTGGGCCGCGATGGCCCGACGCCAAGATGCCGCCCCTTGGGCAGCCGACTTGAATGGCGCCGCTCGGATGGCCGCATCCCCGGCTGGCCCAGGGAGCGGCCGTTCAGGTCAGTTCGGCAGCGAGAACACCGTAAGTTGACCGCCCAATTGGGTGTAGTCGCTCAATGAGGCATAGGCACCCACGGCACCGAGACCGGCGGTGGGATCGGTCAGGCCGGCGGCCATCCCGATGCCGGCCCAGCCACCCAGACCAGACAGGACGGCGAGATACTGCTTGCCATTGTGGGTATAGGTATGGACATTGCCGATGATGCCGGACGGGGTCTTGAACTTATAGAGTTGCTTCCCTGTCTTGGCGTCGACGGCTTTCAAATAGCCTTCCAGGGTGCCGTAGAAGACCACGTCACCGGCGGTGGCCAGGGCCCCGCCCCACACCGAGAACTGCTCGGGGTCCGACCAGACGATCTTGCCCTTGTCTGCGTCCCAGGCGATGAAGTTACCCAGGGTGGTGCCGCCGGGGGCCGGATACATGGTCAGGGTGGCGCCTACGTAGGGTTGGCCCGCGGTGTAGGAGACCTTGAACGGCTCATAGTCCATGCAGACGTGATTGGTGGGGACATAGAACAGACCGGTGCGCGGAGAGTAGGCGGACGGCTGCTGGTCCTTGCTGCCCAGGGCGGCCGGGCAGACCCCGGTGGTGTTCACGTCCTCACCATTGTGGTCGGTAGAGTATTTGGCGACGACCTGCGGCCGTCCGGTCGCCATATCCACGTGGGTCGCCCAGTTCACGGCCGGGTCGAACTTCTCGGCTACCAGCAGTTCGCCGGTGACGCGGTCCAGGGTGTAGCCGAAGCCGTTGCGGTCGAAGTGGACCAGGGCCTTGCGCGGCTTACCCTTGATCTCCTTATCGACCAAGACCATCTCGTTGATGCCGTCATAGTCCCATTCGTCATGGGGGGTCATCTGATAGACCCATTTCGTCATGCCGGTATCGGCATCGCGCGCCCAAATGGTCATTGACCAGCGGTTATCGCCGGGGCGCTGTGCCGGGTTCCAGGTGCTGGGGTTGCCGGAGCCGTAATAGATCAGGTTAAGCGCTGGATCATAGGAGTACCAGCCCCAAGTCGTCCCGCCGCCGATCTTCCACTGGTCACCCTCCCAGGTCGCGGTGCCGGAGTCCTTGCCGACCGGTTTGCCGAGATGGGTGGTCTTTTCCGGGTCCATCAGGGTGTCGGCGTCGGGACCCATGGAATAGCCGCGCCACACCAGCTTGCCGTCGTTGATGTTGTAGGCCGTCAGGTAGCCGCGCACACCGAATTCGCCGCCGCTGATGCCGACGTAGACCATATCTTTGACGACCATGGGCGCGGCGGTGGAGGTGGAGCCCTTGCTGGGGTCACCATTCACCACTGACCAGACCTTGGCGCCGGTCTTTGCGTCGAGTGCCACCAGGGTCGTGTCGGCCTGGGAGAGGAAGATCTTGCCGTCGGCATAGGCAAGCCCACGATTGACGGTATCGCAACACATCACCGGGATGACACTGCTGTCCTGGCGGGGTTCATACTTCCAGAGAATTTTGCCCTCGTTGTTCAGATCCAGCGCAAAGACCTTGTTGGGGAAGGGGGTGTGGACGTACATCACGTCGCCCAAGACCAGTGGGCCGCCCTCATGGCCGCGCAGAACGCCGGTCGAGAAGGTCCAGGCGACTTGCAGATCCTTGACGTTGCCCGCGTTGATCTGATCGAGTGCGCTGTAGCGCGTGCTGGAGTAGTTTCCGGACGGCATCACCCATTGATTCGGATCCTGTTGCAACTCGATGAGACCTGAGTTGGCGACGCTGGATGCGGTGTAGGTCACTGCGGCGGCTACCGCGACGGCTAGGATGGAATGCTTTATCGGTTGCATGTTTCCAAGACCTCCTCGATCTGGGATTGTGATTATCAGGACAGGGACGCGGCCTCAAGGCAGACTGCTGACGGTGCCGCTGCGCTCGGCTCAAGGGCGCGCTCAATGGCGTGCGGGTTTAGGTTGAGGTGGCTCCACCAGATCAGCAAACCCTGTGCCAGGGTCGCGTCCGTACGCAGGCGTTGCCTCTTTCCGGTCGGGGAATGGTCAGGACGCAGGATTTGGGCCGGTCGGGGGCTGCCCGCGCTGGTCCGAAACCCCAGCGCCATGGTGTCTTACTTGGACTGTCGGTCATCCCCAGCACTCGGCCTCGTTCCCTCATCGGATGGGTCGGCGACGGGTCCGTCATGGCGTTGCGCCCCGGCTGTGCGCTCCAGGTGTCACGCCTGTGTCAGTGCTGGGACACTCTGTGCGTCCCAGCGTTCGTGAGCGTAGTTCGTTAACGTGATCCGGGAGTTGTACCATGCGCGTGCTCTATCCGCCGACCGAACCCTATGCGGCGCGGCACCTGGTCCTTGGGGACGGACAGCGACTTTATGTGGAGGAATGCGGGCGGGTCGACGGTTGCCCGGTGGTCTTCCTCCATGGCGGTCCGGGGTCTGGGTGCCAACCGGATCACCGGCGCTATTTCGATCCGGACCACTACCGCATCGTGCTGGTCGATCAACGGGGCAGCGGGCGCTCGACCCCCGTGGGCGGCATCGCGCAGAACAACACCCGGAATTTGATTGAGGACCTGGAGACCATCCGAACGGGGTTGAGGATCAACCGCTGGCTGCTGTTCGGCGGGTCCTGGGGTGCGACCCTGGCCTTGGTCTACGCGCAGACCCACCCGCAGCGGGTGATGGGGTTGGTCTTGCGCGGGACCTTTCTGGCCCGGCAGCGGGATCTGGACTGGTTCTTCGGGCCGAATGGGGTCGCGCGACTGCTTCCGGATGCTTGGCGGGACTTCTGTGATCAAGTCCCCAAGGCGGCGCGCACCGGCCTGCCGATGGCCTATCATCGCCTGGTCCGTTCCAGGGACGCGGCGCTGGCGTCAGCGGCGGCCTTGGCCTGGTCGGCGTGGGAGGAGCGGGTGTTGACCTGGCAGCGGCCGTTCGTCCCGGCGGTGTCGACCGCGCCGGTCGTTGCCGCGCAGGTCCTGGCCAAGGTGCGTATCGCGACCCACTACGCGCGCCACCGCTATTTCCTTCAGGATAATGAGATCATCGAGCACGCCGAACGGCTGCCGACAGTACCCACCACCATCGTGCACGGGCGGCTGGACCTGGTCTGTCCCCTCGAGGGTGCCTGGACCTTGCACCAGGCGCTGCCGGGTTCACGGCTGCTCTTGGTCGAAGATGCGGGGCACCTGATCTCGGACCCTGCGATGATCGACGCCCTGGTCGGCGAGACGGATCGGCTAAGGGCCTGTCGCGTGTGTTAGGCCGGATTCATCAATCAGGCGCCGCGATGCCCATCTGCCGCTTGGAGTTGCGGAAGTTACGGTAGATCAAGGGGGCCACGGCTCCCGTCTGGGTCTCGCCGATGGCCTGGACCTGCTGTTGGAGTGCGGCATGATGGGGTGATTTGGAGCAGACCGGGTCAGCATTGGCGGGGTCGCCGGTGAGCAGATAGGCTTGGCAGCGGCAGCCGCCGAAGTCGCGGGTCTGCTCCGGGCAGGTGCGGCAGGGCTCCTTCATCCACTCAAAGCCGCGGAACCGGTTGAAGTCCGGTGACGCGTTCCAGATCCAGGCGAGATCATGCTGGCGTACGTTGGGAAAGCTCAGCCCCGGAAGGCTGCCGGCGGCATGGCATGGGAGGGCGGTGCCATCCGGGGCGACGGTGAGAAAGATCGCCCCCCAGCCTTTCATGCACGCCTTGGGGCGGTCCTCGTAATAGTCGGGAACGACATAGAGGGTCTTCATCCGGCCTTTGAGCTTTTCCTGATAGCGATGTGCGGTCGCCTCGGCATGCGCGACCTGCTCACGAGTCGGGAACAACTGGTCCCGATTGAGCATGGCCCAGCCGTAGTATTGGGTGGTGGCCAGTTCCACATAGTCGGCCTGGAGCGCATGGGCCAGATCGAGAATCTGTTCGACGTGGTCCGTGTTGTGTCGGTGCAGGACGAAACACAGCACCATGGGATAGCCATAGTGCTTGACCAGCCGGGCCATTTCCAGCTTGTGCTTGAATGAGTCGTTACCGGCGATGAAGTTGTTCAACTCCTCGCTGCTGGCCTGGAAACTGATCTGGATATGGTCGAGCCCGGCCTCCTTGAAGCCGCGAATGCGCCGCTCGTCCATGCCCACACCGGACGTGAGCAGGTTGGTGTAGAAGCCCAGCGCGTGGGCCGCGGCGATCAGCTCTTCCAGGTCCTGGCGCACCAGGGCCTCGCCGCCGGAGAGACCGAGCTGCACCGCCCCCAGGGCGCGCGCCTCACGGAAGACCCGTACCCATTCCGCCGTGCTCAATTCGTCCTGGTAGCGGGCGATGTCGAGGGGATTGGAGCAGTAGGGGCATTGGAGCGGGCAGCGGTAAGTGAGTTCCGCCAGAAGCCAAAGCGGCTTAGGCAGGGTCGATACGGAGCCATTGGTTGTCATGGGCAGTCTTCAGAAATTGGCGGCAGTCGTCGGGCAGGGTGGGGGCCGCGGGGAAGCGGACGCTCAAGTCATGGATAATCTGTGCGATCGAGCGCACCCCGTCGCAGCACTTGAGGATCTCACCGGCCGGGCCATTGAGCTTGACCATGCCTTCCGGGTAGAGCAGGACATGACAGCCCTGGGCCTCTTCCCACTGGAGGCGGAACATCGGTGACAGGCGCGGCACCGTGTCCGGGCTGATGATCGGCTCCGGGGCACTCATGGCCGACCGCCGACATTGTGGTAGGGCGGGCGCTTGGCGACATAGGCGACCCACATGCAGTCGAGCATAGTCCACAGGACATCCAGTTTGAACTGGAGAACCTCCAGCATCCGCTCCTGCTGCTCACGGGTGCGGTAGTAGTCGAGTGTAATCGCGAGTCCATGTTCGACGTCCCGACGCGCCTCGGCGAGCCGCTTGCGGAAATAGGCATAGCCCTGAGGCTCGATCCAGGGATAGTGTCCCGGCCAGGAATCCAGGCGCGCCTGATGGATGGTTGGGGCGAAGAGCTCCGTCAGTGACGAGCTGGCGGCGATTTCCCAGGGTTGGCGGCGCGCGAAGTCCACATAAGCGTCCACGGCGAACCGGACCCCGGGCAGCAGATGTTTGTTCGACAACAGATCCTCGCGGGTCAGTCCGACTGCCTCACCCAATTGCAGCCAGGCTTCGATGCCGCCCTCATCCCCGTGGGTGCCGTCGTGATCGATGATGCGCTGGACCCACAGCCGACGGGCGTCCCGATCCGGGCAATTGGCCATGATTGCCGCGTCCTTGAGCGGAATCGATGTCTGATAATAGAAGCGATTGGCCACCCAGCCCTGGATCACGGGCTTGTCGACCTGGCCCGAGTTCATCAGCACATGGAGTTCGTGATGAATATGGTAATAGCGCTCCTTGTCCCGTAAGCGCTGCTCAAATTCTGTCCTGCTCCAGGGGGTCGCGGTATCGGTCTCCATCAGCACTCCAGGGTGTGCGTTCATGTGTTGAAAAACATGTGTTTATCGGGTTACAGCGTGATCTCCATCCCGTCGAAGGCGACCTCGATGTCGGCCTGCTCCAGGGTGCGGCGCTCGCGGGACTCCTCGTCCAGGATGGGGTTGGTGTTGTTGATATGGATGAGGATCTTACGTGGCCGGGCCAGGCGGCTCAGATGCTCCATGAGACCGCCGCGGCCGGATTGGTCAAGGTGGCCCATGGCACTGCCGAGTTTATCCCCGATCCCGCATTCGATCATCTCGTCGTCGCGCCACAGGGTGCCGTCCACCAGCAGACAATCCGCCGCCTCCATATAGGCAAGGACCGACGCGTCGATACGCCCTAACCCCGGCGCGTAGAAGAGCGTCCGGCCGGTCCGCTCGTCGCGTACGCGGACGCCGATATTGTCCCCAGGGACCGTATTGTGGCGATGGGGTGAGTAGGGTGGTGCCTCGCTTTTCAGGGGGACGGCGGTAAAGACGAGTCCCGCGGCGCCGGGAATTGTGAAATCCGACTGATCGGTCAGCACCTCGTGCCAGTTTATCCCGCGGAAGTGCCCGAGGATGTTGAAGATCGGGAACCCGGTGGTCAGGTCCTGCCGAACCGCCGCGGTGCAGTAGATGTCCCACGGGGCGGTGTGCTCGCGCAGCATCAGGAGTCCGGTCGTGTGGTCGATCTGCGCATCGACCAGCAGGATCGCGCGGATGGCCGTGTCCCGGACCTGGCGTCCTGGCTGTAAGGATGGGAATGCCGCCAACTGGGCGCGGATGTCCGGGGAGGCATTGAACAGGATCCAATCCCCTCCATCGGCGCTGACAGCGATCGAGGATTGGGTACGCGCGGTGGCTTTGATTCGACCGGAGCGGACGCCGGAACAATTGGGGCAGTTGCAATTCCACTGCGGGAAGCCGCCGCCCGCGCCGGACCCGAGAACGCGAATATACATACTAACTGCTTGGGTTAAGTCGAGCTGGGGTTGCCAAATGCGGGGGTGGGTGCGCCCCGGCCGGCAGCTGGCCGGCTCAGGGCGCTTGTGCCTCAATCTTTAGGTTAACCGGTTTACCGGTTGTTGATATACAGGTTGATCTCGAAGCCCAGACGCAGATCCTCGAACGCGGGGGTTGACCAGGTCATGTTGGCTGTCGCCTCCTCGATGGAATTGATGGGACCATTTCGACGTGCAGCCGATCCCTAACGTGGAATCGGCCCGCCAGAGTTGCGTGTTGTCCGCAACTTGGTGAGATGAAGTCAAGCAAAGCACGTGCCATTGCCCGAGGTGGTGATCTGGCCTGCCCGGGTACACCGGACGCCAGCCCGTAACGCGTGCACGGCCGCGTGCGGCTGGTCGGTCGGCGCTTGGCGGCGATCGGGTCGGACTGCGTGTGCCTGTGCCAGCGCTGGGACACTGTGCCCCTATCGTGCCACTGCGGATGCCGCAGCAAGACATTGCTGCCGGGTCGGCACACGGACCTAGGCTCAGTCGTATTTGACGTACTTGAATCGCGGGTCATCTGGGGTGCTCTCCAAGGCGCTGTCCGCATGACCGTCTGCTCGATCTTGCGGGCCACCTCGAAATCTTTGTCGGTCACGCCCTTCGCCGAGGCGCAGGACCCGATCGTCGACCATTCTGCCCATCAGTTTCAGCGTTGATCGCGGTCGGTGACACCTGTGACGAAATCGGCGCAACGGTCGGCGCTGGGCCAGCGATTAGTCCACTTGGGGGCGACGCGGTGCGAACTTTGCATCGAACGCGCCAACAGTCTTGAGGAGTCACCCGCATGTCGAACCTTGTCGGCGCCGATCGCGAAAGCGACCAGGCAGCACTGCGCGCCATCATCGAAGTCCACCGCGCTATGCCGGGGGCCATGCTGCCACTGCTCCACGCCATCCAAGGTCAGATGGGCTGGGTCCCTGCCGAGGTGGTTCCGCTGATCAGTGATGCCCTGAACGTCTCGCGCGCCGAGGTCCAGGGTGTGCTCGACTTCTACCACGATTTCCGCCGCGCCCCGGCCGGGCGCCACGTGTTGCAGATCTGCCGGGCGGAGTCCTGTCAGGCCATGGGCTCGTACCGCCTTGAGGCCCAGGCCCGCGACATCCTTGGGATCAACTTCCATCAGACGACTCCGGACGGTGCCCTGACCCTGGAGCCGGTCTATTGCCTGGGCAACTGCGCCTGCTCTCCGGCCATTCGGATCGACGATGCCATCTACGGCCGCATGGACCCGGCGACCTTGGACGCCCTGATCGGCGACTTGCGTGACGCGCAGGCTCCGGCATGACCAGAACCGCGTCCCCTCGGGTCCTGGTGCCCATCGATTCCAGCGCACTGTCGGTGGGTGCCGAACGCGTCGCCCAGGCGATCACGCGCGAAGCCGACCGCCGCGGTCTGTCCATTGATCTGGTGCGCAACGGTTCGCGCGGCCTCTTTTGGCTGGAGCCGCTGGTGGAGGTCGAGACCCCGGCCGGGCGCATCGCCTACGGCCCGGTGCTGCCGCCGGACGTGCCGGACCTGTTCGACGCTGGGTTCTTGAGCGGCCGGCCGCATCGGCTAGGTCACGGGCTGAGTGACCATATCCCCTATCTGGCTGGGCAAGAACGCTTGACTTTCGCCCGCATGGGTTTGACCGACCCCTTGAGCCTCAACGATTACCGGGCCAACGGCGGCTTCGCCGGCCTGGACCGGGCCATGTCGATGTCCGGTGAGGAACTGATCCGCGAGGTCACTGATGCCGGTCTGCGCGGGCGCGGCGGTGCCGCCTTTCCGACCGGGGTCAAGTGGGCCACAGTACGACAGGCCGAAGGCCGTCGGAAGTACGTCGTCTGCAATGCCGACGAGGGCGACTCCGGTACCTTCTCCGACCGCATGTTGATGGAGGGGGACCCCTATTGCCTGATCGAGGGCATGACCATCGCGGCCCTGGCGGTGGGCGCGACGGCGGGCTATATCTATACGCGTTCCGAGTACCCGCACGCCTGCCGCACGCTGGCAGTCGCCATCGACCGGGCGCGGGAAGCCGGTTACCTGGGCGCGGACGTCCTGGGCTCCGGTCGTGCCTTCGATCTTGAGGTGCGTATGGGCGCCGGGGCCTACATCTGCGGCGAGGAGACCTCCCTGCTGGAGAGTCTGGAGGGCAAACCCGGTCTGGTCCGTTTCAAGCCGCCATTGCCGGCCGTCGCCGGACTGTTTGGCCAGCCCACCGTCATCAACAACGTCATCAGTTTGGCTACGGTGCCGATCATTTTGGCGCGCGGCGCGGCCTTTTACCGGGACTACGGGGTCGGGCGTTCCCATGGCACCTTGCCCTTCCAACTGGCGGGCAACATCCGCCACGGCGGTCTGGTGGAGAAGGCCTTCGGGCTGACGCTGGCCGCGCTGCTCTACGATTATGGCGGCGGTTCCGCCAACGGCCGGCCGATCCGCGCGGTCCAGGTCGGCGGGCCGCTCGGGGCCTATGTCCCGGAGTCCCAGTTCGAGGTACCCCTGGATTACGAGACCTACAGCCGGATGGGCGCGATGATCGGCCACGGCGGCATCGTCGCCTTTGACGACACCGTCGATATGGCGCGCATGGCGCGCTATGCGATGGAGTTTTGCGCGCTGGAATCCTGCGGCAAGTGCACCCCCTGCCGCATCGGCTCCCGCCGCGGGGTGGAGGTGATCGACCGCATCATCGCCGACCAGGAACGTGCTGCAAACCTTGCCTTGCTCGAATCCCTGTGTGACACCCTGGAGTACGGTTCACTCTGCGCTCTGGGCGGCATGGCGCCTTACCCGGTGCGGTCGGCCCTGCGGCATTTTCCGCAGGACTTCGGGGTCGAAACGCCAGTCCTTTTCTGAGCGCTCCGCGACCGCTCTGTGTGCGGTCGCCCACCACCGCGGGCCTGACTCGCACGAGGTAAGACCATGTCCCTTCCCCGCGATACCGATTTCGGCACCCCGGCCCGCACCGCCGGGCAGGCGGTGACCCTGACCATTGACGGCTTCGCGGTGTCGGTCCCGGCGGGGACGTCGGTGCTGCGTGCGGCCCAGGAAATCGGCATCAGTATCCCGAAACTGTGTGCCACCGACAGCCTGGAGCCCTTCGGCTCCTGCCGCCTGTGTCTGGTCGAGATCAAGGGGCGCCGCGGCTACCCGGCTTCCTGTACCACGCCGGTGGAGGACGGGATGCAGGTCAGCACCCAATCGGAGAAGCTCGCCGGAATCCGCCGCGGGGTCATGGAACTCTACATCTCCGATCACCCGCTTGACTGTCTGACCTGTTCCGCGAACGGCAACTGTGAACTCCAGGACATGGCGGGCGTGGTGGGGCTGCGCGAGGTCCGTTATGGTCCGGACGGGGCGAATCACTTCGACGCCGTCAGTGCCCGGCCACAGGACGAGTCCAACCCCTATTTCAGCTTCGATCCTGCCAAGTGCATCCTGTGCAGCCGTTGCGTGCGGGCCTGTGCCGAGGTCCAGGGAACCTTTGCGCTCACCATTTCCGGGCGCGGTTTTGACTCGCATGTCAGCGCCGGCCAGGGCCAGTCCTTCATGGCGTCCGAGTGTGTCTCCTGCGGAGCCTGTGTTCAGGCCTGTCCCACGGCCACCCTGATCGAGAAATCAGTCACGCGCTTGGGCCAGGCGGAGCGTGCGGTCATCACCACCTGCGCCTACTGCGGCGTGGGCTGCGGCTTCAAAGCGGAGGTCAAGGGTACGACGGTGGTCCGCATGGTCCCCTGGAGGGACGGCCAGGCCAACCACGGACACGCCTGCGTCAAGGGGCGCTTCGCCTGGGGTTATGCTACACATCCGGACCGGATCAAGACGCCGATGATCCGCGCGTCCATCCACGACCCCTGGCAGCCGGTCTCCTGGGATGAGGCTCTGACCTACGCGGCAGCGGAACTCAAGCGCATCCAGGCCAAGTACGGGCGCGGATCGGTGGGTGGTATCACTTCCTCGCGCTGTACCAACGAGGAGACCTATCTGGTCCAGAAACTGGTGCGCGCCGCCTTCGGCAACAACAATGTGGACACCTGTGCGCGGGTCTGCCACTCGCCGACCGGCTACGGACTCAAGCAGACCCTGGGCGAGTCTGCCGGTACCCAGACCTTCGACTCGGTGCTCGCGGCCGACGTGGTCATGGTCATTGGGGCCAACCCCACCGACGGACACCCGGTCTTTGGCTCCCAATTGAAACGCCGGCTGCGTCAGGGCGCGCGCCTCATCGTGATCGATCCGCGCCGCATCGATCTGGTCAAGAGTCCCCACGTGGCGGCGGATTACCACTTGAAGTTGCTGCCCGGAACCAATGTCGCCATCGTCAATGCCCTGGCCCACGTCATTGTCGTCGAGGGCCTCGTCAACGAGACCTTCGTGGCCGAGCGTTGCGAGCCGGCCGCCTTTGCTGCCTGGCGCGACTTCGTGGCGCAGCCCGAGCAGTCCCCGGAGGCGATGGAGTCAGTGACCGGTGTTCCCGCTGCGGCCGTGCGTGGCGCGGCCCGGCTTTATGCCGGGGCCGGCAATGGAGCGATTTACTACGGCCTGGGCGTCACCGAACACAGCCAGGGCTCGACCATGGTGATGGGAATTGCCAACCTCGCCATGGCCACCGGCAACGTCGGGCGCCTGGGCGTGGGAGTCAATCCATTGCGGGGTCAGAACAACGTGCAGGGGTCCTGCGACATGGGTTCCTTCCCGCACGAACTGCCGGGGTACCGCCACGTCTCCGACGCCGTCACCCGCGCCCTGTTCCAGGACGCCTGGGGGGTGGCGATCGACCCGGAACCGGGTCTGCGCATCCCCAATATGTTCGAGGCGGCTCTGGACGGGAGCTTCAAGGGGCTTTACTGCGAGGGTGAGGACATCGTCCAGTCCGACCCCAACACCCAGCACGTGCAAGCGGCCATGGCGGCGATGGAGTGCGTGGTGGTGCAAGACCTCTTCCTGAATGAAACTGCCAAGTATGCCCATGTCTTCCTGCCCGGGTGCAGTTTCCTGGAGAAAGACGGCACCTTCACCAACGCGGAACGGCGGATCTCGCGGGTACGTAAAGTCATGCCGCCGTTGGCCGGACTGGCGGACTGGGAGGTGACGGCGGCCCTGTCCAAGGCCCTTGGCTATGCCATGGAATATCCGCACCCGTCCGCCATCATGGACGAGATCGCCCGCCTCACCCCCAGCTTCCAGGGGGTGAGCTACGATCGGCTCGACGCCTTGGGCAGCATCCAGTGGCCCTGCAACGAGGCCCATCCGGACGGCACCCCCATCATGCATGTGGATGCCTTCGTGCGCGGCCAGGGGCGTTTCATGGTGACCCGCTATGTGCCCACCGCCGAGCGGGTCAACCCGCGTTACCCTTTGATCCTGACGACCGGACGCATCCTTTCCCAATATAACGTGGGGGCCCAGACCCGCCGTACCGAGAACGTCCGGTGGCATGCCGAGGATCGCCTGGAGATCCATCCCCAGGACGCGCAGGATCGGGGGATTCGTGAGGGCGATTGGGTGGGGGTGGCGAGCCGCGCCGGGGAGACGGCGCTGCGCGTCGCCATCACCGAGCGGGTCCAGCCCGGGGTGGTCTACACCACCTTCCACTTTCCGGAGTCGGGGGCCAATGTTATCACGACGGACAACTCTGATTGGGCGACCAATTGTCCCGAGTACAAGGTCACCGCCGTGGAGGTCGTCCTGGTGAGCCAACCCTCGCAGTGGCAGGAACGCTATCAGCGCTTGCATCGGACCCAACTCGGGCTGCTGCCGGGTGCCTCGGGACCGGATGCGCGGCCCTGACTTGAGCAGCCTCTGCGCCACGACCAGGTCGGGTCCGGATGACGGCTGCACAGTTGGGGGAACGGGAACCGAGTGGCCGGAGCACTGCGGCTTCCAGGTTCTGGAACTCAATGCCGGGCAGGCGGTCGAGCGTGCCGATGAGGTCATCGAGGAGGTCCCTGTCGCCCTGGTTTACAACGGCATTTCCCATGCCGTCATGCTGGTGACCCCCACCGACCTGGAGGACTTTGCCCTGGGCTTCAGCCTGGGGGAGGGCATCCTCACCAGCGTCCGAGAACTCTATGACTGCGAGTGCCTGCCGGTCCGTCAAGGCATTGAGTGCCGTATGCGCGTGGCCGGCGCCCCCTTCTCTGCCCTCAAGGAGCGTCGACGCACCCTGGCCGGCCGCACCGGTTGTGGTCTCTGCGGGGTCGAGAGCCTGGCGGCCCTGGAACGGCCGATCGTGCCAGTCTCGGTGGGGCAGACCTGCACCCCCACGGCGAGGACTATCGCCGGGGCACTCGCCGAACTGCCC
This sequence comes from uncultured Lamprocystis sp., assembly GCF_903933125.1. Classification (GTDB taxonomy): domain Bacteria; phylum Pseudomonadota; class Gammaproteobacteria; order Chromatiales; family Chromatiaceae; genus Thiodictyon. The sequence continues at coordinate 28,824 of NZ_CAIZIZ010000310.1, read as the reverse complement.
CGGCACCAGCCCCTGTTCCGCCTCACCGGCGGCGGCCACGCGGCGGCCTGGGTGAGGGCAGACGGCGAGGTGCGGTTGGTGCGCGAGGACGTCGGACGGCACAACGCCTTGGACAAGCTCATCGGCGCGCTGGCCAGGGCCGGGTTGCGGCCCGCGGACGGATTTGTCATCTGCACCAGCCGCGCCAGTTACGAGATGGTTCAAAAGGCCATGTCCGCCGGGATCGGCCTGCTGGTCGCGGTCTCCGCCCCCACCGCCTCGGCCATCCGCTTGGCCCAGGCCGCCCATATCTCCCTGATCGGCTTCGCCCGCGGAGAGCGGATGCTGGTCTATACCTATCCGGACGCGATCCGCGGCGGTTGCGGATGACGGTGACTCTTCAACAACCGGTCAAAGGCAAAGCGATGGACATCGACAACCTCATCAAGATGGCAAACCAGATTGGCGACTTTTTTGGCGCCTGGCCGGACTCCCAGCAGGGGCGGGACGAAATCGCCAATCACCTCAAGCGTTCCTGGGACCCGCGTATGCGTCGTCAGATCGCCGAGCATGTGCAGGAAACCGGGGGCGCCGGGCTTGCGCCGATCGTCGTCGAGGCCATCAGGCAATTGGAGCGGGACCTCGTGCAGCAATGATCTTGACCGATCCGTGCGCCCGATTCTAGGAATTTACTTCAGGCCGGAAAGCCAAGTGGCAATCGCCTCAAATTCTGCATCGGTGACGCTCGCCATCAGAGGGCGCATGGCCGACGACAGGCCGTTGGTGCGGGTCCCGTCACGGATCGCCTTCATCTGCTCCAGCAGATAGGGGGCATTCTGCCCGGCCAGTTTGGGGTAGATCGGCAGCACCGTGGTCTTCGCGTCCGGCCCATGGCAGGCATGGCAGGCCCGCACCGTGTAAAGGGTGCCCCCGTCCTCCGCGCTCAGGCTTCCGGCCTGCCCCAAGGTCAGGCTCGCGATGGCGGTGGTCAGGGCCAGTGTCTTCGACAATCTCATCGTCTACTCCTCGTCTGCTCGGCAAGTCCCCGGTGTGTGCTCAGGGTGTTGGTGACGACTGTCGGCCCTGCTCAAGGGCCGTGGACAGAGTCCCTGTCGGGACGCAACTTTGGTGCCATGGTCGGTGAGATGCTCTCTTTGGACTTCGGCCTTCAAGAGACGGGTCTGGCTGTGTCCTGACGGCGCCACAGACCGTCACAGCCGGCGCTGCAGGGTCGCCGTGCGGGGCGTAACGCGCCGCCCAGCCAATGACAGGGCGGTCAACGGCAGTAACGCCCCGGTGACAGTTTGTACCGTTTCAGCTTTAGGTAGAGGGTGCTGCGCGATTGGCATAGAGGGCAGCAAGACTTGCAACAGGTCGATCATCTGGCGAGACTCACACCCAGGGCGAGCGGTTTTCACGCCGACGCGCCTCGCCTGGCACACCCATCGACAACCACCACAGGAGACGGATCGCCATGCCCCCCAAGGAAGCAACAGCGCGGATCAAGATCAACAAGCTGCTCGAAGCCGCGGGCTGGCGCTTCTTTGCAGAAGGTGGCCGGCCCGCCAACATCTGCCTTGAGCCCGGCGTGACGATCAAGGCATCCGACCTGGCCGCCCTTGGCGACGACTTCGAAAAGGCCATCAGGGGCTTTATCGACTTCCTGCTGCTGAATGTCTTGGGGTTCCCGCTGATCGTCCTGGAGGTCAAGGCCGAGGACAAGAACCCCCTGATCGGCAAGGAGCAAGCCCGAAAATACGCCAAATCCCTGAACTGCCGGTTTGTCATCCTCTCCAACGGCAACCTGCACTATTTTTGGGACCTCGAACGAGGCAACCCTTACGTCATCACGTCCTTCCCCACCCCCGACTCTGTCATTGGCTATCAAAAGGTAACGCCAAACCCGCAGCGTCTCATCGACGAGCCCGTGGCCGACGACTATATCGTGCTGACACAGCGCCCAACCTATCGGTCCGAGGCCGCCTGGCGCAACGAGTCGGAGCGCCCTGACTACGTCAAGGCCAACAAGCTCCGCTTCCTGCGGCCCTACCAACTCAAAGCCGTCCATGTCCTACAACGAGCCGTCAGCGAGGGCATGGATCGCTTCCTGTTCGAGATGGCCACCGGCACCGGCAAGACCCTGACTGCCGCCGCGGTGATCAAGCTCTTCTTGCGCACCGGCAACGCCCACCGGGTGCTCTTTCTGGTGGATCGGCTGGAATTGGAGGATCAGGCTAAGAAGGCGTTCTCGACACTGCTATCCGCCGACTTCCAGACCGTCATTTACAAAGAGAGCCGCGACGATTGGCGGCGCGCGGAGATCGTTGTCACCACGGTGCAGTCGCTCCTCTTCAACAACAAGTACCAGCGGATCTTCTCGCCCACCGACTTCGACCTGGTGATCTCCGACGAGGCGCACCGCTCCATCGGCGGGAATGCCCGCGCCGTCTTCGACTTCTTTATCGGCTACAAGCTGGGCCTGACGGCCACCCCCCGGGATTACCTCAAACGGTTCGACAGCGCCAATCCGACCACACGCGACCCGCGTGAGGCCGAGCGCCGTCTGTTGCTCGATACCTATCGGACCTTTGGCTGTGAAAACAGCCAGCCGACATATCGCTACTCCCTCCTCGACGGCGTGAAAGAAGGCTTCCTGATTAACCCGATGGTGGTGGATGCCAGGACCGAAATCACCACCGAGCTGCTTTCTGAAGAAGGTTTTGTCCTCGCCGTCACGGACGACACCGGTGATGACCAGCAAGAGTCATACAAGCAGCGCGAGTTCGAAAAGCGCTTCTTCTCCGCAGCCACCAACGAACTCTTCTGCAAGACCTTCTTGGAGAATGCCCTGCGCGATCCCGTCAGCCGCGAAATCGGCAAGTCGATCATCTTCGCGGTCAGCCAGAACCACGCCGCCAAGTTGACCCAGATCCTCAATCAGATGGCAGACCGCATGTTTCCCGGCAAGTACCAGTCGGACTTTGCCGTTCAAGTCACCTCACAGATTCCCGCTGCCCAGCAGTTCACCATCAATTTCACGAACAACTGCCTGCTTGGTTCGGGCAACTTCCTGCCCGCTTACAAGTCCAGTAAGGCGCGCGTGTGCGTGACCGTAGGTATGATGACCACGGGCTACGATTGTCCCGATATCCTCAATCTCGGTCTGCTCCGCCCCATCTTCTCGCCCACTGACTTCATACAGATTAAGGGACGCGGCACGCGCAAGCACGATTTCCTCGATCAGCTCTTCGACGAAGCCGTCAAGGACGGCGTCTTGCAGCCCGAGAAGACCGCCTTCAAGCTTTTCGACTTCTTTGCCAACTGCGAGTATTTCGAGACCGAGTTCAACTACGACGAGGTGCTGAAACTGCCGCGGCCCCAAGGCCTGGGGCCCAACCGCGGCGCCGGCCCCGGTCCCGTCGCCGGCGGCACCTATGAGCACTTGGGCGGTGACATCATCGCCTCGCTTCGGGTCGAGCAGATCACCGCCGAGGGGATGAGGATCGACCGCATGTTCTTCGAGAGATTCGAGGACAGCGTGCGAGAGGATCCCAAGATCGTGGCCGCCGTCGAAGCGGGCCACTGGGACCAGGTCATTGACTACGTAAATCGCGAGGTCTTCGACCAGCCCGAGGAATACTACACCCTGGACAAGCTGCGTAAGGCTGCCGCAGTGGACCGCCGCCTGACCCTGCGGGAGATCCTGGAGAAGGTTTTTGGCCTCATCCCCCGCTTCAAGTCCAGGGACGAGCTGCTGGAAGAGGAATTCGCCAAGTTCGTCGCGGACCGCAAGCCCGAGGAGGCAACGGCCATTCCGGCCATCAAGACCTTCTTCAAAGCCTATGCCACCAGCGGCCGTGTCCGCGACATCATCGACAGCCGCCAATTCACCGACCTGGCGACCAACCCGATGTTCTCGACCCGCGACTTCAAGGCCGTGCCGCCGAAGTACCGTGCCCTCGTCCCTAATTACATCAAGGACTACGTCTCATTGAACCAATTTGCCGCATGAGGCCCCTCGTTACCCGGAGCACCGTATGCAAACCATCTACCAACTGCGCGCGAGCGAGTTGAATGAGCGATTCATCGAGTCCATCCGCGCTCAGTTCCAGGACCAGACGATCGAGATCGCCGTCTCCGACCTCGGTCTGGCGCCCGCGGCGTCGCCGCGCGAGGCGGGGTCGATGCAGGGGGAGTCGGCGCCGGGCGATCGGATCGGTGTCGCCAAGGGGCTATTCGTTGTCCCGGACGACATCGACGCCAACAATGCCGAGGTGAGACGGCTGTTTCTTGGCGAGGACGCGGGCGATAGCGCGCCATGAATCTCCTGCTCGACACGCACATTGCCCTCTGGGCCATCACCGACAGCCCCCGACCGTCCAAGGCCGCGCGCGACCTGATCCCGCCTGCTCACTCGCGATCCGCTCCTGGCTCGCTATAGCGATTTCATCGTCGCCGTCTGATTGCAAACCCATCTGGACAGAGATGCTCGATACCGATACTAAACGCCGCATTGACACCGCCCGCGATATCCTCGTGGGCAAGGTGCCCGACCCCAAGAGCCAGGTCGAGCAGATCACCATCGCACTGATCTACAAGTTCATGGACGACATGGACGCCGAGGCCGAGGAACTGGGCGGCCGCCGCAAGTTCTTCGCCGGCGGCTTCGCTCAGTATGGCTGGGCCAAGCTCATGCACTCCGGGCTGGGTGGCCACGAGGCCCTGAATCGCTACGCCGAGGCCATCGCCAAGATGCCGGAGAACCCCGGTATCCCGCCGCTCTTCCGCGAGATCTTCAAGAACGCCTATCTGCCGTATCGTGATCCGGAGACCCTGCGCGCCTTCCTCAAGATCATCGACGAGTTCGAGTACGACCACAGTGAGCGTCTGGGCGACGCCTTCGAGTATTTGCTCTCCGTGCTCGGTTCCCAGGGCGACGCCGGGCAGTTCCGCACCCCGCGCCACATCATCGATTTTATCGTCGGCGTGCTCGACCCGAAGAAGGACGAGACCGTGCTCGATCCCGCCTGCGGCACGGCCGGCTTCCTGATCTCGTCGTGGAAGCACATTCTCAAGGCGAACACCGACGCGGACGGTAACAGCACCCTCACCCCCGACGAACGCGGGCGACTGGCTGCCAACTTCAAGGGCTACGACATCTCGCCCGATATGGTGCGGCTGTCGCTGGTCAACCTGTACCTGCACGGTTTCACCGACCCGCACATCTACGAGTACGACACCCTGACCAGCCAGGAGCGTTGGAACGATTACGCGGCCGTCATCCTCGCCAATCCCCCCTTCATGTCGCCGAAGGGCGGTATCAAGCCGCATAAGCGCTTCTCGGTGCAGAGCAAGCGCAGCGAGGTCCTGTTCGTCGACTATATGGCCGAGCATCTGACGCCCCAGGGTCGCGCCGGTATCATCGTGCCCGAGGGCATCATCTTCCAGAGCCAGACGGCCTACACCCAACTGCGCAAGATGCTGGTGGAGAACTTCCTGGTCGCCGTCGTCTCACTGCCGGCGGGGGTGTTCCAGCCCTATTCCGGCGTCAAGACCTCCATCCTCATCCTCGACAAGTCGCTTGCGAAGCAGGCCAGCACCATCGCCTTCTTCAAGGTCGCAAACGACGGGTTTGGCCTCGGTGCCCAGCGGCGCGAGATTGACAAGAACGACCTTCCGCAGGCGCGTGTCGAGATCGCCGAGTATCTGCGCCGCTTGCGGGCACGCGAATCGGTGGAGGACTTCCAGCCGACGCTTGGCCTGATCGTGCCCAAGGAGCGGATCGGCGCGAATGCGGACTATAATCTGAGCGGGGAGCGTTATCGGGAGGTGAGAGCGAATAATCACTCGTTCCCGCTGGTCCGCATCGGTGATGTCTGCACCGTAAATCCACGGAAAAGCCAGCTGGTCATGCGAGAAGCCGACACGCGGGTCTCATTCGTTCCTATGGCCGACCTTAATGAGCACCGCATATCGTTTCAACCCAATTCCGAGAAGCATATCTCCGAAGTATCCACGAGCTACACCTACTTCGAGGACAATGACGTCCTTCTCGCGAAGGTCACCCCATGCTTCGAGAACGGAAAAGCCGGTATCGCCCGTCGTCTTCTTAATGGCATCGGTTTCGGTTCGAGTGAGTTCTATGTACTGCGAAGCGGTGGGCAGGTGTTGCCCGAATGGATCTACTTCTGCATAATGCATCCGAACTTTCGTGGCGCAGCTGTTGCTCAGATGACTGGCACCGGCGGTTTGCAGCGCGTCCCGCGGGATTACGTGGAGAACTTCCATATTCCCCTTCCGCCGCTTGAGGCGCAGAAGGAGATCGTGGCGGAGATCGAGGGCTACCAGAGAGTCATCGACGGAGCCCGCGCCGTCCTCGACAACTACCGCCCCCAAATCCCCATCCACCCCGAGTGGCCGATGGTGGCGATAGGTGACATTTGCGCGATACGTTCTGGCGGGACGCCTGCTCGAAGCAACCCCGACTATTGGGGCGGAGAGATCCCTTGGGTCACTACAACTCTCATCAATTACAATGTGATTGATCGCGCAAACGAGTTTATCTCAGAAGACGGGCTGCGCAACTCATCGGCGTGGATAGTACCGGAGGGCACCGTGTTGATGGCGATGTATGGAGAGGGCGTTACACGCGGCAGGGTCGCGGTCTTAGGCATTAACGCGGCGATAAATCAAGCTTGCGCAGCATTTGTCCCCAAGAGCGACACTTTCGCTCCAAGCTATCTCTATAGAGTCCTTCAATCGCGATATGAGGATCTGCGAAACATAAGTGATGCACGTGGGGGTAACCAAAGTAACTTGAGCGCGCAGGTCTTGAAACTATATCGTATTCCGCTTCCTTCTCTAGCCACCCAGCAAGCCATCGTCTCCGAAATCGAAGACGAGCAGACGCTCGTCGCCGCCAACCGCGAGCTGATTACCCGGTTTGAGAAGAAAATCCAGGCCACCCTGGCCCGCCTCTGGGGCGAGGTCGAGCTGGCCCCGCGGAAGGCTTGAGCCATGGAAGAAGCAATCGAACTGGGCGTCTACCTGCCGCGCTCCTTCAAGAGCCCGAAGGAGCAGGAGTATATCGCCTTTCTCTGGGGTGCCTTCCAGACAAACTACACCCACTGCAAGTACCAGTTCGCTTTCTTGGCCTATCACATGCTCGCCATGAGCTTCATCTACTTCAACATCTGGCAGATCAGACAGACGGAGCCCAGGGACTTCGAGAAAGGCCTGATCGGTTTCGGCAAGGACGTGGAAAAGAATCTGCTTGCGGCCACCTCACCCTTCGTCTTCAGCACAGTGCCCGAGCGCAGCATCCTGCGCTTCCTCAGGCTCATCGCCTGCGACAATAGCAAGATCGGCACCTATATCAAGCTCGTGGACGACCGGAACGACACTGCCCACCCGAATGGCAACATCTTCTTCAGCACGCAGGCGGCGCTGGATATCAAGATCCGCGAGATCCTACGGGTTGTGGACGAGATCCAGGTTCACTCGCGACCCGTCATAGAGCATTGCTACGGAGACTTCCTGCGCCAAAACCACGATCCCGATGAACGCGAGTACCCCGACGCCGCGGACCAGATTCGCGAGGTACTGATCCACGGAAACTACCTGTCGCAGAAGGACATCGAGATCTGCCTAGGCTTCGACCTTGGCAGTGTTGCCGATAGTCCGCAACCAGAAGGCATACGGCAGTTGCATGAGGCTCTTGTAACGAACTACGCATCCGATGCCTAGACCGGCAGCGCTTAATCCAAACCGCCGGGGGAATTCCTGGCAAGACATCGCTAACCCGCCAGCGTTGAAGGTGTCAGCGGTCCATTCGACTGCGGACCTGAATGCGAGAAGCATTCACGGTCGCACCTGGTCGAGACCTGCCCCTGGTGGAGCCGGAAACGAACCCCGCTCAGTCGTACTTGATGTACTTGAACCGCGGGTCGTCGGGGGTGCCCTCCAGGGCGCTTTCAGCCGCCGGGCGCCACATCAGGGTGTCCTCGATCTTGCGGGCCAGCTCGAAGTCCTTGTCGGTGATGCCCTTGGCCGAGTGGGTGACGAGTTTGACGATGACGAAGGCGTAGGAGACGGTGAGGTCCGGGTGATGCCAGGCGGCCTCCGCCAGGTGGCCGATGGTGTTGACCAGCATCAGGGTGGCCTTCCAGCCGCTGGTGCGGTACTTGCGGCGCAGCCAGCCGTCCTCCAGATACCAATGGGGCAGATCGGTGGCGATACGGCTGCGCACCTCGTCTTCGCTATAGACGCTCTCTTCGGACGCTTCGGACATGGTTGTGGGTTCCTGGTCGTTTGATCGGTCCCCTAAACCATGTGGGTTGAGCCGCGCATCCTAAAGGCGTGGCCTTCAGCCCCAGACGAGCACCTCGCCCTGGCCGCCATATCCCAGGTCTCCGAGCCAGCGGCGGACGCGGGTCCCGCGCGACTTGAGTTGCTCAAAGGGTCCGCCAGCGGTCGCGAGATCGCGGGTCAGGAGTGCCAGGAAGGCGAGTTGCTGGGTGCCGTTGTCGTTGAAGGTGGGCGGCAGGTTGGGCTCGGCGGTCAGCAGCAGGGTGCCGCGGCGCATGGCGAGCCCGGTATTGATCCCGGTGCGGCCCAGGACCAGGATGGTCCCGGCGACCATGCGTGAGCCGCAATAGTCCCCGGCGTTGCCGTTGATCAGGATCTGGCCGCGACGCTGATGGTCGCCCACGCGGTCACCGGCGTTGCCGAGCACTTCGATGCGCCCGCCGCGCATGCCGCGGCGCTCGCCGGCGATGGCGGCGCCCAGGAAGTCACCGGCGTCGCCGCCGATGCGGATGGTCCCGCCGGACATGCCGCTGCCGGCGAAGGGGCCGGCGTCGCCAGTGACCGCGATGGCACCGCCGCGCTGCCGGCGGCCAAGATAGGCACCGGCGCGGCCCTCGACCCGGATGGAACCCCTGGTCATGCCGGTGCCGATGCCGTCCAGGCGGTCGCTGTCGGAGCGGATCAGGATCGCGTCCGTGTCGTCCCCCGTGACTCTGAACAGGTCGCCGGTCTCGACCTGTTGGTTGCCGACCCAGAGCGGCAGGCGCCGGACCTCGTCGGCCGACTGGCCCGCAAGCCCGTCCGGGGTGAAGGCGGAGAGGTCGATACGAGGGGATGGCGGAGCCAGCAATTGCAAAGTCAGAGCGGTCATATTCAATCTGAGAGTTCGAAGAAGAGTTTCGGCCGCAAATGAATGCACATAGACGCAAATGAAGAAGGAATAACCGGTGGCCTGGGTGGCGTCATTCTCTTGTTCAATCGAGGCCGGCCGTTGTCGCCCTGTGGGCCGATCAAACGCGGGTGATCAGCCGATGATCTCCCGCAAATGAAAGTGGTACTGTCCGAGCTTGCCGCCATAGTTGCCGGCGGAGATGCGCACGACCCCGGACTCCGGTCCCAGTGCGCAGATGGTCTCCAGGCCGATCCGTGTTGCCTCGCGCACGTCGGCCTCGGTCAGTCCGTTGATGACGATCTCCAATACGGCACCGATGTCGGCGTCCAGTTGGCTCTTCACCAGGCCCCGCAGGGTCGGGCAATAGGCGTCGTTGGTGGAGGCCATCAGGGCCTTGTATTTGGAGCCGACCTTGGAGCCGGAGCGGGCGATCCCGCCGGGGAAGGGCAGCAGCACATTGGGCCGGCGCCGGATGGCCGCGACCGCGTGCTCGCAGGCGGCCAGTGCCTCGGGCAGTCCGCGGGCCAGGACCAGGAAGTTCCCCCCGCCCACCGCGCTGGTGCGTGCCGTGGTCTCCTCGCACAGAAACTCGCCGTCCATCACCGGGACGCGCCAATAGCGCCGGCCGTCGATCTGTTTGGATGACTGCCAGCCGTCGCCGAAATAACGCAGGTTCTTGCCGAGCGGCACCGGCTTTTCGCTCGTCATTCCCGCAAAGCAGGCGGTGCTGGGACAGGTCAGGACACATTGGCCGACCCGCCGCTCCACCTGTTTCTCCAGTTCCTTGCCGGACATGGCGAACAGCAGAACGCTGACGCCGGGCCGGCCGTCCGGTGTCTGGTCCGGTGCCAGCTCCGCCTCGATCCCGGCCTCGGCCCCGCAGCCGATGACCGAGGTGGCGAAGCCGGTCATGGTCTCGCCCGCGATCCGCGCCCACCGGGGGTTGATGGCCGTGATGATGAGGCGCGTGGCATTCATGCCGAAGGCCTCGGCGAAGGTGTCCTCGATCTCGATGCCGTTGATGACCATCTCAGGCAACACCCCGCGGGCGGCACGGATGGACGGTGACCGGGCTGCCGATGCCGTCCGCCATCTCGGTATCGGAGATACGGAAGTTGGCCATCCGGATGCTGTGATAGCGGTCGAACCAGCGGCCGATGCGCAGCTCGATGGCCGGGTCGAACTCCGGCCGGACCACTTGGGTACCGCCGCCCACGACGCGGGTGACGGCGCCGTCCTCGACGACCACCTCGCCATCCTTGAAGACCAGCATGGGCCGGGCGAAGGTCTGCTCCGGGTCGTCCAACTGGTGGTAGACGGTGATATCGGCGCGCGCCCCCGCGCCCAGGTGCCCGCGGTCGGCCAGGCCCAGGATGCGGGCGGGGGCGGCGCGGGTCATGATGGCGATCTCATAGAGGCTGTATTCGCGCTCGAGCGAGCCCAGACACGACATGGCCGCCGCCTCCGGGTTGATCCGGGCGAGCTGGTCGTTGCGGAAACCGCGGTCCATCAAGAGCCGGATCAGCCGCGGATAGCTGGTGAAGGGAGCACCGTTCGGGTGGTCGGTGGTGAGGAAGACCCGCCAGGGGTCATCCACCATCAGGAACAACTCCAGACCAATGGCCCACTGGAGCGCATTGACGAAGTTCTGATCGCGATAGCGGAAAGGCACCACCCCGCAGCCGGCATCGCACTCGATGTCCATGCAGGTCCACTTGCGGGGGTGGGCGTGGTGATGGTTCGCGTACTGGCGCATGGTGTCGCCGGAGACGGTGACGGTCTGGCCGAACATCACCTGGCCCACGTCGATGCTCACGTTCTTGCGGGCGTTGACGGCCTGGGCGATCTCCCCGGCGGCGGAGGAGAAGTGCCGGTCGCCCTCGGTGCCGTAGGTATGGAACTGGATATGCGTCAGATGGATGGGGAACCCTTCGGCGGCGTCCATGGTCGCCAGCGTTGCCGTGTGGTTGCCCGGGATGCCCAGATTGCTCGCGTGGACGTGCAGCGGGTGCGGGACGCCCAGCTCGAACACGGCGCGGCTCAAGGTGCGGACGATATCGCGCGGGGTGAGCGGGTAGTGTGGGTGACGCTCGTCGACGTCGAGGCTGCGGGCATTGAACTTGAAGGCGCTGATCCCGCCCGGGTTGACGACCTTGATGCCGATGCACTGTGCGGCGTGCAGCGACCAGGCAACATAGTTGTTGATGACCTCCTGGCCTACCCCCTCGCTCATCAACTGGAGCAGCAACTCGTCGCTGCCGAGCATGGCGTAGCCGCCGGTGTCGAGCATCGGGGTGTCTGCCATCTCCATGTGCGCCTGGCGCGCGTTCACCGGCAGGACGGCCGGTTCAAAGGCTGTCGTATAGCCCATTTCGGCGTAGCGATAGCCGGCGGCGAACGTCGAGGGAGCGGCGTGCCCGCCCCCGGTGCGGGTCAGCGCTGTGCGGGTGCGCACCAGGGCGCGCTGGTCCTCCGGGAGCATGGTGCGGGCGATGTTGACCTTGCCGCCGCCGATGTGGGTGTGCAGGTCGATGGCCCCGGCCATCACCAGCTTGCCGGCGAGGTCATAGGTGCGCCCCGGGGTCTCGCCAAAGGGTGCCTTGGCGAGGATCTGTCCATCGCGCAGGTAGAGGTCGCGGACCTCGCCGTTGATCCCGTGGGCAGGGTCGTACAATCGGCCGCCGGCAAGTTTGGTCAACACGATGCCTGGTCTCCGTTGGGTCGGGGTGCGGTGGCGCGACGGGACGAACGGGGGACCGCGGTTTTCTTATCCATGCTGGACTCGCAACCGCTCGCCAAGCATCCCGATCACCTGCGCCACTGACGGCAGGCCGACATCGCGCACTTGACCCAGCGGTAAGGGGCACACTGCATCGCTGCGGTACCAGTGACCGGGGTGATCGACGCCGGGAAGTCCCACCGGAATGAAAACTTCCGGCACCCGCTCGCAGGCCATCCCCGGATGACCCAGCACGATAGTTGGCCGGGCGGTGATCGGCACGGCCGCTGTTGCCGCGCCAGCAAGCGCCTGGACCCACAGCAGCAGGTCGCAGTAGCCGCCGGCGAGCAGATCTTGATGGCGGTAGAGTACCGGCTCATAGCGCAGCCGGTTCTGTTGGCGCCCGCTGCGCAGCGGATATCCGGTTTGCCAGGTGCAGACCTGATTGACCGTCACGTCACCGAGGGTCCCGGCCAGCGGTAAGGCTGCGGCCCGGGTAGTGCGGTTGAGGTCCCGCACCAGTTCTACGAACCCCTGAATCGTCAACTCCGCGTGGGGAAAGTCCAATTCGGCGGCGGCCCAGATCACCACGGTGTAACGGGCGGTGCGCAACCGTCCCGCCAGGTCCTCCAGTTGCAGACCAGACACCCCAGGGATCGCATTGGTGCGCACCGGCCGACCGGCGATCAACCCGCGCAGCAGGCCGCAGACACCGGCCAAATCCGCGTTGGCGACGGGAATGAGAGTCGGATTCGCCGCAGCGAGCGCGGCGGGCAGGGACTCCTGATCCCAGCCGCCGAGCAGCACGAGGCTGCGTTGTCCGGGCGGCGAAAACAAGGCGTCGGTCGGCAAGAGAACTCGCTCGATGAGCCGCGGGAAGCGGTGCGTGCACTGATTGCCGAGCAGCAGGATCAGGTCAGCACGGTTGCGTACCTCGGTCAGCGTTGCGGTCATCCAACCGCTATCCTGAAGGACCAGCAGGTTACGAAACAATGCATCGCCGCCGACATGATCGAGCAGAGCGCCCTGGTGATCGGCCAGGTCCATGATCGCGCGCATTCCGTTGACATCGGCCACGAGCCCGCCGAACAGGGGGGCATGCGCCGCCGCCAAGAGGTCCGCCGCGCGGGTGATCGCTGCGTCCAGAGCGACTGGCCGACCGGCGATCTGCGGCGATCCGGGCGCTTGCGCCAAGGCCGTGGAGAATGCCTGTTGGGCGGTTGCGCACCCATTGACCAGGGTCGGCCGGTCGACGCCATCGGTCGCCACACGCAAGTCGTCACATGCCAGCCCGCAGAAGGGGCAGGTCAAGGTGCTGTCCGCGGGTTCGGTTTGCCACATCGTTGTTGGGGACACTCCGGAGCGTCAAGGACTCAGAGAAGCGGCCAGGGCGCCGGGGGCGCCATGGGTGAGACGGCTGAAGCGCCGGCCGGGGGCACGCCGGCGCGCTCGAACAGCGGACAGCCAAGTGATTCAGGAACTGTGCCAGACGAATGCGCGACCAATCCGGCGGTCGTGTTCGACGTCCTCCGCAGGGCCGGGTGACGCCCCTAGGTATCGCCACGCGCGACGACTGTTTCTCCCCGACGTCGCTGATGTGACATAGTGATTCAGCAGAGGGACAAAGGGTGCTGGTTTGATTCCCCGCGCCAGCGGGTCCGGGCCATGACGGGCCGTGAAGGGGTCGTTGTCCGCCCCCGTGTCAGGCCGCCTCTTGCGGTGAACCGCTGAGCGTCATGACGTCAAGCGGACGATTCAGGCATCAAGTTTGCTTGTGATTCCTGCCAAGGTCGCGAGACTCTAAGTGCCGGAAAGACCTTATGAGCATCGTGCGAGGCCCCCGATCATGATCAACCGTCCTTCCCTTTGTGTCCAAGTGGAGGCCCCGGCTCGGCTACATCTTGGGTTTCTAGACCTCAACGGCGGTCTGGGCCGGCGGTTCGGCAGTCTGGGGCTCACAATCGACACCTTCACCACCCGTTTGAGTGCCGACCGGGCGGACGGTTTCAGTGCCGAGGGGCCGGGTGCGGAGCGGGCCGTCGCCTACGCCCGGACCTTTGCCGCGGCACGGGGTCTGCGTGGTGGGGCCCACATCCGACTGCGCGAAGAGATACCCGGCCATGCGGGCCTGGGTTCCGGGACTCAAATGGCACTGGCGGTCGGTACCGCCCTGGAGCGGCTGTTGGGACAGACGGCCGCCGCCGCGGCCTGGGACAGTCGCGCCATCGCCCAGACTTTAGGGCGCGGTCAGCGGTCGGGGATCGGCATTGGCGCCTTCGATGAGGGAGGATTTATAGTCGACTGCGGACGCGGCGATCATGCGCAACAAGTGCCGCCGGTCGTGATGCGGCTGCCCTTCCCGACCGATTGGCGGGTGTTGTTGCTGCTGGATCTGCAGCGCCAGGGACTACATGGCGAGCGCGAGACGCGCGCCTTCGCCGAACTGCCGGAGTCGCCGGCGGCCACCGCCGGGCACCTGTGCCGACTGCTCCTGATGCAATTGGTACCGGGGCTGATCGAGGGCCGGTTGGAGCCGGTCGCCGACGCCATCGGCCAGATTCAGCGGGCCGTCGGTGTCCATTTCGCCCCCGCCCAAGGTGGGTGTTTCGCTTCGCCGGCCGTCGCCGCTGCATTGCATTGGGCGGCGGAGCAGGGCTTTGAGGGCGGCGGCCAATCGTCCTGGGGGCCAACGGGATTCGTCCTGACCGCGGATGCGGATCAAGCGTGTTGGCTGGAGCGTGGCCTCAAGGCACGGTTCGGTGAGTTGACGCCGCTGCGGTATCGGATAACCGCCGGTCACAACCAGGGGGCGTCGGTGGCTGTGCTGCAGTCGCCCCTGCAATCGATGCGAGAATACTGAGTCGAGCACCGCGTCAAGCAACCGAGTGAACGCATGTCCAAGCCCTATCTTCTGCATATGATCACGGCGGCCAAGAATCTGAGCCCCTTCGATGTCAATATGGCCTACGACGCTGGCTGGAGCGCCTGCACGCCCTATACCCAGGTCACGCTGGAGGAGATCGCCGGCCTGACTCAGGATGCGATCTTCTCCCGTGGACCCAAGGGGGTGGCGCGCACCGGGATTTTCCTGGGCGGTCGCGACGTACACCTGGCGCTGGAGATGCTTGCCGCTGCCCGTGCGGCCATGGTGCCGCCATTCGAGGTCTCGGTTTTCGCCGATCCCAGTGGGGCCTTCACGACCGCCGCGGCGATGGTCGCCGGGGCCGAGGGGTGTCTGCGCGGCAGCCATGGCAGCGGGCTTGCCGCGAGCCGCTGCCTGATCTTCGGCGGCACCGGTCCGGTGGGCTCGGCCGCCGCCATCCTCGCCGCCCGCGCCGGGGCGGACGCGGTCATCGTGAGCCACCTGGGGCTGGTCCGGGCCGAGGAGACCGCCCGGTTGTGCAATCAGCGCTATGGGGTCAGGTTGAGCGGTGCGGACGGGAGCAGCGACGCGCACATCCGTGATTTGATGGCCGGTGCCGACCTGATCTTCAATGCTGCGGCGGCCGGGGTGCAGGTCCTGAGTGCCGACCAGCTCGGCGCGGGCCGCCGGCTGAAGGTCGCCTGCGACGTCAATGCCGTACCCCCGGCCGGCATTGCGGGGGTCGGCGTGATGGACAACGGGGTCCCCGTGCCCGGCTCGACCAGCGGCGCCCTGGGGCTGGGGGCACTGGCTATCGGTAACATCAAGTACAAGGTGCAGCAGGGTCTACTGCGGCAGATGCACGAGGCCGGTTCGCCCCAATACCTGGGGCTGGACGAGGCCTTTGAGGCGGCGCGTCGGCATGTGGACTGAGCCCGCCGAGCTGTTCCTGGCGGCCAACAGCGCCCGTGCCATCGCCGAGTCGGCGGTGCGTGGCGGCTTTCGGGTCCAGATCCTGGATGCCTTCTGTGATCAGGACACCCAGGGGCTCGGCTCCTGCACCCGGGTTCCCATGATCGGTTGGGGTCTGGACCCGGTGCAGTTGAGCGCCGCGATTGAGCGGCTTGCGACCGGCCCGTCGCCGGTCGGCTTGGTTTATGGGGCCGGACTGGAGTCGTCGCCCGACTTGCTGTCGGCCCTCCCGGAACCGGTACGGCTCTTGGGGAACGCCCCCGCGGTCCTCGCCCTCCTGGCCGACCCGGTCCGGCTCTTCGCGTTGTTGACGCAGCGCGCGATACCGCACCCGCAGACCCGATTGGACCCGCCCCCGGCGGGGGATGCGTCGCCCTGGTTGCTGAAGGAATGCGGCGGCAGCGGCGGCCTTGGGGTACGCCTTTGGCGGGATGGCGACCCGCGGCCCAGGGGTCCGCACTATTTCCAGCAGCAGCTCGCCGGTGAGCTGATGTCCGTCCTCTTCATCGCCGATGGGACTCGGTTGGAGGTCATCGGCTTCAACCGCCTGCTGGTCGCGGACGGCGGGGTCCAGCGGCCCTTTCTGTACGGTGGGGCGATCGGGCAGGCGACCATCGCCGACCCCCTGCGGCAGGCGGTCATCGGCTGGGCCGAGTCCCTCGTGGAGGCGCTGGGCCTGCGCGGGCTCAACAACCTGGACTTCATCCTGCATCAGGGGCGGGTCTATCTGTTGGAGCTTAATGCCCGGCCATCGGCAACGATGAGCCTTTACGAGGGTCAATGCGCGGAGGGTTGGATCAGCCGGCATGTGCGCGCCTGCCTTGGCACCTTACCGGCGGAGTCATGGGCTCCGCCGGCCGGTATCTGCGGCCAGCGGCTCGTCTATGCCCCGGCCGACCTGCGCATCCCTATGGATCTGGTCTGGCCTGCGTGGTGTCGGGATCGGTCGCCGGCGGGTACCCTGGTGCCGCGGGGCGCGCCCCTGTGCACCGTGCTGGCGGATGGCCCGGCGGCGGGCTCGGTGGAGTCGCTGTTAGCCGTGCGGGCGCAGCGGATGTTGGACCTGATCGGTGAGCATGAAACCCATGAATGAGCCCAGCCTCAACGCCCTGACCGCCCCCTTGGTCGATGCATTGGTCGCGGACGCACCGGCACTGCGCTTGGGATTGTCCCGCCTGGAGAACGGTTGCCTGGTGGTCGATGCGGGCCTCCAGGTTCCTGGCGGCCTGGAGGCCGGCCGGCGCATCGCCGAGGTTTGCCTGGGCGGACTCGGGCAGGTCGGCCTGCGCGGCGGGCTGGCCGTCGGCGGCGTGGTCGGCGATTGGCCGATCGCGGTACAAGTCCATACCGCCGACCCGGTGCTGGCCTGTCTGGGGAGCCAGTACGCGGGTTGGAGTCTGAGTCACGGCGAGGGCAAAGGCGCCTTTCACGCGCTCGGCTCAGGTCCGGGCCGCGCGCTTGCCGGCAAGGAGCCGTTGTTTGCCGAACTGGACTATCGCGACCAGGCTGAGCGGGCCTGTCTGGTGCTGGAGGTGGACCGCGTGCCCCCAGTCCCCCTGGTGGATAAGATTGCCGCCGATTGCGGCATCACGCCCGCCGCACTCACTCTCATTCTCACACCCACCCGCAGCCTGGCCGGTACCGTCCAGATCGTGGCGCGGGTGTTGGAGGTGGCCTTGCACAAGGCCCATACCCTGGGCTTCGATCTGCACGCCATTCGCGACGGCATGGGGAGCGCCCCGCTGTCGCCGCCCTGCGCGGATTTCGTCACCGCCATGGGCCGGACCAACGATGCCATCCTCTTCGCCGGTCAGGTCCACCTGTTCGTCACCGGTGGGGATGAGGCCGCGCAAGACTTGGCGCAGCGTCTGCCGAGCAGTGCCTCCCGCGACTATGGGCGGCCCTTCGCGGAGGTCTTCGCGGCGTATCAGTACGACTTTTTCCAGATCGATCCGCTGCTCTTCAGTCCGGCCCGTGTTCGCGTGACGGCCCTGGACAGCGGGCGGACCTTCAGTGCCGGGCGGATCGATCCGGACCTGCTCGCGGTCTCCTTCGGGATCGGCGCATGACACCGGTGCGTCTGGCTCAGCGGCCGCGGGTCGCGCCCGTGGTCGCCATCTTCACCGATGACCCCGGTTGGCACGGAGCGCGGCTGTGCGAGGCCTTCGCCGTTCACGGCTGGGAGGCGCGCTATGTGTCGCTGGCGGCGTGCCACTTCGCGCTCGGCGACGGCGGGCCGGGTCTGCGTCTGCCCGGCGGCGATGGCCTGCCGGACGCTGCCTTCGTGCGCGGTGTGCCGGGCGGGACCCTGGAGGAGGTCGTTTACTATCTGGACGTGCTGCACGCCTTGCGCCACTTGGGGATTCCGGTTTACAACGACGGCCGGGCCATCGAGCGCAGCGTCGACAAAGGCATGACCAGCTTCCTGCTGCACAGCGCCGGCATCCCCACGCCCCCGGCCTGGGTCATCCGCGATCCGGGGCAGGCGCAGCAGGTGGTCGAGCGTGAAGTGGCTGCCGGCCATGCGTTGGTCTGCAAGCCGCTGTTCGGCTCCCAGGGCGAAGGACTCATCCGCTTGACCGCCGCCGGCAGCGCCTTACCGGACTCGGCCGCCTGCCAGGGTATCCATTACCTTCAGCGCTATGTCGCCGGCGCGACGGCGCAGGCACAGGACTGGCGGGTCTTCGTCGTCGGTGGGCGGGCGGTCGCGGCAATGCGTCGCGCCGCTGCCCACGGCTGGATTACCAATGTCGCTCAGGGTGCGACCTGCCACCCGGCCGCACTGGAGCCGGACCTGCGCGAACTGGCGCAGGCTGCCGCCCAGGCGCTGGAGATGGCCTATGCGGGAGTCGACATCCTGCGTGACGCCGCTGGTCGGGCCTGGGTGATCGAGGTCAACGGCGTCCCGGCCTGGCGGGGGCTCCAGCAGGTCTGTGGCTGTGACATCGCCGCGGCTCTGGCAGCCGATCTGTTGCGTCGGCATCAGTGGGCGGCTCGCCGGGAGGCGGTGGGGAGATGACCACGGCTCGGCGCGATCAGGGGCACGTGGCGCGGCGGCAGGCGATTGCTGCTGCCTATCGGGCGGCCTGCGCCCTGGAACTCGATGCGCAGAAGCCCGGCAACGTGCACCGTGAGTCGGCCGGACATGGCATGACGGTGGAGGACTTTCTGCGCAGTGCGCAGGTCAGTGCCGGACCCTTGACCAGGCCCGGCCTGGGGCTCGGCGAGCGCATCTTCCGTGCCGTATCCGCTACCCGGCGGGCGGTCGGCTGCAACACCAATCTGGGTATCCTGCTGCTGAGCGCCCCGCTGATTCAAGCCGCCCTGGCGCCATCGGCGGCGGGTGGCGATCTGCGCCACCGTCTGGAGGCGGTGCTCAAGGTTGCCGATCGGCAGGACACCGACTGGCTGTTTCGGGCCATCCGCCTGGCCGCCCCCGGAGGGCTCGGCGCGTCGGTGGAACACGACGTGTCTGGCGTGGCTCAGGGTACGCCGCTGGAGGTGATGCGCCCTGCCGCTCACCGGGACCTGATCGCCCGCCAATACACCGAAGGCTTCAGCGATTTGTTCGAGCGGGCGGTTCCTTTGCTGGCCATGCTCAACGACCGCTGGCAGGATCCGGCGTGGGCGGCGGCCGGTCTCTATCTGGATTTTCTGGGGCGCTACCCGGACTCCCATGTCGCCCGCAAGCTGGGGCTGGAGCAGGCCGTCGCGGTGTCCCGGCAGGCCGCGCCCCTCGCCGCCGCCTTGACCGGCGCCGCGCGGCCCGAGTCCTATGCCGCGGCCCTGCGGGGGCTGGACCGGGAACTGAAGGGGGCCGGTATCAACCCCGGAACCTCAGCGGACCTCACCGTGGCCTGTTTGTTGATCCGCGGGATCGAGTCCCGGCCCCGCGCACTGTTATCGGCGGCGGATGCCCGTCGTCTTCCCGTTACCGGGCCGGTCACCCTGGCCCCGGTACTTTCCTTCCGAGAACTTTGAAACCTGAGGAGCGCATGCGATGGCAGTTATCAATAAGACCCTGGTCGGTGAGTCCCTGGTCGGCGATGGCAACGAGGTTGCCCATATCGACCTGATCATGGGGCCGCGCGGCTCCGCGGCCGAGACCGCCTTCTGCAACGGCTTGGTGAACAATAAGGACGGCTTTACCGGCCTGCTCGCGGTGGTGGCTCCCAACCTGCCGGTCAAGCCCAGCACCCTGATGTTCAACAAGGTCACCATCAAGGGGGCCAAGCAGGCGGTGCAGATGTTCGGACCCGCCCAGCGCGGCGTGGCCATGGCGGTGGCCGATTGTGTCGAGGATGGCACCATCCCGGCTGCTGAGGCGGACGATATCTTCATCTGCGTTGGCGTCTTCATCCATTGGCAGGCCGAGGACGATGCCAAGATCCAGGACTACAACTACCAGGCGACCAAGGAGTCCATCAAACGCGCCGTCGCCGGCGAACCCAAGGCCGCGGATGTGGTGAAGCAGAAGGGCAGCACCGGCCATCCTTTCGCTGCCCACCTCTAAACTCAAGGGGCGAGTGACGAGGGCCAAGGAAGGCCCCGCGCCATCCGCTACGGCAAGATTACTGATGAATCCCGAGTTGTGCGCCGATTTCCAAGTACCCCCAGGTTTGCCGGCAGAGGGCCTGACGCCTGCGGAATACGCGTTGCGTCACCACCTGCCGCTGGAGTTGGTGGTGGATCGGGCGGCCCTGAACCGGGAGGATCAGGTCGCGGATTTCCCGCCGCCTACCACCTATCCCGGCGAGCGCGCCCGCGCGGTCTTGCGTGGGCTGACCTGGGCCGGGCTGCTCCGGGAAGAGGGCGCTTTCGTCCTGGTCCCCGGCGAGATACGGCGCCTGGATCTGCTGCTGTGGGACCTGTCGGCCCTGTGCGATTATGGCTTTTGCTTTGGGCAGGACTATACCTATGCGGGTGACACCCACCGAGTGGTCGCCCACAACCGTCTCAAAGCGCCGAAAATCCACCTCGATCGCTTCCGCGGCCTGCGGGTTGTCCCCGAGCCGCCGCCGGACTTCCTGCTGAGTCTCGCGGTGTATGTCGCCCACGCGGCGGAATTACACGCGGGCTATCTCTTTCTGGAGTTCGCGGACGCCGCGGCGGGTCGGTGGGCGGCCACCGAACTCCTGCGGCACCGAATTCAGTTCAAGGAACTCGACGCCGCCGACCGCCCGGGCGCCGCCTTGCTGCGGACCCTCACCCCGGTGGACGCCCAACGCCTCCTGGAACTGTTGCGGGGGCGTCTGCAAGACATGCCGGGCGCTCTGGACCGTTTTGAGCAAGTGACCCCTGTCGTCACTGTGTGTAAGGAACTGGTCTTCGATGCCGCCCACTTCATCACGGATCACCCGGCAAAATGCGCCAACCTGCATGGCGGCCGCTATGCCCTGCACGTCAAGGTCAGCGGCCGGATCGATCCGGTGACCGGCTGCGTGGTGGACTACGGTTACCTTAAACGGGTGGTCAACCGTCGGGTGGTGGAGCGGTTCGACCACCATACACTGAACTATGCCGCCCCGGAACTGGCCTGGCGCTCCAGCACCGAGCTGTTGTGCGTGTATATTTGGGAGCAACTCATTGATTACTTGCCTGGACTGGCGGGACTGGACCTCTACGAGACCACTCAGTCCTGGTGCAGTTATCGCGGCCCCAGTCTGGAGGAGTTTCAGCGGCGGGGACCCGACCCGGTGCTCGGGTGGTTTCAGGGACCCATTGGCGGGTCATCGCTGCGCGCGTTGATACCGAAGATTTGAATTTCCAACGATTGCTTGACGTTCGCCAGATCGTCGAGAACGTCCGGCGTGAAGCGGCCCAGGTGCAGGGCGGTGGAGACCAGGGCGCCGACGACGCCCAGATCGCGCAGTTGGAGCAGATCCGCGGGGCCGCGCACTCCGCCGGCGGCATAAAGCCGCTGGGTGGGGGCGGACTGCCGCAACGCGGTCAGTCGCTCCAGATCGGGCCCCGCCTCGCTGCCGACCTGCCCCAGGGTCATCAGGATGACTTCGCGCGGCCACAACTCAGGCCGCTCGTGAAGCTCTGTCGGTCCCAGGGGCTGGTGACCCCGATAGTCAAGGGAGAGGATGGGGGCGTCCAGGGCGGAGCGCAGTGCCGCCCAGTGCTCCAGGTCGGCGAGTGATTCACTGCCGATGACCGGACGGGCGACGGCGGCGAGGCGCTGGATCTGCGTCAGTCCGTTGTCGGCCCACAGTTCCACTCCGGGGTGGGTGCGGTGGATCTGTTCGATCAGCTCCAGTTGGCTGGGCCCGCCGCCGATCGCGTCCAGGTCGGCGATATAAAGCGTATCGAACGGGTACAGTTCCAGAAGGGCCGCCGCGACCGGTAAGGGCTCGGCGGACGGGCACAGCGGGGACTGGATCGGTGCATAGGCATGGCGATCCCCGCGCCGGGCGGCGACCACCAGGCCGCCTTTGAGGTCGATGACCGGAATCAGTTTCATAGTCGTTTCAATCCTGGTTTCATCCGAAAGGTCTTCATGCGCATCTTCGTCTTCGAATTTGTTACCGGCGGTGGCCTGCTCGGTGCCGACCTCCCGGCCTCCCTGGTACGGGAAGGAGACATGATGCTACAGGCACTGGTCTGCGATCTCGCGGCAGTAGCCGGCGTGGAGTGCATCGTCACCCGCGATGCGCGCCTGGCCGCGCCAAGCCTGATCGCGGACTTTCGTCTGGTGTATGGCCCGGCGGAGTTTCCCCGCGTCTGGGCGCAGACCCTGGCGCAGGTCGATGCCGTCTGGCCCATCGCCCCCGAGATGCAGGGCACCCTGGATGCGATCAGCCGCCAAATCCTGGCAGCCGGTCCCCGACTCCTCAACAGCACCCCCGCGGCGGTGCGCACCGCCGCCAGCAAGCTCCAGACGGTGCGTTTGCTGGCGGACTGGGGCGTGCCGGTGGTCCCGACCTTCGGCCGCCAAGACCCACTCCCGATGATCCCCGGTCCCTGGGTACTGAAGCCGGACGACGGGGTCGGCTGTCTGGGTATCCGGCTGTGTCGGGATCGGGACGCCTTGTGCCGCTATTGGGATCAATTGGCTGATGGTCGGGTCTACGTGGCCCAGCCCTTTGTCCAGGGCACGGCGGCGAGCCTGAGCCTCCTGGTCAAAGACGGGGAGGCCGCTGTGCTCAGCGTCAACCGCCAGCGCATTGCCGTCATGGACGACGAGCTGCTGCTGCTGGGCTGCGTGGTCAATGGCCTGGGTGCGGCGGATGCCCGCTTGCGCCGTCTCGCCGGGGATGTTGCCGCGGCGCTGCCCGGCCTGTGGGGTTATGTAGGGGTCGACCTGATCGTCACCACCGCCGGTCCCCTGGTGTTGGAGGTGAATCCGCGCCTGACGACCTCCTATGTGGGCCTGCGCGAATCGCTCGGGGTCAATCCGGCGCGCCTGGTCCTCGACCTGCTGTCTAGTGGGCTGCCCCGGCCGGGGTTGGTCGGGGGCTTGGCAGTGGATGTCTGTCTGGAGGTTGCCGATGCCGCCTGATCAGGGCTCCGGCTGGTTGGGCTGGGACCTCGGCGGCGCCCACCTCAAGGCTGTCCAACTCGACGGCGCCGGCCGGGTGATGGTTGTATTGCAGGTACCCTGTCCGCTCTGGCAGGGGCTGGGGCATCTGGAGTCCGCCATCGACGCGGTCTTGGGACAGCTGCCCCAGCGCGCGGTCTGCCACGCGGTCACGATGACCGGAGAGTTGGCAGACCTCTTCGAGGACCGCGCTCAAGGCGTCGCATCCCTGGTCGGCTGCATTGCGCGGCGCTTCGTCGGCGAGACCATCCGCATCTATGCCGGCCCCGCCGGGTTGCTGGACCCCGCGGCGGCCATGGCCGCTGCCCCCCAAGTGGCCTCGGCCAACTGGATGGCGAGCGCCAGCCTGGCCGCGACCCGCTTTCCGCAGGGGCTTCTGGTGGACATCGGCAGCACCACCACGGACCTGGTACCCTTCCGTGACGGGCGGGTCAGTGCCCGAGGCTACGCGGACCACGAACGCCTGGCGCTGGGAGAACTGGTGTATAGCGGGGTGGTACGGACCCCGGTGATGGCGCTGGCCCGGCGCGTCCCCTGGTGCGGGTCCTGGGTTCCCTTGATGGCGGAGCACTTCGCGACCACCGCCGACCTGTACCGCTTGACCGGGGAACTCCCCGACCATGCGGACCTGATGCCGAGCGCGGACGGTCGGGCCAAGACCCCGGCGGCCAGTGCCGGCCGGGTCGCCCGGATGCTGGGGCTCGACGGGTCCGCCGCGGACCTGTCCGGCTGGCGCCGGGTGGCGGAGGTCCTGGCGGAGGCCCAGTTACGCACCTTGGCAGACGCCGGAACCTGTATTTTTTCTCGCGGCGAGCTGGCCGCGGACGCGCCGATTCTGGGGGCCGGGGTCGGACGTTTCCTGGCGAAACGCCTGGCGGCGCGGCTCGGGCGTGCCTACCTGGGCTTCGAGTCGCTGTTTGACGGCCCGCCCGCCCTGGCACCTGATGTGGCGGACTGCGCCCCCGCCGCCGCCGTTGCCCGGCTGGCGCTGGAGCGTGCTGCTGCGCCGCCCGTGACCTGATTGGCATGTACACGGATTCGCAGACATTGGAGACTCGATGACACCGCAGGTGATTGATCTGCCTTATCAGCCGGACAGTGCGCCGCTGTTCTCGGCACTGGTCGAGCGCCCCTGGCCGGTCTTCCTCGACAGCGGTCGGCCAGGCTGTGCTCAAGGCCGCTACGACATCCTGAGCGCCGACCCCCGCACGATGCTGGTCACCCGCGGACAACGCACCGAGGTCCGCACCGGGCGTGCCATCCAGGTCTCACTGGCCGACCCCTTCACCCTGCTGCAGGAAGCCTTGGGACCCCGGCGACCCGGGGTTTCGGACCTGCCGTTCAGCGGCGGCGCCATTGGTTGGTTCGCCTATGACCTGGCGCGTCGTCTGGAGCGCCTGCCGAGCCTGGCACAGGACGCCGAAGGAACCCCCGATATGGCGGTCGGCATCTACGACTGGGCGCTGGTGGTGGACCACGAGTCCAGGCGGACCCGGCTGGTCGCCCAGGATTCGGCTACCCTCGCCGAGTACCGCGGGCAGTTCGCGGCCGTGCTCGCCGGGCGCCGGATGGTGCGGCCCCGCGCCCCTTTCCGCGTCCTGGATCGGGTCCGTCCCAACCTGAGTCACGGCCAATATATCGAGGCCGTCGCCCGCATCAAACACTACCTCCTGGAGGGTGACTGCTATCAGGTCAACCTCGCCCAGCGCTTCGCGGCGCCGACCCAAGGCGACCCCTGGGATGCCTATCAGAACCTGCGGGCCCGCAACCCGGCCCCCTTCAGTGCCTATCTGGCGACCCCGGACTGCCAGGTCATGTGCTCGTCCCCGGAGCGCTTCCTGCAGGTGCGGGGCGATCAGGTGGAGACGCGGCCGATCAAGGGTACCCGGCCGCGCGGGGCTGACCCGATCGAGGACCTGCTGCTCGCCCAGGCCCTGCAAGCGAGCCCCAAGGACCGGGCCGAGAACCTCATGATCGTCGACCTGCTGCGCAACGACCTGGGCAAGGTCTGCGCCATCGGCAGCATCCAGGTTCCCCGGCTGTTTGAGGTCGAGCATTTTGCGCGCGTCCATCACCTGGTCAGCACGATCCGCGGGCGGCTGGCGGCAGGCCGCACGGCGGTGGATCTGCTGCGGGCCTGTTTTCCCGGCGGTTCAATCACCGGTGCACCCAAGCTGCGCGCCATGCAGATCATCGAGGAACTGGAGCCGCAGCGCCGCGGCATCTATTGCGGGGCCATCGGCTATCTGGGCTGGGACGGGGCCATGGATACCAATATCGCCATCCGCACCCTGGTCCACGCGGACGGCGTCACCCGGTTGTGGGCGGGCGGCGGGATCGTCGCCGACTCGCACCCCGAGTCCGAGTACCGGGAGACCTTCCACAAGGCGGCCCCCCTCCTGGATCTGCTGGAACGGCGCCGGCTCGATCATGTGGCTGGTTGAATGTGACCAGTAAGATGTGGGTCGTTAAGCTCGGCGGCAGCCTGACCCGGTCGCGGCAGTTGCGCGCCTGGCTCGCCGTCCTGGCGGGGCGCCGCGAGCTGGTCCTGGTGCCCGGCGGTGGACCCTTCGCCGATCAGGTGCGCAGCGCCCAGCAGAGTCTGGGGTTCGACGACGCCACCGCGCACCATCTGGCGCTGCTCGCCATGGAGCAATACGGCCGCGCCCTCTGTGCCCTTCACTCCGGCTTCGCGCCCGCGACGAGCCTGGCCGAGATCCGGTCGCTGTCCGCGGTCGGGATCACCCCGGTCTGGATGCCGGTCCCGCTGGTCCTCGCCGACCCGGACCTACCGTGCTCCTGGGACCTGACCTCCGACTCACTCGCCGCCTGGCTGGGCGGGCGGCTGGGGGCGCAGGCCCTGGTCCTGGTGAAGATGGCCGCCGTCCCACCCGGCCCGGTCGATCCGGAGGCGATGGAGACCCTGGTCCGCGACGCCATCGTCGACCCGCTGCTGCCCGGTTATGCGCGGGCCGGGGGCTTGGCTGTCTATCTGCTGGCGGATGGGGAAGCGAACGCCCTCGATGGCCTGCTGGCGGGCCGGCCAGTTGCAAAGCGGCCGCGACGAAGCGCCAATCAACGCGCGTAAGCGCGGTGCGCCCGGATCGCCCGTGGGAGCGGCTTCGGATCCCGCGCGCGTTTGAGCACTGAACGGGGTTCTAAGGTCTTACGTAAGATCATATGTAAGATTAAAAGTAAGATTTTACATAGTGAAAAGCGTTTATCATACGTGTAAAATCGACACAGAGCCTACTGACAGAGGAGCATCGATCATGAGCTACATCAGTCCTGAAGCCGTTCAAGGACCTAAGAAGCGGGTTAGCAATGTGCGGGTCGTCTACGACGGTGGACCCGGTGGCGGAGCGGTCTGCGAGCTCGAGTGGGAAGGAGAGCCCGGAGTCGCCATCCGCTGGACCGGCGAAGATGACTGGCCGCTCGGCAACCCGCAGAGCCGTGGTAATCCGACCTGGTTTCTCGTTCCAGCCGAATTTCAAGATGTGGTGCTGCAAAGGGCGCGTGATCTCGCTCCGGAGTCGGAGGAGGAGGCCGGCTATCGTGCGATGGCCGCGGACACCGAGCGCGAGGCGGAGGCTCTCGACTGGAGCAATGCACTGATCGGAGATACCAACCGTGCGGCGGGGTGAGGTGTGGTGGGTGGATTTCGATTCGGCCCGGGGCGGCGAGATCAAGAAACGCCGCCCGGCGGTGATCGTCAGCAATGATCTGGCGAATCGCTTTCTGAACCGGGTGCAACTCGTCCCCTTTACCAGCAGCACTGACCGGC
Source organism: uncultured Lamprocystis sp. (assembly GCF_903933125.1). Classification (GTDB taxonomy): domain Bacteria; phylum Pseudomonadota; class Gammaproteobacteria; order Chromatiales; family Chromatiaceae; genus Thiodictyon. The sequence goes on along the minus strand of NZ_CAIZIZ010000310.1, from coordinate 1,765 downwards.
TCTATCCGAGCGAGGCCAGGGTCAGCATTCAGGGGGCCGTCAGCAAAGCGATGGCAGACCAACTCACCACGGCGGACAAGTCAAGACTCATGGAAAAGATCGGGAGCCTCTCCGCGGCCGATCTGCGCGCGGTCGAGGGTGCGATCCGGGTTCAGTTGGGTCTTTAAGACCTCGCGTTTGTGCATCGCAGATGCGACAAACACTGACGCACCGCAGTGGTTGAATAGGTCTCGCCAGTCGCCGCAAAGCCCACTTGAACGAACCCGGAGGAACCCGCCATGGCCCAGAAGAACCAAGACCTGTCATCGCGCCAATTGCTTGACCTGATCGGTCTGAGCGAAGAAGCCCCGCTGGACCTGCTTGCGGACGAGCCGCTGGAGGGGCTGAACGGCGACCTCGGTGCCATCCTGCGGGAGCGCTACCGGTCGTTCATCCAACCGCATCGCTTCGCCCCCGGCGATCTGGTCGTCTGGAAAGCCGGCATGCGCAACCACCGCCTCCCGCGCTATGGCCAGCCCGTGGTGGTGCTGGAGGTGCTGGAGACGCCGCTGTTCGACGCGGAGTCCGATGCCGGGTCAACCTATTATCGGGAGCCGCGCGATCTTGTGTTGGGCATGATCTGGGAGATCGGGCCCGGCCGCGGCGACTTCGTCAGTTTCCACTTTGACCAGCGCCGGTTCATGCCTTATGTGGGGGCCTGCGCATGAACGATCACCGCACCCTCTGGCGCGCTGACTTCAGTCCCGTTGCGGCGGCCCCGCGCCGGGTCGCCCGCTATGCCCTGCAACTGGCGCGGGGCGACGCGCGTCTGTGTCACGATCTGAAGGACTCCGATGTGTTGGCCGCCCTGTGGGAATTGACGCTGCCGTTGCTCGAGCCGGACGCCGTGGCGGCGCTGCTGTCGCGCTATGCCGATGCAGAGCTGAACTGGATGCCGCCCGGCGCGGTTGATTGGGAAGCGTGGGACAGCGTGCAAGGCGCACGACGGCTTGACTACGAAATCGCCCGCCGGGCCAACGATGGCCAGGACGAGGTGCCGTCTCTCCCACTCGGTGCCGCGGAGCTGCGCGAGCGCCTGCGTTCCTTCTTCAAGACCATCCCGCGCCGGGTGTTGCGGCGGCTGGCGGCGGCCGACGCCGTGGCGCCGACCGCCCCGACCGTTGCGCTGCTCGGCGAGGCCCTGCGGCTCGACGCGACCGCCGTCTGGATGCTCGATTACCTGGAACAGCGTGAGCTGAGCGAACCGCTGCGCACCCTGTTGCGCGCCACCGGGCGCACCAGTGGCCGCCTCGCCGCCCGCCTGAACCTGGGGCGCCTGGCGACCCTGCTGGACCTGGACCAGGCGACGGTGCACCACGCCCTGACCAGGCGCGCCCCACTGCGGGCGCTCGGGCTGGTGGAGTGCGACGACGGCTTCAGTGACCTGGAGGACTTTCTGACCCCCGCCGGCCTGCTGCGCGAGGTGCTGGCGGCTACCCCCCAGGATGCCGAGGCGCTGCTGGCGCTCTTGATCGAACCAGCCCCGGCCGGGGCCTGGTGCCTGGACGCCTTTCCGCAGTTGGCGGAGGCGGCCGGGCGCCTGGAGGGCGTCTTGCGCCACGGGGCGGCCACCGCGGCGGTCGGCGTCAATGCGCTCTTCTATGGGCCGCCCGGCACCGGCAAGACCGAACTGGCGCGGGCCCTGGCCGCGGCCAGCGGGCTGCGCGCCTACCAGGTGCGCAGCGCCGATGAGGACGGCGACGGACTGGCGCGCACGGGTCGGCTG
>NZ_CAIZIZ010000309.1 GCF_903933125.1 uncultured Lamprocystis sp. | reverse complement strand
CGGCCTCGGCGCCGGGGTTGGCAGCGTGGCGGTTCATGCCGATAGTATAGCTGCCGACGCGGACGACTGCTGAGATCAGCCGCCGTAGGGTGCGCAATGACTCAGGTCGGCGCTTGTTTCTATGACTATTTAGTCCAACGTGTTCTAGGCTGGCACGGGCCGGCGACATGCTAGCCCGCCACGGGCCACTAAGGTTCTAGACTGAATCCCGCCGACCGCCCAGGCACATCGTCTCACCGCGAGTGCCCCACCCGCGCCCTGCCGAGGTCCCCCAGCAGCTCGTTGTTACACAGCGGCTGCCGGTCCAGGCACCGCCCATCGCCTTCGATGTGTACTTTCCGCGTCTCGCTGCTGTTTTTCAAGGGGGCGTTTTGTGATCTGGATCACGGTTTTCGCAAATACCAGAGACAAAACGCTAGATTCCAGGCAAACCTCCGCCGGGCGCTTGCCATCCGACCCGGCATCCGGACAAGACTCGCGGTACTCGACTGGCACGGGTCGCTCGTGAGCTAGGCTGGCGCGGGCCGCTAGCGAACTAGACTGGAACGGGCCACTACCGAACTAGACTGAATTCCGTCCAAGACCGACACGACCGCCACATGATGTCCACCATCCCCAACCCCCGCCGCGAGGACGGCTCCCCCTCCAACTGGGACCGGTATCTGGATCTGCTGGCCCACCGCGGCGTACCGGAGCGGATGCGCCCTTGGTATGTCCGCCGCGTTGAAGGGTGCCTGAAGGCGCGGCGTCCCGTGTCGCTGTCGCAGGTGACGGCGGAGGAACTCGCCGGATCCCTGTAGGAGGTCGCGGTCCAAGCGCAACGTGCGGATTGGCAGTTTCGACAACTGGTCGACGCCTTGCCGTTGCTGTTCGTCGATCTGGCCCACTGCCCTGCCGGCAAGACATTGGTGTCAACGGTTCCTGGCGGTCTGTGGCGATACACCGGCCGAGCGTCCGGGGGTTAAGGAGGTGCAGCGGTTGCTGTCCCACTTGGGGGTGGAGCGGTCGGTTGCGGCGAAGACGCATCGTGCTTGCAAGGCGAGCTCACGGCAGCCGGGCAGCGGGCCGGTATTCCCAAGCGCATCAACAGCCATGCTATTCGAGCCAGGGTGATTAATTTCAACCGGCTGGACAGCGGCGTGATTTACCTGCTGGTGATCGACGCCAAGGCGGTGCGCGGGACTATCCCGGCGCATCTGCTGAAGGCCATTCAGGAGTCGTTTCAACAGGGCAACCGATGACCGCATGACCGGCGATTGACTGAGGTCCCGCGGCTGTTCCGCTCAGGGCCTGCCCAGCCAGTCCCGCAGGTCCGATTGGCTGGCGAGGTCGAAGATGGCCTCGGCGAGGGCTTCGAGGCGCGCGCGCGGCAGCGCATCGAGGCGGACCTCAAGCTCCGGGGGCAGCGGACCGAAGCGCCGCGTGGCTTGGCGCAGCAGCAGGTTTGCGGCTTCCTCGCGGCGGCCCTCCTCGCGCCCCTCATCAAGCCCTTTCTCGTGGCCGATGGCCACCAACTCCTTGTAAGTCCGGGTCTCTTCAAACGGGGTCTGGATACCGAACATGGTCAGAATCTCCGGATAGCTCAGATGGCTGAAGCGCACCGTCAGCCATGAAAAAAAGACGTCGGTCAGGCGCTCGCGCACGGCCTGCGGCAGCGCCGCGGCGGCGATGCGCCCGAGGGCCTGTGGCCCTTCTTGGCGCAGTCGCTCCGGGTCCGCGATCCGATAGGGCAGGAACACGGCCAGCAGCGGATGCCCGGGCTCGCGCCGCTCCAGGGCCTCCAGGATCGGCTGCAGATAGGCCACGCGCAACGGCGCGTCCGGCTGCCGCGCGGCGGCGGACCAGGGCTCGGTGCGGGGGTCGAGCGCCGGCGTGGCGAACAGGATCAGTCCGCGCACCACGCGCCCCAGGTTGCGTTCGCCGACCAGCCCCAACTCTACCACCGAGCGGTGATAGATCTTGGGATCGTCCCGCGCCTGAAACTCGATGACCCAGATGGGCTCGTCGGGCGCCTCCGGCAGCAGGACGCCGTCGGTGCGCCGGTCGAGCCCTTTGACCTCCAGCGCCTCGAATCGATACGGCCCGCGCACCCGGATGCCGTCGGTGAGGATCGCCAGGGTCTCGGCGTCGGCCCCCAGCAGGGTATAGATCTCGCGGTCGGTCTTCATACGGTGTCTCTTAGTGGCAAAGGAAACCGTGGTCTGCCCCTGAGTGCTCGCTGGCCGGATCGGCGAGAAGTCCGCTCTGACACGCGCCATTGGAAAAGAAGCCTACTGCCGGGAAAACCAGCAGCGACGCGACCCCGCAGATTGCTTGGGGGATAGCGATTCCGTGGTACGTCCCCTATTTTCGTCGTTGTGCGCCCGCGTTTTGCGAGCAGTTAAGTAAACTGTCCCCGGAATTGACATTGACGTGCACAATGCCGAGGTGGGGCCTCTGTTTCTCGGCGAGAAGTTAGGCGACAGCGCGCCATGAATCTGTTGCTCGACACGCTGGAGAGGCCGCATGCGGCCTGCGACCGCGCTCGCCCCCACGCTGGATAATGGTCTACAATCAACCCAAAATCGCCCTCGTGTCAGCCCCGCGGATGACCGCTCTGCGCCGCTCCGATCGTTGTCCACACGCTGAGAGACCGCCCACCACCGGCCGGCGACACTGGGCTCGGAGAAGACCGCGCCCGCAGCGGGCACCGCGCCAGGATCGGATGAGTCCAACAAACGCGTGTTCGTTAGGCGGCTGCGATGCAGTTTCGACATGACCACCTCAATGAGTTCAAGCGGCACAGCCAAAGGGGCCGATGTCTTCATTTTGATAGTGGGAGTCGCTGCAATAAAATAATTTCTGCTCACTCGATCCAAAAAAGCGGACAACTTGCGCTAATTGTCGAAGATGGTCATGTATATCGCTTGAGCGCTGATGCGTCAACCTTGAAAAAGTCGAACGGAACTCCTCAATTGAGGAGGATCGGAGTAAATAGAGCCTCAACCTTTCTTGGTTTTTGCAAGAATCACGACAATGCGCTTTTTGACCAGATTGATAATTACCCACTGAACTCCAATAAGGAGCAGGTTGCACTCTATGCTTACCGCTGCATTTGTAGAGAATATTTTGTGAAGGAAAATGCGGTCAATGTCATTGATGGTATGTTCCATCATGTTGAACTGTCATCTGAGCAGCGAGAATTTCTGAGGTTGATTCGAATCGGGCATAGTCGTGGTTTCGCTGGATTGCAGCATCATAAAAAGATTTATGATGCGACCCTTCAGGCTAAGGATTACGATTCCTTTGAGTTTACTTATTTCATCTCGAAATCGCCTTGCTCCTTGCAACTTTCCGGACTGCTATACCCTGACTTTGATTTTCTTGGTGAAAGACTTCAGGACCTTGGAGATTGGTCGTCGCCACTCGATCTGATCACTTTTTTCACTGCGCCGTTACAGGAAGGATGGGCCTTTGGGTTCGCTTGGCACACTTCAAGCAATCGAACCTGCATTCCGTTTGTCCAATCCCTCGCAACTCTGGTGTCAGATAATGGTTGCCTAGAAGATGCTCTGCTAAGGTTATCACTCTCCTGTTGCGAGAATCATGCAATCAGGATTTCTTGGTGGGATTCTCTTGCTGCAGAGCACCAGATTGGCGCGCTCAAGCGTATGCACCTAATGACACATCCGACTCTTACGGTGCCTAATAGGTACTTGGTCTCAGGCTGCGAAAAAATGGCAAATTGGACCTTTGAACATCTCTATACAACTCTGCCGAGCACAGCAGCCTAACCATTCGTTCAACCGGAAACCGTGAGGCACGCCGCCGCCTGTGCCTCCACTTCATTAGACGCAGACATCCAAGATTAGGTGAGTTAAATGTCAGAGGGCTATATATATATTCTGTCCGATAATACCCATTCTTACCTAAAGATTGGGCGAACAACACGAACACCAGAAATGCGTGTCAAGGAATTAAATAGTACCGGAATGCCTGGTACATTAGTGCTTGTTGACAGTATTTTGGTGCACGATTGCGAGATGACAGAAGCAACAATTCATCGCACGCTGTCCAAGCACCGGCTACGACCTGATAGAGAATTCTTCGATATACCGACTGATGTGGCCGTTGCCTACTTGCAGACTTTTTCAAAGAAATCGATACTAGAACAGCACATGCAACGGGGTCGCGACGAGCTTCAGGGTTACATCAAGGACATCGAAGACGCCGAGGGAAGCGAAGACGTCGAGCGCCGCGAAGATTACAGGTGGTTATCTATTTCCAAAGCGGCAACAAAGTTATCCGAGGATTATAATCACTTCATTGATTATCAGCGGCATTTTGCCAACTCTACACGAGACGCTGGTCGCGTACTTTACGAAACGTTCTGCGATAATCCAATTATATCGGTGGAACGTTTGGACGATCCTGTCGCAGTATCGTTCAACGATGACGGTATAGACGCATGGCGAATGGGTGTGGCGGAATACCAATTTGTGTTTAACGGAAGCAATGCAGATGCTCAGTTAGTCGCAGAATGGAAGAAGCGGGGTGAATTGGCTCTCCGGATGTTTACGTCTGCTCAGTCGAAACTTACATCCGTTCTCCCCAGAATAAACGGAATAAACGACTTGATAGCGGGCGAAGGCTTGTTCGATGCCTTTTTAGAGAGAGCCGTCAACATCCTCAGGGCAGCCAACATACCAGAAGATATGAATCCGTTGATGGGGCGAGAAATCATGTCGGCACAGGAAAGAGATCGTATCCGTAGACGATTGCAGTTGAGCGTCGATTTAGCGACTGCGAGTAAACAAGAGCGGGATTTCAGCGGTAGAATGCGATCGCTTCTATATCCCGGAGAAACGAGCGTTGTGCCCGACCAAATAGGAAGTCTGGATGATGGGATCGCCCCGCTCCAAACCCCCCTGATAGTTCAGGAGATCATGGACAGCTACAGGAAGTTTGCGTTTAATAAATCTTGTGCTCTCGACATGGAGAAATTGACGGAGATCAATATTAGATTGCTTCAAGTTATTTGCGAAATTGATGATCTCGAAGAAAGCATGGTGAAGCCAATCCTGGATTCTATAATTGAGCTGAGCGGCGTAGTAGAAGACGTGCATAGTACCTATCTATCCTTTATTGAAGAGATAGATCGCCTACTCAAGCAGACCAGAATTCTCCTCTTCCAGGTAGCCGAAGCAGGATAATCTTAACGCGGGGAAAATAATAGGTGGAATTCTGGAGGGCAGTCTACTTAATTCGGGTTGTCTGCCGAGAAAAGAGAAGAAAAGAATCGCCTAGTAAGTCTATCAGTTCCGGCGCCAAACAGCGGCCTTCGCTCTCGCTCATTGGCGCAGGCTGTAGTTGACGTTAGGTTATCTGAAACCAAACAGAAGAAATATGAATCAGAATTTGTCAGAAGAGATTTTGGGGGTCTTCGTTGAAAAAATGGAGAATCGAGGCGAAAGCAGAAATCTTGTTCACATCGATATTGATGAATCTATGTTGAAAAGGATCAACAATCGAAACGGAACCAAAATCGATCTAGAACAGCTATACAAGTATGCTGATAGATGCCTTGCTAATGAGTGGCTAGAGCAGACAGCTGTCGGTGTTGGAAAGTATCGGCTCCTTGCCATAACACAAACCGGCGTAGGTGTGGTGCGTTCGCGGCAAAAGAAAATAGAGGCGCTTGAAAATCGCACATCGTTCAAAAAGTTAGCCGATTATATAGATGATCACAAAGGCTTGTTTATCTTGCTCGGCGCGGCAATCGCAATTGCGAGTCTTCTAGTAAGCTTATTTGTGGGCTAAAACATGGATATTCCTCAACTCACAATAAGTCTGAAGTGCCTCTTCTGTGGCGAAGCCCTTGAAGGGCCTGAAGGCGCAGACTACCGATCTGGCGATCTGATCAAATGCACCAAGTGCGGTGAAGAAAATAATTACGATAGTGTTTTAGATATCGCTAAAGACGAGGGTATGAGCCAAGTCAGGGAAATGGTGGAAGACCAATTACAGAAGCAACTGAAAGGGCTGTTCAAGAAATAGCCATAACACTGGCCTCAAGCCGCCCGCAAAGTCATGCGGGTAAAAGTGGGATAAGGGGCCAAGCTCAATTAAATTTGAAGGCGGAAGAGAGTTTAATAGAGCCTGGTCCATTATCTTCTTTCACAACCTCTCAGACCACTTGCTCGCTCAGTCGAGCACCTGCGCAATGCTGTCCGCCGTCAGGATGCGCTCCGACCAGATCCGCAGGTCGTCGCTGTCGGCGGTCTCCACCCGGCCGCGACAGTGCTGCGCAACGTCCGCGCCGAACTTTTTCTCGATCTGCCACAGGAGCAATGCGGCCTCGCCTTGCTGGACCCCCTGCTGGACCCCCTGCCGGACCCCTTGCTGGCGCCCCCGCTGGAGCCCCCGCCGAAGGCCTTTCTTGATTCCCGCACGTTCGACAGTCGTGATATAGGGCATCTGCTTGCTAAGGGATAAGGGGCCAGGCTCAAATAAAACTCAAAGGCGGAAGAGAATTAAAATGAGCCTAGTCCATTATCTTCTTTCACACCCTCTCAGACCACTTGCTCGCTCAGTCGAGCACCTGCGCAATGCTGTCCGCCGTCAGGATGCGCTCCGACCAGATCCGCAGGTCGTCGCTGTCGGCGGTCTCCACCCGGCCGCGACAGCGCTGCGCGACGTCCGCGCCGAACTTTTTCTCGATCTGCCACAGGAGCAATGCGGCCTCGCCTTGCTGGACCCCCTGCTGGACCCCCTGCTGGACCCCCTGCCGGACCCCTTGCTGGCGCCCCCGCTGGAGCCCCCGCCGAAGGCCTTTCTTGATTCCCGCACGTTCGACCGTCGTGATATAGGGCATCTGCTTGCTCGCCTCGAAGTCGTAGAGGTCTTTGCGAAAGGCGGCCTCGGCTTCCGCGGGTAGCCGGATCATCCAGTCGATGACCCGAAACAGCTCCAGGATCGTGCCGCGGTCATAGCCGCGATCATACATCAGCCGGATCAACCGCAGCTTCCAGGCCCGGCGCTGGTCGGCATCGCCCCGGCCCTTGGCGCGAATCTGGGCCATGACCACCAGCGCGAAGCGGTTGTGGCTCTGCTCCAGCTCCGCCCACCGCGCGGGCCGGTTCCAGTCCAGCAGTTTGGCGACGGGAAAGCGAAAGTCGATGGAGCAGCCCCAGAGACTATCCCGGTAGCGCTTGGGGCGGAAGCGCGGGCTGGTATCGGCGAGGACCGCGAGGCTCGCCACCGGTACGCCGCGGGCATCGCGCAGCCGATGGTTGTACACGAACATACGCTCGGCGAAGGCCGCCTCCGGCTCGCCCTGCACCTCTACATGCACCAGGACGCAAGCGGGGCTGCCGTCGCAGCGCGCGACTGCGACCAGTTTGTCCGCGTAGCGCCGGCCGGTCTCGGCATCGCGCACGATGCGCTGCAACTCTTTGTCCAGGAAGCTATGCCCGCGCGTCCAGTCGATCTCGGCATGGATGTGCGGGAACAAGAGCGCCAGGAAGTCGGGGAAATAGCGCTCCAGCGCCTCCTTCCAGGGGCTGTCGTGGTCGCTGGATGCTGCGGCCTGGTTGTGGTCGGTCATCGGCGGCTCGGGGTCCGATCTGTCTGGGCCGCAGTTTAGCAGTCTGTCGGACTTAACCCGAGCGCAGCGTTTCGCGACACCGATCCTTAGGGTCACGCAGGCGCGATGTCGACCGGCTAAAGCCTCGGCCTCCAGTCTTCCGGCGGCCGGAACGACGATCTGGCGCCCACGCTCCAATTCGGGAGCACGTCGCGACGCGGATACCGTCGCGTGGTGCCACCAGACGCAAGAAACGTCGGGTGACGCTGCGCTGACCCGACCTACGAGGAATGCTTGCCCAATAGTCGCGCGTGTCGCGCGGCCAGGGCGCCCATCGCTTAAAGGTGAAGTCAACGGACTTATCACGCGCCGCCGCGGCCCTGTGCCAACCGGCGGAGCGCGCCGATCAAGCCGCCGAGCGCCAGGCAGACCGCCGCCAGCGCCGGCCCGAAGGGCTGATCGAGCCCCAGGGCGAGGACGAAGGCCGCGAGATAGGCCACGACACCAATGAGTCCGGCGAGCCCGAGTGTCCAGGCCCACCCGGGTGCGATCCGAAAGGCCGCCCAGGCGGGGACCAGGATCAGGGCAAAGGTGCCCAGCACGCCCAGGGTCGCCGTCCCGACTGCCACGCCGAAGGCCGCCAGGAGATCGAACCCCAGATGCCAGCGCCAGCCCGGCAGTCGGTTGGCCGTATCGTGGCGCGGAAAAAAGCGGGCGCGCAGCAGCCGCGGCATCAGCCGGGGCAGGGCGGTCACGGCCAACCCGGTCAGCAGCACGGCAGCGGCCAGTTCAGTCCAGCCGGCGAAATAGAGCTGACCGTCCATCACCGCCTGTCCCAAGGCATCGCCGGCGGAGGTATTGGCCGCCGCCAGCAGCAGCGCCGACCACCCGATCAGGATCATGAAACCGTACGCCGTGTTCCCGCGTGCACCGCCGAGCGACTTCACCGCCCCGCCGCCGAGCGCTCCCAGACTCGCACCGAGTATGGCGGGGGCGCCGACGGCAAGCCCCAGCAGGGTGCCGGCAGCGGCCAGATGCGCCAGACCCAGGGCGGCCAGCCATTCCTCGCGCAGCATCAGCAGCGCGCCCAGGACCGGCAATACCCCGGCGATCAGAAATCCGGCCAGGAAGGGCAGCCGGAATAGTGGATCTGCGTAGATTTCCCAATTCATCGGATGAGTCCGAATAGGTAGCGTCCCGGTCGTTGTCGTTGTCGTAATCGTGGTCGTAATCGAGTTGATCCCGTGAGGATGCACTCGCATCTTGTTGCGTTGCTCCGATTACGACAACGACAACGACAACGGGCAAGACGATGATCGTCTCCGGTGGGAGCGGCCTCCGGCCGCGATGCGGTGCCGCGGTGTAGGGTGCGCCGATCAATGGGATCTCGCGCGACCTCATCGCGGCCGGAGGCCGCTCCCACGGGGTACGCGGCTTCAGGCATCCGGGGCAAGCTCCAAAACCCGCGAGCAGACGCTCTCCAGAAAGGCGCGCTCGTGGCTGACCAGCAGAACCGCGCGCCGATCGTCCCGGTGCGTCCGCGGTTGCGCCAGGAGCGCCGCCAGCAGACGCTCGTGTTCGGGGTCCAGGTTGTTCGTCGGCTCGTCCAGCAACACCAGATCCGCCGACCCGGCGAGCGCCGCCCAGACGCACAGCAGTTGGTACTGGCCGCCGCTCAGCCGGTCGATACGCCGGTTGAGGTGTTGGCTCAGGGACCCCGGCGGCGGCCGGTGGGTCGGGACGGCGGCACACCGTAGCAGGTCACGCCCGGTCAGGGGCATGGCCGGGAGGCGCACCGGCCGCTGCTCCTGGTAGAACAGGGTGAGACCCGGTGCGCGCTCGATCCGCCCGGAGAAGATCCGGGCGGCATCGGCGATGGCGTTGAGCAGGGTGGACTTACCGCTCCCGTTCGTGCCCCACAACCCCAGGACGTCCCCCGCCTGGATGCTGCACGAGACCGGCCCCACCACCGGTGCCGCATAGCCCGCCACCACCTGCTCCAGACGAAGCAGGGGCGCTGCCGCCGGGTTGCCGTTCACCGGGCACTCGCGAGCGCCGCGACCCAGCGCCCGATATGATCCAGGTAGCCCTTGCCGTCCGCGTCCGCCGGCGGCTCCAGCGGCAGTTGGATGGCCGTCCAACCCAGGTCGCGCGCCAGCGCCTGGGGCGCCTGGGGCGACTGATACGGGGTATAGAGGATGACCCCCCGGCCGCCCTTGAGTGCGGCGGTCAGCGCGCTCAACTGGCGCCCGGTCGGCGGTACGCCGGGGATCGGCTCGATGGTGCCGAGCAAGGGGAGGTCGAAACGGTCCAGCAGATAGAGGGCATCCCGGTGATAAAGCACGGCGCCGGGCGCCCCGGCCAACTGTTCCCGCCAACCGGCCGTGCGGGCCGCCGCCTGGGTGGCGAAGGCCTCCGCGCGGGCGCGGTAGGTCGCGGCAGCGGCCGGGTCGAGCTGCGCCAGCCGCCCCGCCAGGGCCTGGCCGACGGCCGCCATGCGCACCGGGTCCAGATCGATGTGTGGATTGCCCACCGGATGCACGTCACCCTGAGCACGGTCCGCCGACCCGCCCTTATCCAGCAGATCCACCTGAGCGGCCGCCTCGAAATAGCCTGGGCGGCCCGGCTGGATGCGGGGATTGGCCGCGCTGCTGATCGCCACCGGAAGCCAGCCGACTTCGAGTTCGGCCCCGATGGCGACCAGCAGGTCAGCGTCCCGCAGGCTGCGCATCATGCTGGGTTTTGCCTGGAGCCGATGCAGGTCCTGCTGCGGCCCCGCCAGCACCGTCACCTGGGCGCCGGGGCCGGCGATTTCGCGCGCCAGCGCGCCCATGCTCGGCGCGGTGGCGACGATGTCGAGCGCCGCGGCCGGGACCGCGGCCAGGGTCATGAGCCCGATCAGGGCGGTGCAAAAACGTCCAATCATAATACTCTCCACAAAGTGACGGTCATGGCAGCATTGCCAACGGTCATTGAAGGATGCACCCCGCATCCGAGACATGAAGTTCCCTCGTGGGAGCGGCCTGCGGCCGCGACAGGGCCGCGGGGGCCTTGATCGTAATCCCGACCAGCGGCGTGCGTAGTCAGGGCTTCCAGCCCTGATGGTGTCAGGCCAGGATGGCCTGACTACGCACCCGGCGAGCCCAAGTGGCCGGAATCTTGATCGAGGCCGCCGCGGGGGATCGCGCGGGCTGGGCGTTCACGGTGCGCCCCATCGCGGCCGGAGGCCGCTCCCACAGGGTTCTCATGCGCTTGAAGATCCTTCGCTGTTAGAAGGTATGCGCCCCGTGGCTCCCCATGCTCATCAGGAACTGGAGATAGAAGGCGTCGAAGCGTTCGCGCTGACCCGGTTCCTCCAGGATGTCGTTCTTCGCGTACTGGGCGCGCAGGCGCGAGAATTCCGAGAGATTCCAGGTGATGTCCAGGGTCCAACGGTCCGATGAGCCGAAGTCCTGGGAGGTTGGGCCGCCGGTCACCTCGTTGGTCATCCCGAAGATGTCGTAGCGCAGCCCAGCGGTCCACTTGGGTGCAAAGCCGTAAACCGCCTGCGCATAGAGCCCATCGCTGGTGAAGTCGCGGGACGCGCCAAGCGCCTCCGGATGGGGGCTGGAGCGGATCGACAGGTTCTTGGTGGAGCGCAGGTATTCGGTCTGGAACTTGAATCCCTTATGGCCCTCGGCGCCGCCGCCGTCGTACTTGTACACGAGATCCAGGCCCCAGATATCCGCGTATCCCGCCAGGGCGTTGTAATGCACGATCTCCTCATGCTCCTCATGCTCATGTTCCTCGGCGTGCTCGGCCGCGACTTCATGCGCGTGACCCTGAACCTCCTGATGCTGATTGTTGCGGGCATAGGAGGCGCCGAACTGGAGCGCGTGCCGCTCCGGAAGGTTCGGGGCGACCTTGGCGAAGGCTGTCCACAACCGTGGTCCCTCGTTTTCCTCGCCCAGAGAGCCCGCGTTATCCGCCAGCAGCGCCCGCTGGTCCGCATCGACTACGGCGCCGAAACGCTCCTGGTCGCCTTGCGCCAGTTCGGCCCCGAGCAGGGTGTAGAACGGCAGCGGCGGCAACCAGGTCAACTGCACGCCCGTATCCTGCAGCCCATGAGCGCCGAGCAGGTTGAGATACGGCAGGTTCTGATCCACAAAGTCCCACTGATGGGGGTGCTGCTTATTGATATAGCCGAAGTCGCTCAGGAACTTACCGCCCTTCATCCGCAGTCCGTACGGTAGACCACGGGTCTGGAACCAGCCCTCTTCCAGTTCCACCTCGCCATCCCCGTCGATAGCGACAAAGAGCGCCGCGTCGAAATAGGGGTCCACCGTGGCGGTGAAGGACAACTCGGCCTCGCGGAAGTTGAAACCGTTTTCCGCGGCCCCGTGGCTGTGCGCCGCCGCCTCACCCGCGGCTTCCTCCCCGTGCGTGTGAGGCGCCAACTGGGATGGTTGGTAGGCCGCGCCAACCAGCGCCGAGCCGGAGCCGCCGATTCCGTCGTGATAATAGTTACCGTCCAGGATCACCGCGATCTGTGGATTGAAGGCACTGCCCGAGGTCAGCGCCCCCAGGACGCCGCCGCTCTGAGCGGCCGGGGACGGTGCCGCCGGGCTGACGGTCGGTGCGGTCATCGGCCGGGACTCGGCGGCAGCCGCCATGGCCTGTTTCGCCGCGGCTTCGGACTCCCGCGCCGCGCGGGCAGCCTGGCGTTCCGCCGCGGCGAGCCGCGACTCCAGGTCGGCAATCCGCCGCTCGTACTGGTTCTTGATCTGATTGAGCGAGGCGCGCAGCTCGGCGATCTCCGGATCGCTCGCCGCCGCGGCCGGAAGAGATGTCAGCAAGGGGGACAGCAGGGCGGCGCAGAGGGCACCCTGCGGGAATGAATGACGCATGATGGAAGACTCCGATCGACAGGGAGGTTGACCGCATCCGCCGGGGGGCGGGCGGTTGCTGGACGGATCGGAATCAGACGGGCGGTGCGCGGGCGTGCCGGCCGTGCCGGCTGCGGACGGCGGGATTGGCGATGGTCAAGGCCGGGGTGCCAGATCCATCCGGCAGGACCAGCGGCGCCACGGTCAGGGACAGGGCCGGCAGCGCCGGGGCGGCGGCGTCCTGACAGATCGGGCAGTAGTCGGCCTCGCCCTGAATCAGGTGCTCCACCTCGTGGGCGCCGGCCAGCACCTGAAAGCTCACCAGAATCAGGGCGAGCAACAGCCCCAGACGCCCAAGAGGCATCCGTCGCGGTCGCTCCAGGGTCGGGCGCGGTCCGCTCAGCATCGGGTGAGACCGGCGGGGGCCTTGATCATTCATCCGGCCAGATCCAAGCCGGCACGCGTCGCGGCCG
>NZ_CAIZIZ010000308.1 GCF_903933125.1 uncultured Lamprocystis sp. | reverse complement strand
TCGGGCCCGCGGTGCGGCCCGACGACCGTGCCGATCGCGCGGTGGCCGGGTTTATGGACAAGGCCGTGTTGTCACATCGGCCGGATGGCATGGCCTGATTGATTTCTGAATGATCCAGAGGGCGAACAGCGGTGCTCCGACGCCACCGCGCCTCGGCAGTGATGCCTCTCCGTACTGAAGTGTTCGCAATCGTCGGTCGTTCCGGTCAAAGCGATCACCAAGATTTATCCACAGATGTCACAGATGATCACAGATGAAGAAAAACATCTGTGTTCATCTATGAACGTCTGTGGATGCAATTGACGCCCCGGCGTCACAACGGAAGCTGACCAGGACGACGACCCAGGCCTCTCAGGATGTCACATGGTCGATCATGGGTAAAGACTCGAACTAACTGGCCAGAACCCGTCCCACTCTCCTACCAGGGTCAGGCTCAGGACCCGCCGCCGCGTGGCCCAGTCGGGGTGAACCATGACGGCGATGACCCGATCGGTGTATCTCGGCAGGAGCCGATCGCACTGGCGGTGCAGGGCATCACGTTCGTCGAGGGTGAAGTCCTGGCCCGCATGAACCCACAGGATCGCGCCACTACAGCCCTGGGGGTCCAAGGGGCCGCAGGCGTTGGCCAACGCCGCCGGGAGGATGGGCTCATGGTCCCAACGCACCGCCGTGGTTCGCGCCTCCGGCGCTTCGGACAGTAGCCAACTCACACGGCCCGAGCAGTCGCCGAACGGGCCCGGCAGATCAAAGGCCAAACCCGGAAGCAGAAACTGAACCGTCTGGGCCGTGCCGAGGGTTGCCCCGCGGGTCCGCGGCATCGACCAGCAGCACGGCCAAGTTACAAGACTCCAGCCGCTGGGTCAGCCAATCGGTGGCGCAATGGGCACTCGCCGCCCCGGTCCGATAGAGCCCCACATCCAGCGGCAGCAGATGGTTCGTCCGTGCCTGATCGACCATCGGCTGCGCCGCCTCGCCCAGCCCAATGACCAAGGGATAAACCTTCACTGGGGCCGCACCCACCACCTGAGGTAGCGCCGCCAAGGCTTCCGCCGCCAAGGCCTCCGGCAACTGATCGAAGACCGGGACCAAAGGGCGGAATTCAGGTTCTGCCAAGGGGTTGCCCCCGGCGATGATGCAGGGCGCACAGAGCCCCGCGGCGCCCAGCCCAGCGATAAAGGTTCGACGTTTCATGTTTGATGCTCCGCGTGCTCAATTTCCGGTTCATCCAGGAACACCGTTGCGCGAGATTTCGCGCGCGCTTTTTTTGGTCAGCGGACCGGTCATCGCGAAATGGTAGTCGGCCGATGCGTCAAGGTATGTCCGATCCATGTCCGACGCGTTGCGCGGGCCGGGGGGCACTGCTAACCTGAGCCTCAGTCGTTCATCGGGCCGTCGAATCCGTCTCGAGGCGGGTGCCAAAGGTGATGTTCCCGGTCGGTCGGTTCTGGCGAATGGTCGCCGCTTACAGGGCAATGGCGTGGGCAACTTGTAGGATCTCACGTTCAGCCTGTTGGAGCACACCACTGGCGGGTTTGTGGAACATTTGGAGTAGTGTCACAGCCAAGTCGCGCCCCGTGACCTCCCCTAACTTTCCTTTTCGAGAGGAGTTGAAACGATGCCAATTTGGAAGATGGCGACCAGTCAAAGGCAATGGAGTAGTTATGATGAGCTGAGGGCACGCAATGTCGTCGCCGGGGGATGGCCTGACTTGGGTGATTTGACGTGCGTATTTCGCGCCTGCCGTCGCGAGGTTCATGCTCTGCCTATTGACGAAGCACTCAATCATCTCAGCTTCTTTGAGCCGGACATTAACAGAAATCAGAGCGCTTGCAAGAACACTTTTCGAAATCTTTTGCACCGCATTCAACCTGGCGACCTTGTCATTGCTGTTGATGGAAAACAAGCCATCAGAGGAATCTGCCAAATTCCGTTAAGTCTGGAAGTCTGCACTTATGTTTATGATCGCGATGGAGAAAGAACTGGCAGCAACCCACGCCTTTTCGAAAGGACGCATGCGCAATTTGATAGCTTTGCATATACGTACTGTTTTTACCCTGTCCTGTGGGTCGACTGGAACGAAATTGATCCGGATGGCCATCTCGGGCCTTTAATTGGAATTAGCGGGCAAGGGGTCGCTGGCATTACCGAGAATCATCAAGCTATCGAAAATATTAACGAAGCATGGGAAGCGTATCGCAACGAAAATCCACATCAAATTCCATTAAAGATCGTGAGGCGCTTCCAAGCGATAGTGAGTAAGGCATCAGTTCGCGACTGCCAGTCAGAGGAGAGTTATATAGTGTCTTTAAAAACGCATGGCGAGATCAAGAAGATACTCGAACTGAAAAGACAAATTATATTGTGTGGTCCTCCTGGAACGGGTAAGACCTGGCTCGCTAAGCAGTTTGTTCAGCATCACTTGAAGATTCCCCCAGATAAGTGGAATATCGTTCAGTTTCATCCTGCGTACAACTACGAGGATTTCGTTCGTGGCGTGCAGGTCAAGACGGTTAAGGGACAGGTCCAGTATGATACAGTGCATCGCGTATTTAGCGAGATGTGCAAAGCTGCGCGTGATGACCCTGACCCGAAGAACAACAGATATGTGCTGATCATCGACGAGATCAATCGCGCCAATCTCGCGGCCGTGCTTGGCGAGTTGATCTATGGCCTCGAATACCGTGGGAAACCCGTCCGTACTCCCTATAAACTTGACGGCGACTACAATCTTGTCGTCCCCGACAACCTCTATATTATCGGTACCATGAATACCGCTGATCGCTCTATCGGTCACATTGACTACGCGGTGCGCAGGCGCTTTGCCTTCTTTCCAATGCTACCGAATCGCGATGTCATTGCGCAAGTGGTCGCCGCACCTGCAGATGTTCGGCGATCTGCACTGCAATTATTTGACGAGGTTGCGGCACTTTTTCAGGGCACAGGTGCTCTGGCAAAAGACTTTTTCGCTGACGATGTCCAACCAGGTCACACCTATTTTCTTGTAGAAAATATTGACCAATTGCTGGACAATTTCGTCTATCAAGTCTTACCGTTACTCCATGAATATGTTAAGGATGGAGTATTGCAGGCCGGCGCGATGTTGTTTGGCGTTAGACTGGCGAACCCAATAACCCCAATTATAGCTCGTGAACATATCCGTCAGTATCTTCTCCGCCCCCAGGTTCCGCCACAACAGCCGCAGGGACGGGAACCCCTCAACGCTCAAGTTCCTCCACACCCCGACGACGGTGAAGACCCGGGCGCTCCTGCTGTCGAGGCTTAAATGACATATCCCGTGAGTCCCGACTCCCTCATGCGAGCTCGGAATTGGCGCGCGATCACCAGCAACCCCAGCGATGCCGGGCAGTCCGCCATTGATCTCGCAGCGATCATAGGGTCCAGCGAAGGTCATCGGTGGGATGAAGGTCACCGGTGGCTAGATGCCTACAGGGACGCTGACGATGTGCTCTATGCCGATAATCCAAGGACCCTCGGCTTGCATTGGGAGAGAGGGAATATTGCTCCCTCGCATTTTATCGGTGCGGTTAATCTCCCGCATGAAGGTGAAGATTACCCCCTTGTTGTGAGACCTCGCGAGCAAATTGCGAATGTTGACTTTCAAAATGTGGACTATGGCGCCATGTTCGCTGCGGTGCTTGCCGCACCGGTGGATGTCACCGGTATGGAACTCCATCGGCTGTTTGGCTGTGATCCCGATCAGGTCCCAATCGTAGCTAACCGCTTGCCGCAACTCACCTTGCTGGAGGTGACTGCCTTTCTAGCGATGACGGCCCGTTTCATTCAACGGCACCTGCGGCAAGGATTTATACGGGTTCGGGAAAATCTCGTCGGCCGCGTGCGCGGGCGCATTCTAATCGCCAACCAGATCCGCGAGAATCTCGTGCGGGCACGTTCCGATAAGATGGTCTGCGAGTTTCAGCGGTTCAACCTGGATACCCTAGAAAATCGATTATTGAAGGCGGCCTTGGAAGTTTCAGCGCGCTATGTGTCCGGAACGCCTGGTGTTGTGCCGGAACTGCAACGCTGGGTCCATGTCATCCGCTCCGCACTGGCCACGGTGCCGGATTATCAGCCGTATCCGAGGGATTGGTCTCGGATTCGCAATAAGGGGCTGATGGCCGCCTATGCGACCCCACTGGCTTTGGCACGGCTGGTACTGACCCGTCTGCATCTCCGGCCCACGGATAATGCGGTAGAGACCGGGCGAACGCTGCCATTCTTTCTGGACGCTAATCGCCTGTTTGAAGGATGGGTAGGGGTTTGTCTGAACCAACCCGATGTTTGCGTATCCGTTCAGGGCCAGAGCCAAAATCGCAAATTCCAGCTAGAAGGCAACTCATACTATTTCAGGCCTGATTTCGTCGTGAAAGTTAAGGAAGCGAAGCAACCCCAGCGAAAACTCGTTGTAGATGCCAAATACAAGCTAGAAAAACTTGAAAGTTCGGATCTCTACCAGGTCATCGGATACACCCGGCTCCTGGCGCAGCCGGCTGCTCAGGGTGGCGACTGCAAAACAGGGGAATGTGTATTGACCGAGGCCTGTCTCGCCATTCCTGAGAATCAGAATCAGAATCAGCATGGGGTTGACGCCAGTTTCGCTCAATTCGTTAAGAACTGGCAGTCTCGGGAGATGCATGGTCGTTGTTGGGGTGACGGATTTCGTCTGACGGTTGTTCGCGTTCCACTGCCGATTGTCGTAGGACATCTAGACCAGGCGCCCCTCTGAGTCGCGCAAGAGTCAGGTTCAATATGCGTCTCTATCTTGATTGCTGCTGTCTCCAACGCCCGTATGACGATCAAACCCAACCGCGGATCAGGGTAGAAACGGAAGCGGTATTGGCAATTCTCGCTGCGGTGCAGAGTGGGGATGTCACCTTGTTGAGTTCCGAGGCGCTTGATTATGAACTCAGCAGAATTCCCGATGCGGCGAGACGCAACGAGGCGATGGCGCTGTTGTCGCTTGCCGCCGAGCGGCTCGTGATTACGGACGACATGGAGTTGCTATCTGACCTATTGGAGCAAGAAGGAATCACGGCAATGGATGCCGTCCATCTTGCCATGGCGTCCTGCGCGGGCGCGGATTTCTTTGTAACCTGCGATGACAAATTGCTGCGCAAGAGTCGCGCCGGCACTCACCTTCAATGTCCGGTGGCACCCCTCCTGGGCATCATAGCGGAGATTCTCAAATGACAGTACGCATTCAACCGATCGCTGACATCAACCTGCGGGCTAATCAGGCTCTTATTGGAGAACTCGGGGTCGTTGATACCATCCGCTTCCTGAATCAATTCCGCGCCGGTAGCGGCGACTACACCGTTGAGCGAGAGTCCCTGTTTCGGGACATGACGGCAAGAGAGATTATTGCAGAGATCAAGTCCAGGCGTACTGAGGGCATCTGAAGGGCAAAGGTATCCTTCCCCCAGCGCCCCCGAGTCAATCGGCTGCACGCATCGGAATCGGGCCTCGATCAAGATTCCGGCCACTTGGGCTCGCCGGGTGCGTAGTCAGGCTATCCTGGCTTGGCACCGTCAGGGTTGGAAGCCCTGACTACGCACGCCGCTGGCTGGGAACGATCAAAAAGTCGCGCAGCGACCTCGTGGGAGCGGCGTCCCGCCGCGATGGGGTCGGGCGTGTCACCGCAGCGTTTGCGGTCACCGCGGCAACCGGATCGCGGCGGGACGCCGCTCCCACGGGGGACTTTCATCTTCCAGGGTGGCTTGATGTTCCTTCCATGGCCTTTAGCCGGAACAAGGCCGCGCAGATGCGAGGTCGACCGGCAAAAGCCTCGACCTCCGGTACGCTCAGTCGATCAGCCCCTTCAATCTGTAGAGCGCCTCCAGCGCCGCCCGCGGGCTCAATTCATTGGGGTCGATCCCGCGCAGTGCATCGCAGACCGGATGCTCAGCCGGCGGACTCGGGGGCGGCGCCGGCCGACTCGGCTCGGGCAGGAACAGCGAAAGCTGCACCGCCCCCTGCTCCGCATGGCGGCGGGCGGCGTCTTCCAGTTCGCGCAGCCGTCCGCGAGCGCGCGTGATGACCCCCGGCGGGACTCCCGCCAGTGCGGCCACCGCCAGGCCATAACTCTGATTGGCCGGCCCTTCCAGCAGTGCGTGCATGAAGACGATGGAGGCACCGTGCTCCACCGCGTCGAGATGCACATTGGCGATGCCGGGATACTCATCGGGCAGGGTCGTCAGCTCGAAATAATGGGTGGCGAATAGGGTGTAGGCGCGGATGCGGGTGGCCAGTTCCACCCCGCAGGACCAGGCGAGCGACAGCCCGTCGAAGGTGCTGGTGCCGCGGCCCACCTCGTCCATCAGCACCAGACTCTGCTCGGTGGCGTTGTGCAGGATATTGGCCGTCTCTTCCATCTCCACCATGAAGGTGGAACGTCCGCCGGCCAAGTCATCGGAGGCCCCGATGCGTGAGAAGACCCGATCCACCGGCCCCAGGGTGGCGGAGCGGGCAGGGACGAAGCTCCCGGCATAGGCCAGCAGCACGATCAGCGCGCATTGGCGCATAT
The DNA here is from genome assembly GCF_903933125.1 of uncultured Lamprocystis sp. Lineage (GTDB taxonomy): Bacteria > Pseudomonadota > Gammaproteobacteria > Chromatiales > Chromatiaceae > Thiodictyon. The sequence continues at coordinate 7,441 of NZ_CAIZIZ010000308.1, read as the reverse complement.
AGGTCGACTTGCCGCCCATGTTGGGTCCGGTAATGACCAGCATGCGCCGCCGCCCATCGAACCGCAGGCCATTGGCCACGAAGGGGCCGTCGATCACCCGTTCCACCACCGGGTGGCGGCCGTCCTCGATCGCGATCAGGGGTTCCGTGGTGAAATTCGGCCGGAACCAGTTCAGCGCCTGGGCGCGCAGCGCCAGATTCACCAGCACGTCCAGTTCGGCGATGGCCGCCGCACTGCTCTGGAGCGGGCCGATGGACTCGGCCAGGGTCGCGATCAGCATCTCATAGAGCGCCTTCTCGCGCGCCAGGGCACGCTCCCGGCTGCTCAGCACCTCGTCCTCGAAACGCTTGAGTTCCGGGGTGATATAGCGTTCCGCTCCTTTCAAAGTCTGGCGCCGCACGAAGTCCGGCGGCACCTGATCGGCACGCGCCCGGCCGAGTTCGATGTAATAGCCGTGGACGCGGTTGTAACCGACCTTGAGCGTCGCGATGCCGGTGCGCTCCCGCTCGCGGCTTTCCAAATCCAGCAGAAACTGATCGGCGTTGGTCGAGAGTGCGCGCAGTTGGTCCAACTCGGCGTCATAGCCGGGGGCGATGACCCCGCCGTCACGGATCAGCACCGGCGGCTGCGCCAGGACGGCCCGCCCGAGCAGCGCCACCAGGTCCGGATGCTCGCCGATGCGGTCGTGCAGATCGCCCAGGAGTGGATCATCGATACTCGCCAGCAGGGTGCCGAGGTCGGGGCACAGGGCGCAGGAGTCGCGCAGCACGGCCAGATCTCGCGGTCGGGCGGTGCCCAGGGCGACGCGGGCCAGGATGCGCTCCAGATCGCCGATGCCGGTCAGGACCTCCCGCAGCGGCGCGCCCGTCGCGGTGTCGATCAGGGCGGCGAGCGCCTGATGACGCGCGCGCACCGGCGCCTGATCACGCAGCGGCCGGGCCAGCCAGCGGCGCAGCAGCCGGCCGCCCATCGTCGTGGCGGTCTGGTCCAGGATCCCGGCCAGGGTATGCTCGGGGCGGCCGGACAGGCTGTCGGTGATCTCCAGGTTGCGGCGGGTGGCCGCGTCCAGGATCACCGCGTCGTCGCGATGCTCCGTCGTCAGGCCGCGCAGGTGGGGCAGGGCGGCGCGCTGGGTGTCGCGGACATACTGCAACAGACAGCCCGCGGCACCGACCGCCAGGCGCAGCGCCGCGCATCCGAAACCGGTCAGATCGCGGGTGCCGAACTGTTCGCACAGGAGGCGTTCGCCGCTGTCCGCGTCCAGGTGCCAGGCGGCGCGGCGGGTGACGCCGCGCCCCAGACCCAGTTCCTCGGGCAACCGGCTGTCTTCGCCCACGAGCACCTCGGCCGGGCGCAGCCGCGCCAACTCGCTCGCCAGGGCTTCGCGGGTCGCCACCTCCAGGACCGAGAAGCGCCCGCTGGCCAACTCCAGGACCGCCAGGCCGTAACCATCCGCGCCCTCGGCCACCGCGGCCAGCAGGTTATCCCGCTGCTCATCGAGCAGCGCATCATCCGTCAGGGTGCCGGGCGTGATGATGCGCATCACCCGCCGCTCGACCGGTCCCTTGGTCTTGCTCGGGTCGCCGATCTGCTCGCAGATCGCGACCGACACCCCCTGACGTACCAGCTTGGCCAGATAGCCCTCGGCCGCGTGGTAGGGCACCCCCGCCATCGGGATCGGCTGCCCGGCCGAGGCCCCGCGCTTGGTCAGCGTGATATCCAGCAGCGCCGCGGCGCGCTCGGCGTCCTCATAGAACAGTTCGTAAAAATCGCCCATGCGGAAGAACAGCAGCATCCCCGGATGCTCCGCCTTAAAGCGCAGGTACTGCTGCATGACCGGGGTATGGTCTTTGTTGGTTATCATTCAGATGGCGTTGCGGCCGGTGATGGAGCGTTTGCCCGAGCGGAGTGGGGCGCCGGGATGAGCAGCCCCGGCCCGCGACGGGCCTGGCTAGAAAAACGACTTGATGACGAGCGAGGCAACGCCTGCCAAGAGCAGTTTCGTAGGGTGGACAAGCGCAGCGCAGTCCACCAGCGACGGCGCGGGATTCGGTGGACTGCGCTAGCGCTTGTCCACCCTACGGCCGGAGCGATGATCAAGGTCCCACCATCCACCTAACGTCACCGGCTTGTGAAATGGGCGTCAGGCTTGACCTTGACCGCCCCATGACGGCGCAGATCGCCGCGGGCGCGGCGCTTCTTGACATACTGTTGCGCGGCAGTCGTGGCGGTGAAGATCTCCAGGCGCTGCTCCTCACCTTCCGTCACCGGCTCCATGGCGGCGTCCGGGTAGGCGCCCAGCGGCTCGGCCTGGACCTGTTTCAGGATGCGCTGGTAACGTCGGTGCAGGCCATAGGCGCCGCCGTATTTGGTCACGAACTCCCAGACCAGTTTGGGGTAGAAGATCAGGGGGCTTTCGATCGGGTAGCCCGGCCGGCGTTCGCGGCGTCGTTTGATGCGGATCAGACCGCCCTCCAGCGGGTGGATGCGCTCGAAGATCATGGGTGCGTGGAAGGCGAACAGCTTGCCCATCATATGCTTGGGGTCATAACCCCAGCGGCGGGCGCGGCGCAGCACCGTGGCGACGTGCGCCGGACTGTAATACAGGTCCCAGGCCTCACGGAAGATGCCGGCCCATTGCGCCTTGGTCATCCGCGGATGGTCCATGGTGACATGCTGGGTATCGTAGTTGTTCATGTCCGGGTCCAGCGGGGCGCCGGCCTCGACCAGGCGCTGGTGGTCGACCGACCCGGGCAGCGGGGTGAGAACGAAGAACTCCAGGATGTCCACCGGCAGTTCGTTCTGGATGATCGCGATGTCGCGCCGGATGGTCTCGGGGGTGTCGTCCGGGAAGCCCAGGATATACCCGGCATAGGTGAGCACCCCGGCGTTGTGCCAGGCCTGGAGCATGGCGCGATAGTCGGTGATCTTGTTCTGACCTTTCTGCGCACCCTTGAGCGCGTCCGGGTTGATGTTCTCCATCCCCAGGAAGGTGCGGGTGACACCGGCCCGTCCGGCCTTGTCGATGAAGCGCGGGATACGGTGTGACTGGGTGTCGACCTGGATCACCAGGGTGATCGGCGTGCCGGACTCGCGCATCGCGATCAGCCGGTCGAAGATGGGCTCCCAGTGGGTATTGCGTGCGAAGTTGTCGTCGGTGATGAAAAAATTGCTGATCCCCAGTTGGGCGTTGGCGCGCACCAGGCGCTCCACGTCGTCGGCATTGCGGTGACGCGACTTGCGGCCCTGGACATTGATGATGGTGCAGAAGCTGCACTGGAAAGGACAGCCGCGCCCGGCGTCGAAGCTGGCCCGCTTGCCCATGGTGAGACGGATGCGGTCGGCGGGCAGGATGGGCGTGGGGGTCCCGGTCAAATCCGGCAGATCGGCAAGGTAGTTGTAGACCGGCTGGAGCCGGTCGGCCGCGACGTCTTGCAGCAGTCCGTCCAGTCGCCCTTCCAGTTCGCCGGCGAACAGGGTGACGCCCAGATCCAGGGCCTCGCGCAGGTCCGGCGGCAGTTCCTTGAGCATCGCCAGACAGCCGCTCACATGAAAGCCGCCGATCACCACCGGCAGTCCGGCCGCGCGGAACTGCCGCGCCAGATCCAGCGCCCGCGGAAACTGGTTGGACTGCACCCCGACCATGCCCACCAGCACCTTGCCGCCATCGCGCGCGAAGTCGCGGATCAGGCGCGGCACGTCGATCCGGCTGTTGGTCTCGTCCAGGGCGCGCAGGCGGATCTCCACATCCGGCCCGAGCACCTGTCGGTCGGCACAGTCCAGGGCGATGCCGTAGACGGTGGCCAGGCTGTTGGCGGGCAGCGAGGAGCGCCACCACTGGATCACATAGCCGTCATCGTCATAGTGCGACGGTTTGATCCAGAGGATGTGGAATAGGGTGGAAGCGGTTGCCATGGCGATGGCCCTCAAGTCTAGGGGCGGTGGTCCGCCAGGATCAATGGGCCATAGTAGCCGCCCGCGCCCGGTCCGGCCAACGGTTCAACGCGTGGGGATTGTCCGGTGCCGCTCGATCGCGCGGATGCCGCTCGCACTCCGCGGCCTTGGTCACGGCGCTGGCCACGCGGCATCGGGTGAACGTGAAACGGGGCCGTCAGGCCCCGTTTCTATTCTTCTCCAACCTCCTCGGCGGTGCGGCTAGTTCATGCGCCCCCGCCCCGCAAGGCGTAGGGCACCAGCGGCACCAGCATGATTGCGACGCTAAGCCAGATCGCCCAGCGGGTCGTGGAACGGATGCGTTGTTCGCTCATGGCAGTCATCTCTGTTGCGTTTTTGAAGGGTCTCGTCATGGACAAAATCAGTTCGAATATTGGCGTCTTCAGGGGCAGCGCAAACACAAGACGCCAGGCTTCGTTCTTCTTTCCCATTCTCCTACGGTCCAGAGCATAGATGCAGGCCAGGGCAGTTACAAGGAATCCTATGTTCAATACATGGTCATTTCTTAGTAAAATGCTTGGTTATGGTAGAAAATAATTCCGACCGGCGCTCGGCCGTCTGCGGATTCTGATATTGGGCAGGCAGTTATCGCCGTCGGAGGTGATCACCGGACGGAGGGGCGGGTTTCAAACCCGCCCCTACACCAAGGATCTGTCTGGATATCAGGTTCAGTCCCCGCCGCGTGGCCCCGCCGGGCGGAAGAGCTGGTCCAGCCGTTCGATTTCAGCGGAGGGCACATGACGCGGGTGCCCGGCGAGGATGCCGGTGACGTTGCGGAAGGCGGCGCCGATATGCATCCCGCGCCCGTCGATGGTGAAGGCGCGGATCTCCTTGTCGTGCGCCGAGCCGCGCATCTTCAGCACCGTGAGTCCGCGCTTCATTTCGCCGAACAGTTCCACGTAACGCAGCAGGATGATGGCGTCGGTGATGGTGGAGATGTGAGTCTCGGTCACCGACTCGCCGCCCAGCAGGCTGTTGGTGGTGGCGGTGAAGAGTCCGGCGATCTCCTGGTGTTTGATGAAGCTCGTCAAACTGATGACGAACTCGCGGAAGCCCTTGATGCTGCTGACCCGCTCCAGGGCGGAGAGGCTGTCGACCGCCACCCGGTTGGGTTTGAACGAGGCGATTTCCCGCTTGATGCGGATCAGATGGTCCTCCAGGCCGGCGGACTCGGGGTAGAGCGCAACCACCTTGAGCAGGCCCTCGCGTTCATAACGGTCGAAGTCACGACCCCAGCCCGAGGCGTTGCGGCTCAACTGATCGCGGCTTTCCTCGAAGGCCATCAGCAGCGAGCGTTCGCCGTTGTCGACACCGCCGCCGATGAACTCGGTGGACGTCAGGGTTTTGCCGCAGCCGGTGGCCCCGGAGACCAGGATCACCGAGTCGCGGAAGAAGCCGCCGCCGCACATGGCATCCAGCTCCACGTTGCCGGACGAGATGCGGGTGTAGGAGGAGCGCTGATCCAGTTCGATGGCGGACAGCGGGATCACCACGATCCCCTGATCCGGCATGATGGTGAACGGGTATTCGCCTTTCTGGTGGATGGTCCCGCGGAACTTGAGGACTTCGACCGTGCGGCGGCGCTTTTCACCCTCAAGGACGTTGCGCAGGATCACCACGTTATCGGTGACGAATTCCTCGACTCCGTGGCGGCTGATTTCACCGTACTCGCTGGTGCGCTCGGCGGTCATCACCGAGGTGACGCCCATGCCTTTCAGCGCCGAGGCGAGCCGGAACAGTTCGGCGCGGACGATCACCTCATTCTCGAAGCGGGAGAAGACCGCCCCCAGCGAGTCGATCGCGACGCGATCCGCCCCGGTGCGCCGCACCGCGGCCTCCACCCGGACCACCAGGGCACCCAGGTCGAAGGCGCCGCTCACGACCACTTCGTCTCCGGGTTGGGGGGCGGCGTCGACGAAGGCCCATTTGCCGGCCGCCTCCCAGTCGGCTACGTCCCAGCCCAGCGAGGACACGTTGGCGCGGATATCCGCGGCGGACTCCTCGAAGGTGACGAAGACCCCGGCCTGGTCGTACTGGCGAATGCCCTCGGCCAGGAACTGGGCGGCGAAAATCGTCTTGGCGCTGCCGGCGGAACCCGAGACCAGGGTGGTGCGTCCGGTCGGGATGCCGCCCAGGCTGATATGGTCGAATCCTTCGATGCCGGTCGGCGACTTGGTGACCGAAGGTCGCTGTGCGGGTTCAGCCATGGCCGTGCCCCTCCTCGTCTTCAGGAGACGATAAATCTAATCCAATCAATACTTTTTCCTTATTCGACAGATCCCCGATGATGCGTCGCAGCGGTGGCGGCAGGGCCTTGATGAGGGTGGGCGTGGCGATGATGCGGGCATCTTCCGCCGCCTGCGGGTCCTCGATCACATCAATGACTTCCATCTCATACTTCCCGTCCAGTTCGGCCTGGCAGATGCGTTGCAAGTTCGCGATGGCACGGTTCCCTTGGGGTGTGCGGCCGGTGATATAGAGTCTGAGGAGATACTTACCCATGGTGCTTTGACATGGTGCTGGTGAGTCCGGTGTGGTTGGTCATGCACGGTCCGGTATTAATCCGGTTGACGCTCGACGGCGCCGCCCTAGTCGTGCGTGCGCGGCATGCTGTTCAGATAATAACGGCGATAGTAGCTCACGAGATACCCCATGAGTTCCAAAACGACGATGCGTCCTTCAAGGGCAATCTGGCGTTGGTTGGCGGTACTCAGCTCCTGGTCCAGGCGGATCAGGGCCTCGGTGTGAATCTCGATGGTATCGCGCGGGCCCGCACCCAGGAATCCCAAGTGTTCGGCCAGTGGCCGGGCGCTGCGCACCTTTGCGGGTTCGGTGCGGTAGACCTGGCCCTCGGCCGTATGTTTGAGCAATTCTACATAGTCACCGACGATCTCATCGAACAGTTGCGGGTCGGTCTCGCGCAGGGTCGCGGCGCCATAGATGCGCGCAGCCTCCCCGGGGTGTCGATTCGGCGCCAGCAGGCGCCCGACATCGCGCCGTTCCCGTGCCCCTTGGACCTCGAGTTCCGCTGCCGCGATGCGCTGCCGCAACCCACTGCGCGCAATCGCGTGGCGCAGGGCGCGGGCGATCAGTTGGTGGCCGTCGTCGCAACTCAGGACGTCATCGGCACCGGCCGCAATCAGGCGTCGCCCCAGTGCCGCGTCGGTTCCGCGGGTGCGAATCACCACCGGCAGGGTCGGGGCTTGGTTGCGCAGACGGAGCAGTGACGCGCAGGCTGGTGCGTCGGCCGCCTCGAGCTCGATCAAGACGCAATCGAAACGTCGCTGCATCAGCGCTGCCAACCCTGCCGACAGGTCGGGCGCCGATTCTACCCGGAATTCCCCCGACCACCATTCGTCTGCCGTCAATCAGCAATTCCAAATTTGGGCGGCACCGCGCGACCTCTGGTGGATGCGGCGCGCGCGACCGCCGTGCCGAGTCCCCGAGACCGAGCGGCGCGCCTTATCCACCCTACAACGGAGCCGGT
>NZ_CAIZIZ010000307.1 GCF_903933125.1 uncultured Lamprocystis sp. | reverse complement strand
CTACGGTAGGAGCGGCCCGCGGCCGCGACGAGTGTCGGCTTGGATCTGGCCGGATTGATGATCAAGGCCCGCCGTACGCCCTGAACTCACGCCGCCCGGCGCAATGTCTGCAATGGCGGCCGGATCAGCAGCGGCCAGGTGGCCAGGGTGCCGGCCAGACCGATCAGCAGCCCGGAACCCAGCACACCGGTGACCCACAGCAGCGGGTTGAAGCTGAATTGCAGCCCGAACAACTGCTCCGCCAGCAGCCAGCCGGTGACTTCGGCGAAGATGGACGCGAGAAACCCGGCCAGGAGCCCGGCGGCCGTGAACTCCACCGCGAGACTGCCGAGCAGGGCGTTGCGGCCGGCGCCCAGGGTGCGCAGGATGCCGTGCTCGGCGCGGCGCTCGGCCAGACTCGCCTGGATGCCGGCAAACATGACCAGCACCCCGGCGGCCAGGGTGAACAGGAACACGTACTCCACCGCCAGGACCCCGCGGTCGACCACCGCGCGGACCTGGGTCAGCAGGGCATCCACGTCCAGCAGGGTGACGCTGGGGAAACGTTGGATCAGCGCGGGGATCACCGCCTCCCGGTCCGCGGACAGGTGGAAACTGGTGATGTAGGTGGCCGGTTCGACCCCGAGCAAGGCGGGCGGGGAGACCACGAAGAAGTTGACGTTGAAGCTGTCCCAGCGGACTTCGCGCAGACTGGTCACCGGGGCGCTGACCTCGTGACCGGACACGAAGAAGGTCAGCCGGTCGCCAAGTTGAATCCCCAGCGTCTCGGCCAGTCCCTGCTCCAGCGAGAACTGGGGCGCGGTCTCCCCCGCCGCCCACCACTGGCCCGCGACCAGACGGTTATCCGTCCGGCCCGCCAAGGCGGGCGCATCGCTGAAACTCAGGTTGAACTCGCGGGCAACCAGGCTTTCGGCACGCGGGTTGGGGTAATCGGACGGGTTCACCGGACGCTCGCCGATGCGGATCAGCCGCCCCCGAATCATCGGGTAAAGTTCCGCCTGGGCAATGCCCTGCTCCGCCAGGAAGGCGCGCAACGGCTCGACCTCCTGGGGTTGAATATTGATCAGGAACTGATTGGGCGCGCCCTCGGGCAGGCCCTGCCGCCAGGTTTCGAGCAGGTCCACCCGCACCACCGCGAGCAGGAGCAGCGCCAGGATGCCCAACCCGAATCCGGCGATCTGCAGCACCGCAAAGGTCGGCCGCCGGGTGAGCGCCGCGAGCCCGAGCCGCCAGACCCCGCGGGTCCGACCCGCCAGACCGCTCGCCGCCTTCACCAGACCCAAAACGGCCAGGATCAGCGTGACCAGGGTCAGCGCCACCCCGGCCAGGAGCTGACCGGCCAGGACCGCGTCACCCGCCTGCCAGAACACCAATAGCGCCAGCGCCAGCAAGGCCCCCAGCACCGCCGCCGCGGCCGATGCGCGCGGGGTGCCCAGATCGCGCCGCAACGCGCGCAACGGTGATACCCTGGTAAGTTGCAGCAAGGGCGGCACGGCGAACCCCAGCAAGGCGATCAGACCGGTGAGCACGCCCACCACCACCGGCGTCAGCGAGGCCGCCGGCAGATCCGTCCCGAACCAGTCGGCCAGGGCCGCGACCAACCCAAGCTGCCCGACCCAGCCGACCAGCGACCCCAGCAGGCTGGCGACCAGCCCGAACAGGACCAGCCGCAGCAGGAAAACCCGCAGCAGCAGATGCTGCGGCGCGCCCAGACAGCGCATGATCGCCACCGCATCGATCTGGCGCTCCACCAGACGGCGGCTGGCGAGCGCGATGGCGCTGCCCGCCACCAGCAGGGTAACCAGGGTGGCGAGGTGCAGAAAGCGCGAGGCACGATCCAATGCGGATTCGAACTCGGGCCGGGCGGTGCGCCCGTCGACCAGCGTGAGATTGGCCGGCAAACGGGGCTTGAGCCAAGCGGAAAAAGCGGCGACCGCATCGACCTCACCGGCCAACAACAGGCGGTGCCGCACCCGGCTGGCCTCGCTCACCAGCCCGGTCGCCGACAGATCGGCGTCGTTCATCAGCACCCGGGGGGCCAGATTGACGAGGTTGCCGCCCCGGTCCGGCTCGTAACTCAGGATGGCGCCGATCCGCAACCGGGTCTCTCCCAGCCCGACCGGATCAGCGATCCGGGCCTCCAGCAGCCGCAGCAGACGGGCCTCCACCCAGACCTCACCGGCCGGCGGCCCCTGTTCGACGGTGCGTTCCGGATCGGTGACGCCGTCACGCAGGCGCAGCCGGCCGCGCAGCGGATAAGCCGCGTCCACCACCTTGACCTGCACCAACTGGGCACCGGCGGCGCCCATCACCACGCTCGGGAACTCCAGGGTGCGGGCACTTTCCAACCCCAGGCTGACCGCCTGGTTGAGGTACGCGTCCGGCGGCCGGGATGACCCGTCGACGGCCAGATCCGCGGCGAGTAACTCGCCGCCCTGACGGACCATGGCGGACTCGATGCGGTCGGTGAAGAACCCGACGGCGGTCACGGCGGCCACGGTCAGGATCAGCGCGGCGGCCAGCAGATAGAGTTCGCCGCTGCGCCAATCCCGACGGAGCAGACGCAGGCTGATGCGCCAGGTGGGGAACCTCAGGAGCGCTCCCATTGTCATGCGATACGCTCCAAGGCACCATCGCGCATCCGCAGCCGGCGGTCGCAGCGCTCGGCCAGCGCCGGGTCATGGGTGACCAGTACCAGCGCCGCGCCGGCCTCGGCGCGCAGGTCCAGCAGCAGGTCGATGATGTGTTCGCCGGTCGCCTGGTCCAGGTTGCCGGTCGGTTCGTCCGCGAACAAGACGACCGGGCGTGGGGCATAGGCGCGGGCGATGGCCACCCGCTGCTGTTCCCCACCCGAGAGCTGGCGCGGGTAGTGGCCGGCGCGCGGGGCGAGCCCGACGCGCGTGAGGGCCTCGTCGGCACGCGTCTCGGCGTCGCGGGTGCCGGTCAGTTCCAACGGCAGCAGGACGTTCTCGCGGGCGGTGAGCGTGGGCAGCAGTTGGAAACTCTGGAACACGAAACCGACGCGCCCGGCCCGCAAGGCTGCGCGCCCGTCTTCGGTCAGCCCGTCGAGCCGCTGGCCGCACAGCCAGACGTCGCCCGCGGTGGCGCCGTCGAGTCCGGCCAATAGCCCAAGCAGCGTGGACTTGCCGGAGCCGGAGGCTCCCAGGATGGCCACCGCCTCGCCGGCCTGGATCTGAAGATCGAGACCTTTCAGGATGGTCAGATCCCCGCTGGGACCGTTAACATGCTTGCCTAAACCTTGGGCCTGGACTACGACCTCGACCGGAATGCCTGTCATGATGCGCCTATTGCTTACTGCTGTGCTTACGAGTGTGCTGGCGATTGCCGGTACGGGCCGCGCGAGCGATGCAACGACCATGACGCCGGGCGGACCACCGACGATCCTGGTGCTGGGAGACAGTCTGAGCGCCGCCTACGGCTTCGCCCAGGCTGACGGTTGGGTGGCGCTGCTGCAGGAGCGGCTGCGCGGACGCGGCCTCAACTACGCCGTCGTCAACGCCGGGATCTCGGGTGACACCACCGCCGGTGGACTGACCCGCCTGCCGGCGCTCCTGGCGCGTCACCGCCCGGCGCTGCTGCTCATCGAACTCGGCGCGAATGACGGGCTGCGCGGCCTGAAGACCGAGGTCCTGCGGGAGAATCTGACCCGCATGGTGCAACTCGGTCAAGCGGCCGGCAGTCAGGTTCTGCTCATCGGCATCCGTCTGCCGCCCAACTACGGTGCGGCTTACGAGCGGGCCTTTCAAGCCGTGTTCCAGGAAGTGGCTGCCGCGCACGGAGTACCCTTGGTCCCTTTCCTGCTGGAGGGAGTCGCTGAGGATCGAGGGCTGATGCAGGCCGACGACATCCATCCGACGGCCGCGGCCCAACCGCGTATCCTGGAGAATGTCTGGCCCGTACTGGCCCCGCTGCTGGGTGCGGGCTAGCCGAAAGACAATTGAACGAGTCAGAAATACACTAAACACTCGTTGTCGTTTGGGTTTAACTTAATTCTTGACTCGTTACAAGGCGATTTCTGTCGCCTAATCACGACACCCCCGGAGTCTTCCATGCATCGCATCACCATCGTCGGCTCGGGTTTCGGCGCCCTGACCGCTGTGAATACACTCCGTGAGTCGGGCCTGAGTGCCGACCTCACGGTGGTCAGCCCCAAGGCCGAGTTCGTCTACCTGCCCGCCCTGATCTGGGTCCCCAGCGGTCTGCGCACCGGCGATGACCTGCGGATCAACCTCAAGCAATTCTTCAAGCGCACGGGGGTGACTCACCTTGCCGCCGAGGCGACCGGGCTGACCGATGGGGGCCGTACCTTGCAGACCAGCGCCGGGCCGGTCGCCAACGAGGGCCTGATCATCGCCAGCGGCGGGCGCTTCATCAAAAAGCTGCCGGGGATCGAGCATGCCATCACCCCCTGCGAGGGCATCGCCTCCGCAGAGCGCATCCGCGACCGGGTGCGCGCCATGGAGGGCGGCACCATTGCCATGGGCTTCGCCGGCAACCCCAACGAGCCCAGTTCCATGCGCGGCGGACCCGTCTTCGAGTTCCTCTTCGGCATGGACCAGCAATTGCGCAAAGAAGGCCGGCGCGAGCGCTTCAAGCTCGTCTTCTTTACCCCGGCGCCGAATCCCGGCAACCGACTGGGGCCCAAGGCGGTCGGCAGTCTGCTCAAGGAAATGGCCAGGCTCGGGATCGAGACCCATCTCGGCCACAAGCTCAAGGGCTTCACCGACCGAACGGTGACGACCGAGGGCGGCACCTTCGACGCCGACCTGATCATTTTCATGCCGGGCATGACCGGCAACACCTGGTTCGACAACACCGACCTGCCGCGCTCCCCCGGCGGCCTGCTCCAGGCCGATGCCCAGTGCCGCGTGCCGGGGTTCGAGCGCGTCTATGTGGCGGGTGACGCGGGCAGCTTCCCCGGTCCGGATTGGATGCCCAAGCAAGCGCACATGGCGGACTTGCAGGCGCGCGCCGCCGCGCGCAACCTGGCTGCCGAATGCATGGGACGAGAGCCGCGGGAGACCTATAAGGTCGAGTTGTTGTGTATCGTCGACACCAATGACCGCGGCATGCTGGTTGCCCGCAACGAGAAATACAATTTCGTCTTGCCCTCCATGCGCCTTTTCCACTGGATGAAGCGCTTCTTCGAGTGGTGGTATCTGCGGCAGTATCGGTAACCTGACCGGAGGACACCGTGTTCACCGACCCGCTCCGTGCCGCCATCGACGGCCGCCACCCCCTGATCTATGTCCACTCGGCCGAAGAAGCGCGCGTGACTGAACGGGTGCGCCGGCTGGCCGTCGACCTCGATCCCGCCATCGCACTCTATAGCTGGACCTGCACCCGCGGACTCGAGATCCAAACCAGCGGCACCCGACCGGCGCCCTCCGCTGATCCGACCGCGCGGGCGCCCGACACCCGCGACCCGGTGCTGGCCATCCAGACGGCCGCCGCGACGGCGGGGCGCGGCTTCTTTCTGTTCAAGGATCTCACCCCCTTCCTGGAACGACCGGAGGTGGCGCGCGCCCTGCGTGACGCGCACGCGACCCTGATGGGCCGACCGGGCAGCGCACTCCTGATGGTCGCGTCCGAGGTCAGCATCCCACCGTCGCTGCGACCCAACGTACTGCTGGTTGAACTGCCGCTGCCGGACACGCAGGAGATCGGGGATCAGGTGCAGACCGTGTGGAGCGGCTACACGACCAAACCCTTACCGGAGGATGCCCGCGACGCCCTGACTCTCGCACTGCGGGGACTAACCCTGGATGAGGTCCAGCACGTCATGTACCGCATCCTGGCCGGTCGGCACCTCAACCGCGATGCCATGCTGGCCGAGATCGGGGCGGCCAAGAAGGCGGCGGCGAGCGGTGCCGGCTTTCTCGACTATGTCCCGGATCTGGTGGACTTGAAGCAGATCGGCGGTCTGGCCGCCCTCAAGGACTGGATCGAACGGCGCACCCCGCTGTTCAACCAACGCACGGTGGACAGCGGCCTGCCGGTGCCCAAGGGGCTCCTGTTCATGGGCATCAGCGGATGCGGCAAGAGCCTGTGTGCCAAGCTGGTGGCCCATGCCTGGCGCGTCCCCCTGTTCCGGCTGGACATGAACCTGATCTATGCCGACCTCTACGGCAACCCCCAGGCGACCTTCCATAAGGCACTGCGGACCATCGAGTCGGTCGCCCCGGCAGTGCTGTGGATCGACGAGATCGAGAACGGCCTCGGCGGCGGCGCCGGACAGGCCGACGCCGCCTCCCACATCCTCTCCGCCTTCCTGACCTGGATGCAGGAAAAACCCCCGCTGGTCTTCGTCGCCGCCACCGCCAACCGCATCGAGGCGCTGCCGGCCGAAATGATCCGCAAAGGCCGCTTCGATGAGGTCTTCTTCTTCGACCTGCCCAACGACGAGGAGCGTGCCGCCATCCTCTCCGTGCACATCCGTCACAACCACGGCGACCCGGCCGCCTTCGACCTGGAACGGCTGGTGCGCGACAGCCGTGAGTGGACCGCCGCCGAAATCGAGCAAGCGGTGATCGCCGGGCGCATCGACGCGGAACGCGACCAGCGCCCCTTCACCACCGAGCACATCCTGACCCGCGCGCGCACCCTGGTGCCGCTGTCGAAAAGCATGAACGAACAGATCCGCTTCATCCGCGACTGGGCCTGGGACCGGGCGACACCCGCCTCCAGCGCGCAGAAAGTGCGGTTCGATTGAAGAATGCTTATGACTCGTAGGAGCGGGCCATGCCCGCGACGAGCCGCCCCTAAATCGCGCCCATGGGGTAATCCCAAATTCGCGCCCATGGGGTAATCCTAATTCGCGCCCATGGGGCGCTCCTACGGAGGCTGCCATGCAGGCAAGACCTGGGCATGCCGCTTTGCGCAAAGGGCGGGTTTCGATTGAGGGACAAATCTATCTTGTTACTTGGTTCGGCGCGTCGGAGATTATCCGTTCTGGAACGCGATCTGGTTACCCTAGCGGTAGGAGCGGGCCATGCCCGCGACAGAAGATCGCTAGGCGTCCGAAAAGTGTGTAAATCGGGTAGATCGCGGGCATGGCCCGCTCCTACTCAGGCGCGGAATGTGGTAAGACAACCCATCGAAACACCATGACACAGCAAAATAACAAAACTGGGCGCAATGTGCTCCCAAAAGAAGGACCTACGACACGCGCCTCGTGTGGGTGGTGCGCCTAACCGGTCGGCGCCCGGTGGATGTTCGTACCCAAAGTCGGCCGATGCAGACCCCGACCGCCCCACTGCGCCGCCAACCGGCTTGCCCGGGGTCTTGAGCGCGGCTAAGATCGCAGCCATATCCGGTCTCCGGTCGTTAAATTTCCTATCCGTATCACTAGATAATCGCAGCGATGCAGCCATCCCCAGGTGATCAACGCCCGTCCATCCGCGGGATCGACAGTGCTGCACTCTTGGAGCGCGTCGGCGAAGACCGGACCAGCTTCTGGGAGGTCCTCAGAGAATTCAACGACTTCTATGCTGAGACCCCGGTGCAGATCCATGGCGTGATCCACACCTGTCGCTTCAACGAGGCCAAAACCCTGATCACACAGCACCTCGATGGCTGACGACAGACCCACGGTCCTGCTGGTTGAGGACAGTACGACCAACGTCGCCATACTCCTGGGACTACTCCAGGACTATAAGGTCACGGTCGCCCTGGACGGCGAGACCGCCCTGGAGATGCTTGCGCGGGAAATCCCCGATGTGATCCTCCTGGACATCGAACTGCCGGGGATGGACGGCTTCGCGGTCTGCCGCCACATCAAGAACCGCAGCGACCTCTGCGGCATCCCGGTCCTGTTCATCACCGCGCGCACCGATGAGGCCAGCATCATCCAGGCCTTCGACGTCGGCGGCAGCGACTACGTGACCAAGCCCTTTCACAGCAAGGAACTGCTGGCGCGGGTGCGCATCCAGGTGGAATACCGGCGCGCCACGGCGGTCACCGATGCCCTCACGGGTCTCGCCAACCGCCGCGCCTTTTTCACCGATGGTCTGCGCCTGTTCACCGAGGCACGCGCGCAGGCCCTGCCCTTGGCAGCCATGATGCTCGACATCGATCACCTCAAGCAGATCAATGACCTGTACGGTCGCACCCGCAGCGATGAGGTTCTGAAAGTGGTGGCGACCAGCCTGCGCAACCACACCGGACACCGCGACCTGTGCGCCCGGCTGGGCGGGGGGGAGTTCGCCCTTTTGGTCGCTACGTCCGCGCTGTCTCAGGCCGCGGCCCAGGCCGAGCACCTGCGCCAACACCTGGAGGGGTTGGTGATCAAGACCCCGTACGGCTCTCCCCTGTCAGTCACGGCGAGCATCGGCGTCGCCACCCTGACACCCGACTGTGCCAGCCTCGACGCACTCCTCGCTCGAGCCGACGACTGCCTCTACGCCGCCAAGCGGAAAGGGGGCAACCGGGTCTGTACGGATACCCGGGAACGCCGGTACCGGAGCAACGTCAATTGATCCGAGCCGCGCCGGCTTGATGCGGCTGCCGCCAGGGATATATGCCAGCACCCAAGCTCGCCGAAGTCGCTTTTGAGGAATTTCTGAAGGAACTGCCGGCCGACTATGCCGAGCAAGCACGGGAGTTCAAGGCGTTTACGCGCAGTCGCAAAGTCAGGACACCAGCGGACCTGCTGCAGTTGTTGTACTGCGGTTTGGACCAAGCGCTGCGTACCACCGCCGGAACGTTCACGTTGTGGCAGGAACGGCTCACAGATACCGCGATCCACCAGCGTCTGATAGCGTGCGCTCCGTGGCTGAAGGCGTTATTGCACAGCATGTTGCCGGCAGCGGTGACGGCCTTGACATCCTTTCGACTGTTGGTGGTGGACGGGTCGTCGCTACAAGGACCGGGTGCGAAGGGCACGGATTACCGGGTGCACTTGGTCTTGGACTTGACCAATCTGACCCTGCATGTGGTGCAAGTGACCGGGGTCGAGGGCGCGGAAAGCCTGGCGCGTTACCCCTGGCAGGCCGGCGACATCGTGCTGGCCGATCGGGGCGACAATCAGCCGCAGGTGATCCTCGAACTGAGCGCCCGTCAGGTGTGGGTGGTCGTGCGCCTGATGCCGACGGCCATGCCGTTATACCGGCGTGAGATGGGCGAGGAGCAACGCGATCCCGCCGCGGCGCGGCTGGACCTCGCCGCGCACCTGCGCGCGGCGACGGGTGATACGGTCACGGTACCCGTATGGCTGCGCGGCCAGCAGACGAGTGGACCGGGCTGGCTACACGCCGTGCGCTTGCCGCCGCGGCGCGTGAGCGCTGCCGGAAGGTCGCCAAGCGCAGCGGCCCTCTTTCTGACTGGCTGGATATGCCTTGAGATGATGACGGAACGCCCACGCCGACGCCGCTTACAAACGCTTACGGCCACCGTCATCGCGCTCCTGAGTACGCCAGGAAATCAACTGGTTACTTAAGTTGGCGCCTATGGGCGAATGCCCCGTCCGGCTTGGGCACATCGACGCCGAACGCGACCAGCGCCCGTTCACCACCGAACACATCCTGACCCGAGCCCGCACCCTGGTGCCGCTGTCGAAACGAGAACTGCTTCTTCCGGCGTGATTAGCCCGCCACCGCGAGCAAGCGGTTGAGGCGGAAGACTCCAGCGGGGCGGAGCGGCGCTCAACCCGCCGGAAACAACCCCGCGATAGTGGCCTGGATCGCCGCGGCGGCGGCATGCGGATCAGCGGCATCGCGGATCGGCCGACCCACGACGATATAGTCCGCGCCATTGCGGAACGCCTGCTCGACATTGACGACGCGCTTCTGATCATCGGCGCGCACGGTGTTGTCGACCGGGCGGATACTCGGCGAGACGATCAAGAACTGTTCGCCGAGATCCTCGCGCAGGCGGGCCGCCTCAAGGCCCGAGGAGATCACTCCATCGCAGCCCAGCTTCAGTGCCTTGCGGGCACGCGACAGCACTAATTCCTCGACATCGCATTGAAAGCCCAAGGATTCCAGATCGGAGCGGTCCAGACTGGTCAGGACGGTCACGGCCAGGATTTTCAGGTCGCTCTTCTCGCGGGCGGCGGCCTCCAACATGGTGTCGTTGCCATGCACGGTGGCGAAGTCGACGCCGCGGTCTTTGAGTTGCCGGACCGCCCGGGCGACGGTTTCCGGGACATCGAAGAACTTGAGGTCGCAGAACACCCGCTTGCCCTGGCCGCGCAGCCATTCGATCAGCTCGAAATAGCCGCCGGCCATGAAAAGCTCCAGACCGATCTTGTAGAACACGACGGTGGGGCCGAGCAGGTTGACCAGTGCCTCGGCCGCCGCGCGGTCGGGAACGTCGAGCGCAAGGATCAGGCGTTCGTTACGGGGAATGGCTTTTTGCGACAGATGGCTGTTCATGCGCGGCAACCTTGGTAGACGGGGAAAACGACTGAGTTGACCGCGACGCGCGGCGAATGAGCGCAAGCACTCAGGTCAAACACGACACCCACAAAAAAGGCCGCAAAATGCGGCCTATTGTGTTTGACTGAATTGGCGTCCCCACGGAGATTCGAACTCCGGTCGCCGCCGTGAAAGGGCGGTGTCCTAGGCCTCTAGACGATGGGGACCTAACTGTTTTTCTGCGGTTGCCGGACTGCTTCTATGAAGCAAGTCTCCGGTGCCGACAATAAAAAATCTGGTTTCCAGTAATGATCCGAGGAAAACCGGATTTCCGATGTTTGGTGGAGCCAGACGGGATCGAACCGTCGACCTCAACACTGCCAGTGTTGCGCTCTCCCAGCTGAGCTATGGCCCCGTCAATCGAGACGAGTAATATTAGCGGGTCATTCCAGGTTTGTCTAGTCCACTTGTTCGCGACGAATCGCGCCGAGTCGGGCGCGTCCGCCGCACCGGCTTGGCTCAGCCCCGGAATGTCTCACGCCAAGGCGCCAAGACGCCAAGGGTCTTCAAGGCAATAGCGAAAGCGGAGGCGCTCGCGGAGTGACTGGGGTCACCACGGCATTGCGCGCTTCTTGGCGTGCTTGGCGACTTGGCGCGAGATAGGTTCTTTCCAGACTCCGCGGTCGGGAGCATTCGCGACCAGTGTCCGTACCTCACCCGAGTCCTCTATGCGCCGCCCGGCGGTTGACTGCCGCGCCCACGGGTGCGATCGAGGACGCAATCCCAGCCGGAGCGACCGCGGAAGAGAGCAACCGACAACCGAACCCTGAGCATGGTCCCTTTCGGGCCGATCAACTGCGCGACGGCGACCGTTACGAACTCACCAACGGCCACCCCATCTACTGCGCCCCATCCGGGCGCGACCACGCGGGCCCGAACGCGACCGGGGCCGCCCTGCTCGACAGCGACCCGGACGTGCAGTGGACCGGGGTCGATGCCGGCTATTCCCCGGACCCCGGGACTCTGCGCGCACCCGATGTCTCGGTGGCGGGCCGCACCGGGGTGCCGGGCGGGGACGGCGGCTGGATCCCCGAGGCCCCGCCGCTCGCCCTGGAATACGCCGCCCGCGGACAGGACGAGACGGACCTGCGGACCAAGATCGCCGACCTGCTAGCCCATGGCACCCGCCTGGTATGGGTGGTACGCCTGATCGGCCCGCGCCGGGTCGAGGTCCATGCCCCGGGGCAGCCGATGCAGACCCTCGGCGTCGGCGAGCAACTCCTGGCCCCAGGCATCCTGCGCAATCCGGTCCCGGTCGCCGCCCTGTTCGACCGCGCCGCCGCCCAGGACATGATCCTGCGCAACCTCTTGCAGCGCCGCGGCTACACGGACCTGGCTGCCATCCATGAGGCAGGGCGGAAGGAAGGCCTGGCTGACGCGATCCTGACCGTGCTCAGCGCCCGCGGCCTGGCGGTCGACGACTGCACCCGCGAGCGCCTGCGCAGTACCCGCGACCCCGAACGCCGGCGCGCCTGGCTGCTCGCCGCGAGGCGTTCGGCAATGGGGTCTGATAATCATTGGATGGATTATGGAAAGCTTTGCATAATCGTTCCGATGATTGTCAGACCCCGAAAGTGTCCATGTTCTACTTCCCGATTGTTGCCATGAAAGTCGGGCGGGGCTGGAGACAAAAACAACCCTCGCAGTCTCGCAGAGACACGATAAGAGTACGGCGCTAACTGAGCCTCCGGCGCTGAGTCAAGCACCAAACCGTAGATGCCTATAACTGCGCGGCCTTGGCTCGGCCCCCTAAGCGTAGCCCGACTTTCATGGGAGGGGGTGGGCGCGGCGATCGTGACCGTTGGGGTGAGGGACGAACCCCAACATGGTCAGCCACCGGTGGCTAGCGTTGGGGTTCCTTCGTCACCCCAACCTACGGACTTTCAATCGGGCAACCAGAGCGGGTTCAGTAATAAATGACCGATCAAGACCGCCATCGGGCTATCGGGCTATCGGGCTCGCCTCGGCCACTGACGCTATCGCGGAACAATCGCAGGCGCTTCTCGTCTAGACTCTGAGGCAACGACGGCCGCCGCGTCCATCGCTGATCGATCGGAGGTCTGCGGTGGGCATTTTTCCATGACCAATCGGGGGGGCAATCCATGGCCGATTTTCTGACCTGGCGCGATGAGTGGCGGACCGGCATTGACTGGATCGATGGTGATCACCGGGAACTCGGCGCCTTACTGAACCAACTGGTTGCGGTCAACGAGCGCGCGGTACAGGGTGTGTTACCCCCCTACCCGGGCGCCATGAACGGTGGGGTCCTCGTCACATTGGACGCCCTGATTACGCTCACGCGCCGCCATTTCGTCGCCGAGGAGTCGTTTCTGCGGGGCATCCGCTTCCCTGGCTATGATGCGCACCGTTGCGAGCATGAGCTGCAACTTGCCGAGTTTGTCGACTTGCGCCGGACCCTGAGCGAGGTGCCCGGTCAGTGCCTTGGCACTGAGACCGTGCAGGACTTCAAGCGCTGGTTCTTCAACCATGTGATGGCCGAGGATCGGGATTATGTGGATTACTATCAAGAGCATCTGGCCCGCGGCTCACAGCAGCGGGCGGACTTGGCGCCGCGCGGTTGAGCGGATTCGCGGCGACTCGCACCCGCTCCGGCGTTGCGACGCGCGGGTCGATGGTCCGGCCGCGGCGCTCCCCCGAAACGATCAGTTCACTTGAAATAGCCATAAAATCATATAATATTAGAGTTATCTAATATTTCTTGGTGTAGTCACCATGCGTCTGATCCATCCCGCGGCAACCCTGGCCGCAGTGTTCTCCCTCGCCGCCTGGGCGACGGACCCGGCACCGGTGCTTAAGCCGGATCAGGAACGGGCGCCCGCTTCCACGATCGTCGCGATGCCGGCCGCCTTAACGACCGCCGCCGCCGAGCGTCGTACCGTCCCCCGCGAATATCGGCTGGACGGCGTGGTGGAGGCGGTCAATCGCACCACGGTCGCGGCCCAGACCCAGGGCCAAGTGCAGGAAATTTTCTACGACGTGGATGATGTCGTGCAGAAGGACGCGGTGATCGCCCGCATCAAGGATACCGAACACCGCACCCGGGTCGCTCAGGCCGCGGCCGACGCCAAGTCCGCTGCCGCCCAGTTGCAGCAGGCGCGCGACGAGCATACGCGGGTCGCGGGGCTCTATCAGAAGAAGAACGTGTCCGACTCGGCCATGGACAAGGCGACCGCCGATCTGGCCAGCGCGCGGGCTGCCCTGGAGGCGGCAAACGCCCGGCTGGAGCAGGCCGAGGAGCAGTTGAAATACACCGAGGTGCGTGCCCCTTATTCGGGTATCGTCACCCACCGCCATATGGAGGTGGGTGAGATCGCCAGCCCCGGCTCGCCGGTCATGAGCGGC
The DNA here is from genome assembly GCF_903933125.1 of uncultured Lamprocystis sp. Classification (GTDB taxonomy): domain Bacteria; phylum Pseudomonadota; class Gammaproteobacteria; order Chromatiales; family Chromatiaceae; genus Thiodictyon. Next base: position 41,894 of record NZ_CAIZIZ010000307.1, on the reverse strand, counting down.
ATCTCGACCGATGAGCTGCGGGTGATCGTCGATGTCCCGCAGAGTGTGATCCCGGCGGTGCGCGCGGGCGGATCGGCGCGGGTCTATCTCCCGGACGGTCAGTTGATCGAGACGCGGGCCATCACGGTCTTTCCCTTTGCCGACCTGGAGTCCAACACCTTCAAGGTGCGAATCGAACTGCCCCGCGAGACGCCGGCGCTCTTTCCCGGCATGTTGGTGAAAACCGGCTTCGTGGTCGGCGAGCGGGCTGAACTCACGGTGCCCAAGCCGGCCGTGGTTCACCGCTCCGAGGTCACCGGGGTCTACGTGGTGATGGCCGATGAGCATGTGCATTTCCGGCAGGTGCGCCTCGGCCGCACCCTGGAAGATGCCTACGTGGTGCTGTCGGGTCTGAGCGAGGGCGAGTTGGTCGCCTTGGACCCGATTGCGGCTGGCGTACTGCTGAAGTCCCAGGGCGCGCAGCGGCACGCCGGGGACGGGAGCGCCCGGCATGACTAACGAGCCTGTCGGACTGGGCCTCGCCGGCCGGATCGCGGCGCGCTTTCAGGCGACCGAAATTACTCCGTTGCTGGCCGTGGTCGGGCTCCTGCTGGGGCTGTTCGCCGTGATGGTCACGCCGCGCGAGGAAGAACCGCAGATCAATGTCACCTTCGCCGATGTTTTCATCCCCTTCCCCGGGGCCTCGGCAAGCGAGATCGAGCATCTGGTGGCCGGACCCGCCGAGCAGGTCCTTTCCGAGATCAAGGGCATCGAACACGTTTACTCGGTCTCCCGCCCAGGGATGGCCGTGGTCACCGTCCAGTTCAAGGTGGGAGAAGACAACACCGATGCGATCGTGCGCCTGTTCAGCAAGGTGCAGAGCAATCAGGACTGGCTGCCGGCGAACCTGGGCGTCGGGATGCCGATCGTCAAGCCCAAGGGTATCGACGACGTGCCCATCATCACCGCCACCCTGTGGTCCAAGGGCTCTGCCGCGGACAACGGCAAGGGGGCCTTCGAGCTGGGTCAGGTCGCCCATGCCATCGAGCAGGAGATCAAGCGCGTTCCCGGCACCCGCGACGTCTATACCCTGGGGGTACCGCGGCAACTGGTGCGGGTGCTGTTGCAGCCGCAAGCCCTGGCCGGCTACGGCATCGACCTCACCGACCTGCGCCGCGCGCTGCAGGCCGGCAATCTCAATGCCGATAACCTGACGGTCACCGCCGACAATCAGGAGGTGCTGATCCAGGCCGGAACCTTCCTGTCGAGCCCCGAGGAGATCGGCGATCTGGTGGTGGGTTTGCACGCCGGGCGCCCCGTCTACTTGCGTGACGTGGCGACCATCGAACGCGGTCCCGAGCAGCCGGAGAGCTACGCTTGGCTGGGTGCCGGTCCCGGTGCGCATCATGTCGGTGTGGATCTCAAGGGCACCACCCCGGCAGTGACCATCGCGGTGGCCAAGCAGGAGGGGGTGAACGCGGTGGATGTCGCCCAGCGTGTCATCGACCGCCTGGAGCAACTGCACGGCACCTTCATCCCCGAGGACGTCGAGGTCACGGTGACCCGCAACTATGGCGCTACGGCCGACGCCAAGGCGAAAAAACTGATCACCAAACTCGCGTTCGCGACTATCTCCGTCATCCTGCTGGTGTGGCTGGCGGTGGGCTGGCGCGAGTCCCTCATCGTCGGCGCCGCGGTGGTCGTCACTCTGGCGCTGACGCTGTTCGCCTCCTGGGCCTGGGGCTTCACGCTCAATCGCGTCTCGCTCTTTGCGCTGATCTTCTCCATCGGCATCCTGGTGGACGACGCCATTGTGGTGGTGGAGAACATCCACCGGCACATGGTCATGTCGCAGTCCCGACTGCTGGACCTGATGCCGCGCGCGGTCGACGAGGTGGGCGGGCCGACGATCCTGGCCACCTTCACGGTCATCGCGGCCCTGCTGCCGATGGCGTTCGTCAGCGGCCTGATGGAACCCTATATGTCGCCGATTCCCATCAACGCGTCCATGGGCATGCTGATCTCGCTCGCCGTCGCCTTCATCTTCACGCCTTGGATGACCAACTTCATGCTCGGCCGGCGCCATGACCAGGCCTTGGCCGCGGGCCGGGCGCCGGGTCATGGGCATGGTGCTGCCAACGACGGGTGGCTCGCGCGCCTGTTCGGGACCGTTATCGGCCCCTTCCTGGCGGGCCGCCGGGGCCATGTCAACCGTTGGCTGCTGTTGCTCGGCATCCTGCTGCTGATCGGCGGTTCCCTGCTGCTCGTGGTCAACCGGGCGGTCGTCCTCAAGATGCTGCCCTTCGATAATAAGAGCGAGTTTCAGGTGGTCCTGGACATGCCGGAGGGGACCAGTCTGGAGCAGACCGCGCGGGTACTCGCCGAGATGGGCGAATACCTGGCGACGGTTCCCGAGGTCACCGACTACCAGGCCTATGCCGGCACCGCCGCGCCCATCAACTTCAACGGCCTGGTGCGCCAATACTATTTGCGTGCCGGCGCGCACCTGGGTGACCTCCAGGTCAATCTGGTGGACAAGCATGACCGTGACCAGCAGAGCCATGCGATCACGCTGGGGTTGCGCGAACCGCTGCAAACGATCGCCCTGCGCCACGGCGGCAATGCCAAACTCGTCGAAATCCCGCCGGGACCGCCGGTGCTCTCACCTTTGGTCGCGGAAGTCTATGGACTCGATTACGCGGGTCAGATCGCGCAGGCGCGTCAGGTGCGGGCGGCGTTCGAGTCGACCGCGGACATCGTCGATGTAGACGACTCGGTGGAACATCCGGCCAGGAAACTTGTGGTGGAGATAGACCGCGCCAAGGCGGCGCGTCTGGGCGTCACCCAGGCCAGCGTCGCCGCGGCACTCTCCACCGTTCTCAAGGGCGAGGACATGAGCTTCCTGCACGGGGCTAACGTCAAATATGCCGTGCCCATTCGGGTGGAGTACGCCGAGGCCGACAAGGCCGACCTGGATCAGGTGCTGGCCCTGCGGGTGCGGTCACAGAGCGGTGCGCTGGTGCCGCTGTCGGAGATCGTCAGCCTGGCGGAGACCTCCCGCGCGCCCAGCATCTACCACAAGGATTTGCTGCCGGTGGTCTATGTCACCGGCGACATGGCCGGCCCCACCGACAGCCCGCTCTATGGTCTGTTCGAGATCGCGGCCACGCTTACCGACCAGTTGAACCTGCCGCAGTGGTACACCCAGCAGCCCGGCAATCCCTATGAATACAGCATCAAGTGGGACGGTGAATGGCAGGTCACCTATGAGACTTTCCGCGATATGGGAATCGCCTACGGCGTGGGTCTGATTCTCATCTATCTGCTGGTGGTCGCGCAGTTTCGCAGCTATCTGGTCCCGCTGATCATCATGGCGCCCATTCCATTGACCATCATCGGCATTCTGCCCGGTCATGCGCTCCTGGGTGCCAAGTTCACCGCCACTTCCATGATCGGCATGATTGCGCTGGCCGGCATCATCGTGCGCAACTCCATCCTGCTGGTGGACTTCATCAACCAGCAGGTGCGCGAGGGTCGGCCGTTCGCCGAGGCCGTCATCAACTCCGCCGTGGTGCGCGCCAAGCCGATCGTCCTGACCGCGGTCGCCGCCATGGCCGGCGCTGTCTTCATCCTCGACGACCCGATCTTTTCGGGGCTGGCGGTCTCGCTGCTGTTCGGACTCTTTGTCTCCACCGTGCTGACCCTGGTGGTCATCCCGGTGGTGTACTACGGGGTCATGGTCAAGCGGGTGGAGTGGATTCGGACGGCGACGGGCTAAGGCGATTTCCAGGAATAAACACCCCAAGTGCGCACGCCCGCAGGATCCGTAGAGGGCTGTAGGGGCGAATTCATTCGCCCCTACAACCCAACAGGCTTTCTGCGCATGCGCAGTCGGGATGCCTATTCACGGAAACTGCCTTAGGGGCGACTAAAGTCGCCCCTACAGGTTGGTACATCGTTTCCCGGAAATCACCTAAGGCGATTTCTGTCAATCTTCTTTGGTTTCGCTACCGATCCTCGCGGGTGTGCCACAACCGCAGCATAGAGATTGTACCGTCGCGAATTTCGTAGCGTATTTCGTAGTGTCCAACGATTATCCGTCGGACATCGCGTGGCTCGAACTCTTCCAGCTTTTCACCGATCCGCGGATTCGCCGCCAGTCCGGCCGCCGCGGCGGTGAGTTTCTGGACCGTGCGCGCTGCGGCCGGCTTGTTCACCAGCGCCAGGAACTCGTGCAGCCGCGTCAAGTCCGATAGTGCCTTGCTCGTCCACGTCAGTCTCATCAACGAGGTACCGACAACGGGTCGGCCGTGCTGAGGCTATCGGCCCAGGCTTGCACGGCTTGGTGGTCGATGACGTGCCCGGCGTCCACATCGGCTAAGGCTTCGCGAGTCAAACGGCTGCGTTCGTCTTCCTGGTCAATCCAGGCCGCCAACGCTTGCTTGACGATCCACCCGCGGGAACGGTCGAGACGGACCGCCAACCGATCGACCTTGTCCGCCAACGCAAGGGGTACGTGTGCTGTAAACACTTTGGTATCTGTCTGTGCCATGGTCTGGTCTCCTACTGTTTAATCTTTCTGAATCATAAAGATTTAAAGCGATTTAAACAAGATGGGAGACCTCGCCAACTCCGGCCCTGGCCCCGCTCCCTGGCGTACTTGGCGCGCCACCTGGGCGCGTGCCCTCTCCGGCGCGGCCCACCCTTACGGCCTGTGCGACCGCGTACCGACGGTCCAGGGAGTCTATAATGCGCGTCTTTGCGTGGGTCGAGAGGTAGCGTCGATGGTTAAGGGCAAGATCAACAAGGTGGTGCTGGCATACTCCGGAGGGCTGGATACCTCGGTCATTCTGCGGTGGCTGCAGGATGTCTACGGTTGTGAGGTGGTGACTTTCACCGCCGATATCGGGCAGGGGGAGGAACTGGAGCCGGCGCGCGCCAAGGCGACAGCCGCCGGAGTCAAGGAGATCTATATCGACGATCTGCGCGAGGAGTTCGTCGGTGATTTCGTGTTTCCCATGCTGCGCGCCAACGCGCTCTACGAGGGCGAGTACAAGCTCGGCACCTCGATTGCCCGTCCGCTGATCGCCAAGCGGTTGGTGGAGATTGCCATCGCGACCGGGGCCGACGCCATTTCCCACGGGGCGACCGGCAAGGGGAACGATCAGGTGCGTTTCGAGCTGACCGCGTATGCGCTCAAGCCCGACATCCAGATCATCGCCCCCTGGCGGGAGTGGGACCTGCTCTCACGCGAGAAGCTCCTCGCCTATGCCGAGGAGCACCAGATCCCGGTCGAGATGAAACGTGACGGCACCAAGTCGCCCTACTCGATGGATGCCAATCTGCTGCATATCTCCTACGAGGGCTATGACCTGGAAGACCCCTGGGTCGAGCCCGGCAAGCCGATGTGGCGCTGGACCCTGGCCCCGGAGGATGCCCAGAACACGCCGCGCGAGATCACCCTGACCTTCGCGGGAGGCGACTGTGTGGCGGTGGACGGCCACGCGATGAGCCCGGCCACGCTGCTGGCCGAGCTCAATCGCATCGGCGGCGAGAACGGCATCGGCCGCGATGATATCGTTGAGAACCGCTTTGTCGGCATGAAGTCGCGCGGCTGCTACGAGACGCCCGGCGGTACCATCCTGCTCAAGGCGCATCGCGCCATGGAGTCACTGACCCTGGATCGGGAGGCGGCGCATTTGAAAGACGAGTTGATGCCCCGCTACGCCAGCCTGGTCTATAACGGGTTCTGGTTCAGTCCGGAGCGACTGATGATGCAGGCGGCCATCGACCAGACTCAAAGCGTGGTCAACGGCGAGGTGCGCCTGAAGCTCTACAAGGGCAACGTCATGGTGGTCGGCCGGCGCTCCGCCAGCGACAGCCTGTTCGACGCATCAATCGCCACCTTCGAGGAGGATGCCGGGGCTTACGATCAAAGTGATGCCACCGGGTTCATCCGGCTCAATGCACTGCGGCTGCGGGTGGCCGGGCGTAAGCGGGGCGGGCCATGATCACTGTTCCGGCCAAAGCGACCATTGGGAATTATCCACAGATGTCACAGATGTTCACAGATGAAGAAATATCTGTGTTCATCTGTGAGCATCTGTGGATCAGCTTTCCGCCCCAGGGTCTCGGCGGCCGCTGGCTGGAACGATGATCAAGGCCGCGGGGCGTCCCGCGCGTTGCGGCGTCATGGGTCCTCGGCGGGCTGAAGGAACAGGTCCTCATAATCGTCCGGCAGCGGGTCCGCGGGCGGCGGCATTGCCGGTGTGGCAACGGCCGCCGAGGTCTGTGGCGACACGACCGGCGCCGGGTCCGCAATCCCTTCCTCGATCTCGGTGAGCAGGTACGGGAAGAAGGGATTGCTGGCGATCCGGAACAAGGAGTCCAGGTTGACGATCAAGGCGCCGCGCTCCCCGCGCGCGGCGATGGCGCCGAGATGTGCCCCGAAGAATTCGTTCGGATTCGGCTCCAGGCCGTAGAGTGAATCGTCCAGCGGAAAGGGGATGGCGACGTGGGAGAGTGAGAAGATCTGGATGGGATAGGGAATCCCGAGCCGCCGGGTCTGCGCGGTAGTCGCGCCGGGGGCGATGGTGCGGGCCACGGTGTCCGCGTCATCCGTGTCGGCATTGGCGATGATGGTGATCCGGTAGCGCTGCGGCAGGGTCGGCAGCAGGCGATCGATCGCCGCCGCGGTGGCCGGACGCATCAGCGGACCGAATTTGATCGTCCGATTCACGTCGAACAGCACCAGTTCACTGCCGTTCTCGGGCAAATGGGCATAGAGCCCGGAGATGATCGCGGGCGTGCTGACGGTGAAGTCCAGCACCGATTGGAAGGTCAGGATCGGCGCCAGCCCGGTCAGGCGGCCGGCGGCGGCCAGGCGTTGCGTCTGTCGCCGCAGGGCGTCGGTCAGGCGATGGGACTGGACCGCGCCGTTGACCGGAAAAGAGTTGTATTTGAACGGGTTGAATTCGGGCAGCAGGCCCAGCCAGGCGGCCTTTTCAAACGCGGGCAGGAGCGCCGGCAGCGCGGCAAGCCCGGCCATGCCGGCGAAGCGGGTGATGCCGATCATTGGGGAGATCAGGATCAGGCGGTCCGGCCGTGCCAGTTGTGGGTCCTCGATGGCATCGAGTGCGTACTTGACGGCCAAGGCCCCGCCGTTGGAGAAGCCGACCAGATGCAAAGGGGCAGCGGGATCGCTGCGTAGTCGGGCCGCGCGGACGGCCAACCGGGTTGCCGCCATCCAGTCTTCCCACTCCACCGCGGTCAAGGCCGCGGGAACCGTGCCATGGGCCGGCAGGCGAATGCCGATGACCAGGAAGCCGTGCTCGCGGTAGCGCCGCGCGATGTGGCGCAGGCTGTAGGGCGAATCGGTCAGGCCGTGCAGCATCACCACGGCGCCGCGGGGCTTCCCCTCGGGTTCCAGCAGATAGGAGTGGTTCCAGTCTTCGAACAGATTCGCGGGGTAAACCGGGCTGCCATCGAAGTAGCGGTTGTAGGGGACGCGGTCCTCCGGGTCCAGTTGCTGAGTCACCTCGACCCGCATGCGCTCAAAGATCGCGTTCTCGGCCTGGAGATACTGATCCCAGTTCGCGGCGTCCATCTCGTTCACGGTCAGTTCGTCCGGCACGAAGGTGTGCCAGGGTTCCAGCGGCGGCCCGTTCAGTGCGACATAGGTCCGCAACCCGAGCAGGCTCGCCGCGACTACCGCCAGCGTGATCAGCCCGCGAGTCAGATAACGTCTGAAGCGACTTCGGTTGGATGGCGGCACGCCGTTCTCTCCCCTGTGGGTTCCGAGTGCCCGGAGCCCGTTCGGTAAAATTGAAACGGCTCCGGTTCGTCTCAAGCGCGGCGCTTGGGGCGAACAGCGGAGCCTTGATTGGTCCCGTTTAACGATCAAGCGCCGGGGCGGCCCGCCCCGGCGTTCCAGACGCGGTTGCTCAGGCGAACTCGGCGGAGGTCTGCGTCGTCCGGAACACCAGCCAGAGACCGAAGATCAGCACCGCCACCTCGGCGCCCAGCAGCAGGATAAGCGACATCAGGCTCATGATGTCGACCGCCGACACCCAACTGGCGCCGACCGCGCCCGCCATCTGCGCCTGCACCACCGGCACGCCGGCTTGCGGTGCGGACAAGAAGTAGAACAGGAGATGGCCGACCTCGAGCAGCATCACGGTCATCGAGAACAGGATGCCCAGGACGCTGGCAACCACCCCGGTCCAGGCGGTTGCCGTCAGCGAGCCCTGTGAGGGGCGCGTGCTCGCGTCCGCGATGCGGGGGGCGAGGCGGGTGTAACGAAAAAACCAGAAGATCGTGAACAGCAGGATCAGGAAGCTGATCATCGTCAGGTATTCGACGAGCGCGAGCCCGGCTCGCGGTCCGGTCAGCGACCGGCTGAACACGAAAGTATAGAACATCAGGACGACCGGGAGTGCGCCCATGACGACCTGGACCCAGAAGCCGGTCCAGCCGAGACGTCGGAACGCGTTGGCGAGGCTGTGACTCTGCGACGGCTTTAAACTTTCAGCGAGCTTGTTGAACATGGTTTTTGTGCCTTCTCGACAGTTGTGATCGGAATAGGCGGTGGTCAGGGGCGCGCAGGCCCGGCAACCCAGAAATTCTGCGCTCAACCGATGCCGCCGAACGCTATAATCGACTACTAAATCATACCCCATCGACGATTCAAGGAAAAGTCGGAGCTTCCACAACAATGGTTTGCTTGAAATGAAGATGAACCGCGAAATCGCGTCAACGATTGTCGGCGTGCTGATGGGGCTGTCGATGTCGGCCGACGCGGCAATGGTGAGCATTCTCGAGAGGGATTTTGAGAGCGGGGACCTGGGTGCCGCGTCCATCACGACCCCGGAGGGCAACAGCTGGGTCAACCCGCGTCCAGCGGTCGAAGCCGGCGGCATCAACGGCAGCGGACCCGCAATCGGCACCTTCGACGGGTTTTTCAACAGTCGTTTCATGGCGGTCGGCGATCTCAGCGGCAACATCGGCTTGTCGAACTCCGGTCGCTCCTATGTTGACTTCGCGCTGAGCCTCCCGAGCGCCCTGACCTCGCTGACGATCGGCTACGACTGGGTGTTCGATACCAATAACCCCGCTAACACCAACCCAGACCTGTTCAGTGTAGAGTTTTTGGTTGGATCTAATGCTTACAGTTACTTGCAGGGCTCAGCTACGTCCCTGACACCCAACCGACCAGAGTTGGTCAGCACGACACGCGGTACTTTCAGCGCGACGCTGACCGGCGCGGTGCTCAGCGATTTGCTCTCCGCCGGGGTCAATCAAATACGCTTTAATCTGCTGGAGTCCGTCGGCAACAATTCGTCAGCGGTTGGTATCGACAACATTCTGATCACCGGCATTGTCCCCGCGCCGGCGACCTTGGGCCTGCTCGCCATCGGCCTCGCCGGCGGTGTCGTTGCCCGACGCAAGGCCAAGCACTGACGCAACGATGCCCCCGGTGCCGCATGGTGACCGCGGCGAGGCGCAGTCGCTGCAGTGCCATGACGCGTCGACGGTGGTTTACCCATAGCGCGGACAGGTCTATCATCGCCCGCTTTTCCTCGACGCCCGCTGCGGCGGCATCGGAGTGCCTGTGGATACTCAGACCGATCGACACTTTCTGGTCACGCCCGGCGCGACCGGGACGGGCCTGAGCGGGCGCCTGCAAGTACCGGGCGACAAGTCAATCTCCCATCGGTCGATCATGCTTGCCGCCATCGCGGACGGTGAGACCCGCATCGAAGGCTTCCTGGAAGGCGCCGATGCGCTCGCCACCCTGGTCGCCTTCCGGCGCATGGGGGTGACCATCGAGGGGCCGGACGCGGGGCGGGTGCGGGTGCAGGGGGTGGGCCTGTGCGGCCTGGCGGCGCCGGACGGACCCTTGGACATGGGCAATTCGGGCACCTCCATGCGCTTGTTGGCTGGGCTCCTGGCCGGACAGGCGTTCACCACGGTGCTGGCCGGTGATGCGTCGCTGTCGCGCCGGCCGATGCGTCGGGTGACTGATCCCTTGGGGTTGATGGGGGCGAACATTCTGGGAACAGCCGCGGGCACCGCACCGCTGACGATCACGCCAGTTCCGCGGCTGCACGGGATCAGCTATCCCATGCCGGTGGCGAGTGCCCAAGTCAAGTCCAGCCTGCTCCTGGCCGGGCTCTACGCGCAGGGCGACACCTGCGTGAGCGAGCCGGCCCCGACCCGTGACCACACGGAACGGATGCTGAGCGGTTTCGGCTACAGTGTCCGGCGCAGCGGCGCGCAGGTCTGTCTCACCGGCGGCGGCCGGCTCACCGGCTGCCGGCTCCAGATCCCGGCGGACATCTCGTCGGCCGCTTTCTTTCTGGTTGGCGCCAGCATCGCGCCCCACTCGGACTTGCTGCTGACTGGGGTTGGCGTCAATCCGACCCGAATCGGCGTGATCACGATTCTGCGCGCCATGGGCGCCGACATCGAACTGCTGGACCCGCGCACCGTCGGCGGTGAGCCGGTGGCGGACCTGCGGGTGCGCGCGGCGCCGCTGCACGGCATCCGCATCCCGGTGGATCAGGTGCCTTATGCCATCGACGAATTTCCCGCCCTGTTCATTGCCGCGGCCTGCGCCCAGGGCGAGACCATCCTGACCGGGGCAGAGGAACTGCGGGTCAAGGAAAGTGACCGCATTGCGGTGATGGCGGACGGTCTGACCCGGCTCGGCATCGCCGTCGAGCCGCGTCCGGACGGCATCCGCATCGTCGGCGGCCGGATCGGCGCCGGGAGTGTGGAGGCGCACGCCGATCACCGCATCGCCATGGCCTTTGCCATCGCCGGACTGCGTGCGGCCGGTCCGCTCGAGGTCCGCGACTGCGCCAACGTGGAGACCTCCTTTCCGGGGTTTGCCGGGCTGGCGGCAGCGGTCGGCCTCGGGATCGAGGAGCGCGAAGGTGGGTGTTGCGCATGACGCCGATCATCACCATCGATGGCCCCTCCGGAACCGGCAAGGGCACCCTGGCCGTGCGTCTGGCGCACCATCTGCGCTGGCATTGCCTCGACAGTGGGGCACTCTATCGGGTGTTGGGTCTGGCCGCCGGTCGACGCGCGATCGACTTGGAGGACGCGGCGGCCCTGGCCGCGTTGGCCGCGCAGCTTGACGTGACCTTCGTGGACGGGCGGGTGCTGCTGGACGGCGAGGACCTGGGTGACGCGATCCGCACCGAGACCGCCGGGATGGCGGCCTCGCGGGTGGCCGCGCACCCGGCCGTGCGGGCAGCCTTACTCGACTGGCAGCGGCGCCAAGCCCGCGGCCCCGGGTTGGTGGCTGACGGGCGTGATATGGGGACCGTGGTGTTCCCACAGGCGCCACTGAAAGTGTTTCTCGACGCCAGCGCCGAGGAGCGCGCCGCGCGCCGATATAAACAGTTGATAGGCAAAGGATTGAGTGCTAACCTTGCCGACCTTGCGGTGGACATCCGCGAACGGGATACCCGTGACCGCAATCGCCCCGTTGCACCCTTGCGACCGGCGGCGGGGGCGCTGATGGTCGATTCCACCGCCCTGTCCATCAATGATGTTTTCGAACTGATCCTTGAAGAGGTGAGGCGCGTCTTCCCGGATCAGGTCCCCTGAGGGTGCAGCCGAGCCGCTCGGCCGCACGCTCGCGGTGTTCCGGCTTGCGCCGGGACACCACCGGAACGGCCGGCACAGCAGGTGCCGGCCTTGTGTTTTACCCACTTCCCCCCCGCACCGGACGGAGCGGGACAGCGTGCCTCTCCAGGTATACAGGTTCCCATGACCGAAAGTTTTGCTGATCTATTCGAACAAAGTCTGGCCACGACCCAACTCCAGCCGGGTGCCATCGTCACCGGCATCGTGATGGAAATCACCAACGACAGCGTGGTGATCAACGCCGGACTCAAGTCCGAGGGCGTCATCCCCAAGAGCCAGTTCCTGGGTCCCGACGGCCAGCTTGAAGTCGCCGTCGGCGACGAGGTGCTGGTGGCACTGGACGCCGTCGAGGACGGCTTCGGCGTGACTCGTCTGTCGCGTGAAAAAGCCAAGCGCTTCGCGGCGTGGGACTTCCTGGAGAAGGCCTTCGAGGCGGGCGATACCGTCAAGGGCCTGATCAACGGCAAGGTCAAGGGCGGCTTTACGGTCGAACTGGGAACCGTGCGCGCCTTCCTCCCCGGCTCGTTGGTCGACGTGCGTCCGGTGCGCGATACCGCGTATCTGGAAGGCAAGGAGCAAGAGTTCAAGGTCATCAAGCTCGACCGCAAGCGCAACAACGTGGTGGTCTCCCGCCGCGCGGTCGTAGAGGAAGAATACAGCGCCGAGCGCGACCAGCTCCTGAAGAACCTGGAAGAGGGCATGGAAGTCACCGGCGTGGTCAAGAATTTGACCGACTACGGCGCCTTCCTGGACCTGGGCGGCATCGACGGCCTGCTGCACATCACCGACATGGCCTGGCGTCGCGTCAAGCACCCCAATGAGGTGGTTGAAATCGGCCAGGAGATTCAGGTCAAGGTTCTCAAGTTCGACCGTGACCGCCAACGTGTCTCCCTGGGTCTGAAGCAGATGGGCGAGGACCCCTGGGTCAATATCTCGCGCCGCTATCCCGAGAGCACCCGGGTCTTCGGCAAGGTCACCAACATTGCCGATTACGGCTGCTTCGTGGAGATCGAGGAAGGCGTCGAGGGCTTGGTGCACGTCTCCGAGATGGACTGGACCAACAAGAACATCCACCCCAGCAAGGTCGTCAATCTGGGCGACGAGGTGGAGGTCATGGTGCTGGACATCGACGAGGAGCGCCGCCGCATCTCGCTGGGTATCAAGCAGTGCGCCATGAACCCCTGGGATGAGTTCGGCGTCACCCACAAGAAGGGCGATCACGTCTCCGGGAAGATCAAGTCGATCACCGACTTCGGTATCTTCATCGGTCTGGACGGCGGGATCGACGGCCTGGTCCATTTGTCCGACATCTCCTGGGACGAGCCCGGCGAGCAGGCGCTGCGCCGCTACAAGAAGGGCGACGAGCTGGAGACCGTGGTGCTGTCCGTGGACCCGGAGCGGGAGCGTATCTCGCTGGGTGTCAAACAGCTCGATCGCGATCCGTTCTCCAGCTTCGTGGCACTGCATGAAAAGGGTAGTTTCGTGAACGGGACCATCACCGAGATCGATGCCAAGGGCGCCACGATCGCCTTGGGCGACGGCGTTGAAGGTTACCTGCGCGCCTCGGAGATCTCCCGCGATCGTGTCGAGGATGCGCGCGCCGTGCTCAAACTGGGCGAGGAAGTCGAGGCCAAGTTCCTGGGCGTAGACCGCAAGAACCGCACCATCTCACTGTCCATCAAGGCGAAGGATCAGGATGAGGAGCAGGCGGCGATCAAGGGCTATTCCCGTGAAACCACCGGCGGCGCGACCACCTTGGGCGATCTGATCAGAGAGCAGATGGAAGAGGCGCAGCGCGACTGACCGTCGCCTCTGGGGTACTAAGCCATTGTCGGGGGGCCATGCGGCCCCCCGCTCCAATCCCTCTCAGGAATCAAGGCAATGACGAAATCGGAGTTGATCGACGTTTTGGCCGCCGCGCAGGACCACCTTCCCTATAAGGACGTGGAGGAAGCGGTACGCAGGGTCATCGACCGGATGAGCGGCGCCCTGGCCACGGGTGAGCGCATCGAAATTCGCGGATTTGGCAGCTTCTCACTGCATTACCGTCCGCCGCGCATTGGACGCAACCCCAAGACCGGCGATTCAGTCGCGCTGGCCGGCAAGCATGTTCCTCATTTCAAGCCCGGCAAGGAACTGCGTGATCGGGTCAATGATGCCTACCAGGCGGTTCAGGAAGAGGAGCAGAATCCCAAGCATGCGACGGGCACTCGGCGCGCGACCTAGCAGCCTGTCGGACTTGATGAGGTAACCGATTGAAGTTAAAGAGTTTCAGCTTTTTTGGCGCAAATTTTTTATCTTCTATAATCAAGTTCTTACGCTGCAAGTCCGACAAACTGCTAGAGCCTTGGTTTGACCTCGGCATGTTCCGCTGGGGCTGCCGGCTGTCCGCGCGCGCCGGGATTTCAGTATTTTCCACGCGCCAGTCTCCGGGACACTGGTCAAGTGGGGCCGTCTGGTTCAAACTCCGCCGACCGCCAAGCCCGGCGCGATGTGACGCGTGACCCACGACTGACCCCCCGACCGATGGAGAGTACCCGCCATGAAATCCGCTTCGCTGCTGTTTGGACTCTTGTTGCTGCTCTGTGTCTTGGTCGTTCAGGCCGAGGAGCCCATCGCCATCAAGTTCAGTCACGTGGTGGCTGCCGATACCCCGAAAGGCAAAGCGGCCGAACGTTTCGCCCAACTGGCCAAAGAGAAGACCCAGGGCCGGGTGGAAGTGACCGTTTACCCCAATAGCACGCTGTACAAAGACAAGGAGGAAATGGAGGCCCTGCAACTGGGTGCCGTGCAGATGTTGGCACCCTCACTGGCTAAGTTCGGCCCCTTGGGCGTCAAGGAGTTCGAGGTCTTCGACCTGCCCTACATCTTCGACGGCTACGATCAGTTGCATCAGGTGACCGAGGGTCCGATCGGCAAGGAACTCCTCGGCAAACTGGCCGACAAGGGGGTGCTGGGCCTGGCCTTCTGGGATAACGGCTTCAAGGTGATGAGCGCCAACAAGCCGCTCAAGGGCCCCAAGGATTTCCGTGGACTCAAGATGCGTATCCAGTCCTCCAAGGTGCTGGATGCCCAGATGCGCGCCCTGGGCGCCAACCCGCAGGTCATGGCCTTTTCCGAAGTCTATCAGGCACTCCAGACCGGCGTGGTGGACGGAACCGAGAACCCGCCGTCCAACCTCTATACTCAAAAAATGTTCGAGGTCCAGAAGTTCGTCACCAATTCGGAACACGGCTACCTCGGCTATGCGGTCATCGTCAATAAAGCCTTCTGGGATGGTCTGCCCGCGGATATCCGTGAGGCGCTGGACGAGGCGATGGCGGAGGCGACCGTCTATGCCAACGAGATTGCGAAACAGGAGAACATCGACGCACTCGCCAAGGTGAAGGCCAGCGGCAAGAGCGAGATCATCGAACTCACGCCTGAGCAGAAAACGGAGTGGAAGAAGCGGTTGGCCCCGGTGCACCAGCAGATGGAGGACCGCGTGGGCAAAGACCTGATCCAGTCGATCTATCAGGCGACCGGCAGCGATATCAGTAAACTCTAAGGCGATTTCCGTCATCGGTCCGCACAGCGGACCCTACGTAAGATCGCGATCGTAGGGCCCGCTGTGCGGACCAACGCTCGCTCAGAGGGCGAAGCGGCCGGGTTGTGATGACCAAGGTCGGCGCGCATCCCGGTGCTAATCGACCGTTGGTCAGCGCGTGCCGGATCCACCACAGTGGCCGACCACTCGGGGGACACCATGCTCAGACTGCTGGACCACTTGGAAGAGTGGTTGATCACCTTGCTCATCGGCGCCGCGACGCTGCTCATTTTTACCGCGGTGCTGCACCGCTACACGATGGACTTGTCGAACGCCTGGGGCTGGGACGCCGTCTACGACTGGCTTTTTCTCATCAACCTGAGTTGGGCCCAGGAATTGTGCATCTACATGTTCGTGTGGATGGCCAAGTTTGGAGCGGCCTATGGGGTGCGCACCGGTATTCACGTCGGCGTGGATGTGCTCATCAATAATCTGCGCGAAGGACTGCGCTCCAAATTCGTCCTGTTCGGGCTCCTGGCCGGTGCCTTATTCACCGGTTTAGTGGGCAGTTTCGGGGTCAACTTCGTCTGGCATCTGTCCCATACCGATGCCACCTCCCCGGACCTGGAACTGCCGGTGTGGATCGTTTATCTGGCGATACCTTTGGGTTCCTACCTCATGTGTTTCCGCTTCCTGGAAGTGGCCTGGTCCTTCTTCCGAACCGGTGAACTGCCGCGCCATGAGCACGCCTATGTCGAGGGGCTGGAGGAGGAGGTGGAACAGGCCCAGGCGGCCGGCCGCCAGGAGCCGGTCTACCTCGGCGAGGCCATTACCCTTGCCGAAGAGCGTGAACACATCCACGGCGGACACTTGGAGCGCCATCCACCCGGCGATACGCATAAACAGGACGAGAGCGGCGTGCGCAAGGGCGGGGAGGATCGGTCATGACCGCGTTGATCATCTTCGGTCTCCTGCTCGGCATGATGCTGACCGGCATGCCGGTGTCCATCGCGTTGGGCCTCACCGTGCTGACCTATCTCTTTACCATGACCTCGGTCCCGATCGAGTCGGTGGGGCTCAAGCTTTTCACCGGCATCGAAAAATTCGAGATCATGGCGATCCCGTTCTTCATTCTGGCGGGGAACTTCCTGACCCACGGGGGTGTGGCCAGGCGCATGATCAATTTCGCTTCCAGCATGGTGGGCCACTATCATGGCGGACTCGGACTCTCGGCCGTCTTTGCCTGCGCCCTGTTCGCCGCGGTCTCCGGATCCTCGCCGGCCACGGTCGCAGCGATCGGTTCCATCCTGATTCCGGCCATGGTGAAGCAGGGCTTTCCGCTGCGCTTTGGGGTCGGCACCATTGCCTCTGCCGGGGGGCTGGGCATCCTGATTCCGCCCTCGATCGTCATGGTGATGTACGCGGTTTCCACCAACAGTTCGGTCGGGGCGCTCTTCATCGCCGGAATCGTCCCCGGTTTCGTGCTGGCCCTCATGCTCGGCGTCACCACCTGGTGGATTGCCCGCCGCAACAATTATCCGCGTCTCAAGCGGGCCGACTGGAAAACCCGCTGGGGCGCCTTCCGCAAGTCGGTCTGGGGGCTGCTGCTCATCGTGCTGGTGATGGGCGGCATCTATAGCGGCGCCTTCACACCCACCGAGGCCGCGGCCGTGAGTGCCGTCTATGCCTTCGTGATCGCTGTTTTCGTCTACAAGGACATGCCGCTCAAGCGGGTGCCCCGGGTGCTGCTGGACTCGGCCAACATGTCGGCGATGCTGCTTTACATCATCACCAATGCCGTCCTGTTCTCCTATCTCCTGACCTACGAGAACATCCCCCAGGAACTCGCCCAATGGCTGGTGGATACCGGGCTTGGGCCGATCGGCTTCCTGCTGGCGGTCAACGTCCTGCTGCTCCTGGCCGGCAATATCATGGAGCCGACCTCCATCATCCTGATCACCGCACCGGTGCTCTTCCCGGTGGCCATGGCCTTGGGGATCGACCCTATCCATTTCGGGGTGATGGTTGTGGTGAACATGGAGATCGGCATGATCACCCCGCCGGTGGGGCTCAATCTCTACGTGGCGAGCGGGATCTCGCGGATGGGCATGACCGAGACCACCATCGCCTGCTTCCCCTGGCTGTTCACCATGCTGATCTTCCTGATGCTCATCACCTATTGGCCGAGTCTGTCACTGTGGTTGCCGCGAACCCTGGGGATGTTGTGAACCGGGGAATCCTCATCCGTCCCGCAAGTCCCCCCACAACGCCTGCAGCACCGCGATGGCTGCCAATGGCGCGGTCTCGGCGCGCAGGATGCGCGGGCCGAGGCGCACACCCTCGATACCCCGGGCTGCCGCCCGCGCGCGTTCGGTCGCACTCAAGCCCCCCTCGGGTCCAACCAGGAGGGTGACGGGACCGGTCGGGGCCTCCCGTTGTGTCAGTGATTGCGGTGCCTGCGGGTCGAGCAGCAACACGCCCTGAAGGGGCGTGGCCAGCCAGTCCGCGAACAGCCGGGCGGGCTCCAGGGCGGGCAGACGGCGCCGTCCGGACTGTTCACAGGCGCCGATCAGGACGCCCTGCCAATGCCCCAGTCGGCGGTCCAGCCGCGCGTCACGCAGTTGCACCATGCTGCGTTCGGTGAACAGCGGCTGGATGCCGACGACGCCCAGTTCCACCGCTTTCTGGATGGCGAAATCCATGCGCTCCCCGCGCGAGATACCAAGCGCCAGCCGGATCTCCAGGACGGGCGGCGGTTCCGGATCGTCGGCCGCGCCGATCGCCAGGGTTACCCCCTGGCGCCCCATGGCCGCGATGCGGGCGGCGCGGTCACGACCGTCGCCGTTGAAGCACAGGAGCGGCTCGCCGGGGCCCAGGCGCAGCACCTGGGTCAGGTGGCGCGCGGGTCCGTCCGGGAGACGGGGTTCGGAGCCGGGATCCAGCGGGTGGTCCAGGTAGACGCGGGGCAGGCGCATAGGGTTCGTGGTCGGTGAATCAGGATGATTGATGGATCAGAGTAGCGAGTCAGGGTCGCGGTTCTCGCTTCGCGAAGATCCGCATTGAGGCAGCCCGCCCCGGTGTGTATCTTGGCCAACGAACCGATCTCGCAAGCGTAACCCAAGAGCGCCGGAAGCAACCATGACACTCGAACCGACGGAGCGCCGGCACGACGAAGTTCCCGGAACCCGCTGGTTCCGGGCGGACCTGCACCTGCATGCCTTTCCCGTGGTGGCTGATGTTCCTTCCAAGGTCGTTAGCCGGACCGGGCCGCGCCGCGGTGACCTTTGACGCGACGGTGACGCGCCCGGCTCCTACCCGCGGCCACGCGCGTCAATTGCCCGCGGGCGCGAGCCGCACCGCGGACTTATCGTCATCGGGCGGACCGGTCGGAACAAATGCACGGGATGCGTGACCACGCCTACGACCACGCCGACTATCGACCGGGCGGGCCGACGGGCAGCGCATCTCCGGCACGCGGTTCCTCGCTTCCCGCCTTCGCCAGGATTCGGTCGAATTCGGCCGGATCCGCCCGTTGCGCACGCGCGCGGAAGTACGCCTCGGTGCGCAGGGCCGCAGCCTTCTCGGCCACAGCGACGTTGATGAACCAATTGATGGACGTACCGTCCTCGGCGGCAATGCGCCTGACCTCCTCGAGCAGGGACTTCTGAAGCCCTTGCAATTCCCCCCCTCATCCGCTTTGATTGTTCCTGCCTTGTGGACCCGTGTCCCGAGCACCCACACGTACGACCTGCAAAAAGGATCGGCGCACCCCGCACCCAGGGCGCACCGACGCCGGACCGCGGGGAGCATCGATCATGACCATGGAACTGTGCCTGAGCTTCCCGGACCCCGCGCACGTCGAGGTCGAGCTGATCGGCAACGGCCGACCCCAGCGCACCGCACCGCTGCCGTTCGAGAGCCCCATCGCCGAGGCCGACCAGGACGAACTGCACTGGTATCTGGAACTTTATCCCGTCCACTACGCCACCGAGCTCGACGACCGCCGGGCCGCGGGGATCGCGCTGCGGCTGGAGCACTGGGGCCGCACGCTGTTCGATGCGGTCTTCAAGCAAGGCTATGAAGCCGCCGATCTCTATCAGCGGTTCGCACGCGCTGCCGAGCCCGGCCGGCTGCTCAGCATCGACAGCGGTCACCCGTCCGTCCTGGCCCAGCCCTGGGAACTGCTGCGCCACCCCGAGGGGACCTGGCTCTTTCTCGCCAACCCGCGCATTTCGACGGTCACGGCGTTTACGACCCGGACGGACACCTGGGCGAGCGGGCCGCCGGCGCGCTCCCCGCGCGGCTGCACGCCGCCATGGCGCGGGCCGGCGACGGTGCGACCGGCGCCCACCAGGGTTATCTGCTCTTCGAGCACGACGACGGCAAAGAGCATCTGGTCCCGGCCTCACTGCTGGGCGACATGCTCAACCAGCAGCAGATCCCGCTGGTGATTCTCTCGGCCTGCCAGTCCGCCAAGCTCGGCGGCGATGACCCCTTGGGCAGTGTCGCCGCCCGGCTCACCCGCGCCGGCATCCCCAATGTGCTGGCCATGACCCATTCGGTGCTGGTCGAGACCACCCGCGCGCTCTTCGGCCATCTGTACCGTGAACTGGGCGGCCTTGATCGTAATCCCGGCCGGCGGTATGCGTAGTCAGGGCTTCCAGCCCTGACAGTGTCAGGCCAGGATGGCCTGACTACGCACCCGGCGCGCCCAAGTGGCCGGAACGACGATCAAGGCCAACTGGGCCGCGGCCGCCCGCTCGGCACGGCGCTGGAGAATGCCCGGCGCGAACTCTATGCGCACCCGGTCCGCGGGGAGCGCAGACGCGGCACCGGCTGGACGGAACTCAAACTCCAGGACTGGTTTCTGCCCACCCTCTACCGCACCGGCGACGACGCGGCGCTGCTCACCCAGCCCGCCGCGCCCGCCGACGCCCGGCCGGACCCGGCCGCGGTGCCCGCCGCCGACAACCTGCCCCCGGTCCAGCCCACCGGCTTTTGGGGCCGCTCGCGCGAACTCTGGGAGATCGAGCGCGCCTATGTCGCCGGCACCCGCCGGCTGGTCGTCTGCGGGTTCGGTGGTCAGGGCAAGACCACGCTGGCGCAGGAGGCCGGCCGCTGGCTGCGCGCCACCGGCCTGTTCGAGCGGGTCTGTCTGGTGAGCTATGCGGACTTTCAGGGCGTCGACCCGGTGGGTTGGGCGGTCAGCAGCCTGGCGCAGGTCCTGGGCGAGTCGCTGCTCGACGAACGCGCCGCCGCCGCGCTCGCGCGGGTGCCCACCCTGCTGATCCTGGACAACCTGGAGTCATTGATCGCGCCCGCGCCCGGCCGGTCCGGCACCGACCGGCCGGACCGCACCCGGCTCGATGCGCTGCTCGCCGCGGCGCAGCGCTCTCGATCGGGCTGCTCGCCGAGTCGCTCAAGCGCGACCCCATCCGGCGGGTCGCGGACCGGCTCGAGAGGGCGAGCAACTCACGCAGCCGATCAATGGGTTGGTCACTGAAGATCCAGCGCATGGCCAGTTGGACCAGGTGGGTCAGCAGGGCACCCTTGATTTCGGCATTGGTGCGGGGCGACAGGTCGTGCAGGGTGTAGGTGAATTGCGGCACGAAGGAGGCTAGCCAGTTCCGCGGCGGCAGGCAAGCCCAGCGCTTCGTGTCCTACCGCGTCGCGGTGGGAGATGGCTGAAATTTTTCACCGACGGCGAACATCTGGATATCGACCACCTCCCCGCGTGGATGCAGACCCCTGAAATGAGGCAAGCCCGTAGGTTGCCGTAAGTCCGGCGGGCGGTGGCATAACCACACCCCCTCGCCGTCTCAAAGAGACACGATACGGATACGAAGCCTGCTGAGCATCCGGCGGTCGACCAAGCACCACCCCCGTGGGTGCCTATAGCGTCACGCCTTCGGCTCGGCACCGCTAAGTCCGCAAGGCTTCGGCCCGACCTTCCTCCCGACCTTCCTCCCGCGCATCCTTAAGCAGGCTGCGCTCGTCGCGCAGCGCCCGCTCGCGCACGAAGGCCAGGCGCCGGGCCTCGGCATCGGCGCTCAGGGTCTTGAGTTTTTCCAGCGCGGCGCGCACCGGTGGTTCGACGATTTGCGCCATGATGTCTTCCTCCTGCCAGTGTTCAAAGAGTGCGATCCAGGCGCCGAGTGCGCCCCCTGTTTGTTGGAGCCGATCGGCCTTGCGCAGTTCGATCACGTTGAGCTGCAGTTCCTGACCCAGGGTCACCATCGGGCGCGCGGCATCGCGCATCTCAAAACACCACAGTGCTTGGTCCTGGTGCGCCGGGTCCTGGAACAGATCGAAGTCGAGCAGATGGATGCCGATGGCCGGCTGGAGTTCTCCGTAGCCGTAGGTTGGGGTGAGGAACGAACCCCAACATCCCGGCCGCCGATCGTTGGAGTTCGTTCCTCACCCCAACCTACCGCGCTTGAATACATAGTCGTTCTTGGGGTCGAGCAGGTCGTACATCGCAACGGGTCCGGCGACGTGAATCGAGTATCGAGCATAGCACCGTCGCTGACCTGCAGGGCACCGACCCGGAGGATGCGGTTCGCTCCTGACACTGGTGACGAATTGCGCCCACGCGAGCGCGTCCGCCACACCGGCTTGGCTCAGACCCGGAACGGCTCACACCAAGGCGCCAAGGTCTTCAAGGCGATCGCGAAACCGGAGGCGCTCGCGGAGTGACTGGAGTCACCGCAGAATTGCGCTCTTCTTGGCGTGCTTGGCGACTTGGCGTGAGATAGGTTCTTTCCAGACTCCGCGGTCGGGAGAATTCGCCACCAGTGTCCGTGCCTCACCGCATCCTACGCGGCGCGTGCCAACGCGGGGACCAGGTCGGCGATGGTTTCGGGCAGGGCATCGGTCCAGCGCAGCAGTTCCAGCCGGCCGTCGTGGTGCTCCACCAGGGCGGTGCAGCTTTCCACCCAGTCGCCGCAGTTGCAGTAGCGCACACCGCCCAGTTCGCGTACCTCGGCATGGTGGATGTGACCGCAGATCATGCCGTCCACCCCGCGGCGGCGCGCCTCCTGGGCCACCGCCTGCTCGTAGTCGCCGATATAGCTCACGGCGTTCTTGACCTTGTGTTTGAGATACCCGGCCAGCGACCAGTAGCGCAGCCCGAAATAGCGCCGCACCCGGCTCACCAGGCCGTTCAGGGCCAGCAGGTTGTCGTAGGCGCGCGCGCCCAGCCGGGCCAGCCAGGGGCCGGCCTGCACCACGGTGTCGAAGCGGTCGCCGTGCAGCACCAGAAAGCGCTGGCCGTCCGCCGTCTCATGGATCACCTCGTCGCGGACCGCGACGTTGCCGAAATCCACCCCCAGATGGGTACGCAGCAGTTCGTCGTGGTTGCCGGGGCAGTAGATGACCTGAGTGCCGTTGCGCGCCTTCTCCAGCACCTCGCGCACCACCGCGTTATGGGCCTCGGGCCAGTAGACTGAACTCTGCATCGCCCACAGATCGACGATATCCCCCACCAGATAGAGGTGCTTACACTGGGTGGACTGCAGAAAGTCCAGCAGATAGCCGGCCTGGCAGCCGCGAAAACCCAGGTGCACGTCGGAGATGAAGATGCTGCGATACTTCAGGGGCTGCATACGCTTGACCTCAGACATCCTGTTCATTCCGTTTGTTTGTTTCATTTGCTCCCTATGCTCCCCAATCTTCGTTGCAGGACGATGGAGAACCGGTGAAGATATCGTGAAGAATCTTGTTTTTATTCCGCTTGATGACGGTACGGTGACGCCTTCATGGCAGCGGTGATACTGCATCATCGACACTACGGCGAGCGGGCCGCGCAAGCGCTGCCCGTGCTGCTCTGTCATGGCCTCTTCGGTTCCGCGGCCAACTGGCACGGCATCGCCAAGCGCCTGGCGGATGAGCGCCTGGTGCTGGTGCCGGATTTGCGCAATCACGGTGCATCCCCCTGGGACCCGCGCATGGATTACCCGGCCATGGCCCTGGATCTGGCAGCGCTGCTCGATCGGCTGGGCATCGCGCGGGCGCATCTGGTCGGGCACAGCATGGGGGGCAAGGCCGCCATGTGGCTCGCCCTGTCGGCGCCGGAGCGGGTGGGTTCACTGGTGGTGGCCGACATTGCGCCGGTGACCTATCCGAGCCGCCACGGCGCCCTGGTGAGCGCGCTGGCGGCCCTGCCGCTGGGGGAAATCGCGCACCGGCGCGACGCCGATGCCCGTTTGGCGCAGACCATCCACTCCGCCGCGGTGCGCGGCTACCTGCTCCAGAACCTGATCCATGACCGCGCCGATAAAGACCGCGCGGGCGCCTGGCGCTGGCGCATCAATCTGGACGCGCTGGCCCGTTCACTCAAACCGCTCCTGAGCTTCCCGGCCGCCGAGGGGCACAGCTTTCCCGGCCCGGCGCTCTTCGTCTACGGGAGCCGCTCGGACTATGTGACCAAACACGGGTTGCCGCGCATCCGCGCACTCTTTCCCCTTGCGCGCCTGCGCACCATCGCCAACGCCGGGCATTGGGTCTATGCCGATCAGCCGGACGCTTTCGTCGCCGCGGTGAGGGGGTTTCTCAAGGTGTAGGGGGCGGGTTTTCGGTGATTTCCGGAAAAGGATCTACCAACGTGTAGGGGCGACTTTAGTCGCCCCTAAAGCCCCTACGAATTTTGCAGGCAAGCGCAGTTGGGATGTTTATTCCTGGGAATCGCCAAAAGTGATTTCCGGGAAGGATCTACGGACGTTTAGGGGCGACTGAAGTCGCCCCTACCGGTCATACCTGCTATTCAGACAGATCCTTGGGGTAGGGCGGGTTTTAACCCCGCCCCTACGTCAATCCAGTTATCCCGTTCGACGGTTATCGCATCACCCCCCCAACCGCTCACGATGCCGCAAATCCAGCGCCCGCTGGCGCACCCGCCGCTCGTAGCTCGCCTGGTTCTTGGTGCAGACCAGGGTGTAGGGTCGGCCGCGCTTGTCGGTGGTCAGGGCGAGATCAGCGTTGGCGCGCTGGACCTTGTCGGCGACATGTCGCCGGTCGATTTCGCCCGCCTTGAAGAGCCAGACCCGCTCGGTCGGGGCGGCGAGGAAACGGGTCAAGCCCTGGCAGTGTTGACAGGAACAGGGGATGGCGGCGTCCCGCGTCCAGTCCGGCGGCGGCGCGAGCGGCAGCGCGATGCGCGCGTCCAGGTGCGCGAGCACGGCCCGGCGCAGCGTCTCCACCGCCGCGGGCTCCGGGTCTGTTCCGCCCTCCTTCAGCAACAGCGCGGCCGGGAGCAGCAGCCCGTCCAGGTTGTAGACCGCCGGCAACGACAGGAAGCGCATCACCGCCTGCTCGGCAATGGCGGCATCAATGCGCAGGAAGGCGTTGACGGCGTCGGCGACCTGGGCCGCGGTCAGGGGTTCCGGACGTTCCCAATTGGGCAGCGGCGCGGCCACATGCCCGTCCGGGAACCCGTCGAGCAGGGCGCGCGCCGGGGTCTGCAGGGCGGCGAGGCGGGCCGGGTCGTCGCTCTGCGTGCAGCGCAGCAGCAGCGCGGCACAGGCGCCGGGGAGTCGGCCGACATTGGCGGTGATGACGGCGCTGAGCAATTCCGCCGCCCGTCCCGTCGGCAGGTGCCCGAGCACCAGCGCCAGGGCGGTATTGTCCGCGGCCCCGTAGGCGCCGTCGGCGCTGTGCCGGGCGATGAACTCGGCACAGCCCTCGAGGTCATCCAGCCGCAGTTGAATCGCGAACAGGTCGCGCATCCGGCCGTCGTTACTCGCCTGACGGCGCACCGAGAGGTCCGTCGGCCAACCGGTGCGGATGGCCGCGGCCAGGCTCCGCGCCTCGTGCCATAACGGGTCCCCGGACGTGGCCCCGGCCGCCTCCCAGCGGTGGACCAGGGCGAGCAGCGCGGGGATGCTGACGCCGAGTCCGCCCGCGGCGAGCGTCGCGGCCCGCCGGGTGCGCGGCCAGAGGACCAGCGCGGCACGCTGATAGCTGCGTTCAAAGGAAGCGCCCTCGTTGCCGGTGGCCTCGGAGAATTCGGGCTCGGTCTCATCCAGATCGGCCAAGGCGTCGGCGGGTGACAGCTCGTCCGCGCTGAACGGGAGCGAATCCATCACCGGCCGGCGGTCGTCAGGCAGACACCAGTCATGGATTTCCCAGTTGGTCTCGGTCACTTCACCGATCTCGAACTCGGGGCTATAGCGCCCGCCGCCGGCGTACTCGGCCCAGCCGCTCTCGGTCACGCTGATCAGCGCCAGGTGCAGGTCGCAACCGGCCGCGTCGGCGGCGGGGATCAGACATTGCGCGACGGCCGCGTCCTTGCCCTTGAGGGCGGCGAAGGTGATCTCCGCGGGCGTGTAGGCATGTTCCAGCGCATAGACCAGCTTGTCCGGGGTGGCATCGGGCGCCGCCGTGCTCCAGCTACCGAGCAGTTGAACAAGCCGCTGCTGCTCGGCGCCGTAATCCGGCGCCTGCGGCAACGGGCCGGGGCCGACGCGCACCAGGTTGTAGATCAGCGCCAGACGATAGCCGGAGGCAATCGGCAGCACCTCGTGCAGACAGTCGGCATAGAACGCCGCGAAGGCCGCCTCGGAGGGCTCGTCACGATGCAGGTTGACCCGCACCTCCTGGCCGCGGTGGCGGATGATCAGCTCGCCGCCGCTGTAATCGCAGGGCAGCACGATGACCAGCGTGGCGAACATGCCCGGCGCCTTCTCGGTGTCGCGGTGGGGGACGAAGAAGCTGCCGGTGTCGTAGATCAGGAGTTTGTAGAGTTGGGCCTCGATGGTGCCCGCGACCGCCAGCCCGCGGCGGACCCGCTCCACCACCTCGGCCAGATCCGCCACCCAGCGCTGACCGGTGAGGGCGACCCGCGCACCGTCCACCTGCCAGGTGCGGCGCACGGCCGTGTCGACCAGGGTCTCAGGCCCGCGACCGTAGGGCGCCTGCTCGGCCACCCGCAGCAGTGCCTTGGCCTGCACCGGCAGCAGCGGCAGGGCGATCGGGCCGACCCCCGTCACCTCCAGGCGCGGCGGGTGGATGTCGAATGAACCGGCGACATGGAAGCCGCCGGGGCGCTGGACCGCGGCGAGGATATCGGCAAGGGACTGGGCGAGATCGGGCATGGGAGCTGGTCCTGGGAGGTCAGCGTCGGGGTGAGCGGCGCATTATCGCACCGCGGCGGCGGTTCGACAGGGCGGCGACAGGGGTTATCCTGCGCATGGAAAGGCGGGATCTGCCACTCCGAGACAGGAATCCACTCGTGGGAGCGGCCTCCGGCCGCGATGCGGCGCCGGTGTGCTTGCTGACGCCACGGCCTTGGTCATCGTTCCGGCCAGCTTTCGCCGTGGCTCAGGGCCGGAAAGGTCATCCACAGATGTCACAGATGAACACAGATGAAAACAGATGTTTTTCCTCATCTGTGAACATCTGTGACATCTGTGGATAAATCCGAGTGGTCGCTTTGGCCGCAACGGCGATCATGGCCGACCCCACGGCAATGCGCCCGGCTCAGTCGCGGCCGGAGGCCGCTCCCACGGAGTCGCGACGCGACTCCTATACTGCCTTGGACTCGTTTTGTATCAGATCGCCCGCTGCAAGGCCCGCTCGGCGTTCGCCACGAGGTCGGTCGGCGGCAGCAATTCGCTGCTCGGGAAACGGATCAGTTCGAGCGTAATGCGGCGCTGCCCGTCGATCAGCATCTCGTTGAAGGTCACGTCATCGGCGGATTTGCGCAGGTTTTTGGAGACCTTGGTGTTCATCCGATCCAGGGTCATGCCGACGCGCTCGAAGCGCAGGTACCCGTGCGGCTCACGCACGATGTTGGCGACCAGAGCGAGTTGCTCGCCGAGCGTGCCGGCCAGGGCGCGCAGCCGTCCGAGTTCGACCTCCATGCTCTGGAGCCGACGCGCATCGGCCGGGTCATGGGGGCTGTGGATGATGCCCGCGGTCAGGCTCAAGGCGCCCCGCCCGGCCCGACCGGGGACCGCCGACCGGCCCTGGCAGAGTTGCCGGTACTGGCGCTCCAATTGCTCGCGGCGCGCGCGCATGGCATCCAGGTGCGTCTTGGCGACTTCGATCAGATAATCGAAGGCGCGCGCCTGGACTTGCAGCACGGTTTCGGCCTCGGACGTGGCCGGAAAGGCGACCCGATGATTATGGAAATTCACCGTGGTCTGCGGCACGTCGCGCAGCACCCGCCCACCATCCAGGGCCATGCCGAAGACCCGCTTTTCGGTGCGCTCCACGCGCAGCGCGGCGAACAGTTCCGGCGGGGTGGTACCCCTGTTCGCCTTGAGATAGCCGCGGACCTCGGGGCTCGAGGACAGGACCTCCAGCAGGTGATTGGGCCCGACGAACATGGCGCGCAGCCGCGGGTCGGCCGAAAAACGGCGCCGATCGAAGGTGATGGCCGGCAGAAAAATGTCCGCGTTCGCGGCGATATACTCAAGCGCGCTTTCCACCGGTCGTGCCAGGATGCGCTGGTAGTGGGGGACCGCGCGCAGTCGCGGATCTGTTCCGTCAATCACGCGATCCACCGCCGTGCTGATGGCGGCGGATGCGACCGCGCCGATCTGCCGCGACGGCGGGGCGAAGAGTGAATGCAGGAAGTGCAACACGGTCGAGTCCTCTGGTAGTGTCGTCAGTCGTTGTTCTTGATCAGCAAGGCATGGGTGCCCGCGGGGACGGGAACAAAAGGAAGCGCTATCGGTAATCGCTAATAAACTCAGGGACATCAGGCCAGGGCCTAGGGCCACGCATGAGGCCAAAAACGCCCCACTAGCGCGGCTTTTAACAGATGAGACAGCACGGAGCAAGCTGGAAAATCGAAAAAGGTGATCCGCGGGCAGCGTTTGGTTCGAGTGAGATCGCTGCTTTGGGAGCATGTCCTGCGGTCATGCAGTCGCGGATGGTCCGCATAGCTGAGGGTCTGTAGGGTCCGCTGTGCGGACCGAGGACCGCGCAGACCCCGCGATGGCCGGGTTTACGACCAAGGCGCATCAGCGCATCACGGCAGCGGCCGCAACACCAGCAGCCCCTGTGTACCCTCGGTCGTGGGGCCGTGCCAGGGCCAGGTGTGGGAACCGCCGTGCAGCCAATCGTCGAGCTGATCGGTGCGGTAGCGCGACAGCGGATGACCGGACTGACCAAGCGGCAGGGTGCCGCGGGTCTGCGGCCAGTTGCCCGGGACCTGAACCACGCGCATCGACGGTGCGATCAGAACGCGACGCGGATCAGCGGGCGCGCTCTGCATCAGGTCCACCGTATCGGCCGCGCCGCCGACCCCGATGGGTCCGACATCGAACAGCCAACCGAGCAGCGGCTGCTGGTGGAAGGCATGGGGCAGGGTCAGGGTCCGCAGCCGGTCGAGGCGCTGGTCACGCGTCCGGGGCAGGGCCGCCGCCAGATCGGCCGCGGCCGTCCGCAGGGCGCGCGCCCAGATGTGGGCCGGCGTCTCGGCTTCCGGTGTGGTCACGTCGTCCCAGAAGCTTGACTCACCGGTATGCAGGGTTTCCTGCAACGAATGATAAGTCGGGTTCGCCAGCGACATCAGGACCGCCAGGTCCGCGTCACCCAACTCGTCGCCATAGAGCGCCCGCCAGAGCGCCGGTTCCAGCAGGGCATAGAAGGCCGCGGCACGGCTCGATCCGTCCATGACACCGTCCCAGCCGAGCAGGTCAGACTCCGCGATCACCCAGGCCGCGGGGTCCGCGGCGCGCAGCGCCGATTCATCGCGCCGCAGCGCTTGCTGTGTCAACAGGGCCTGGCGACTCAGGCGGTCGGTCTGGATGGCGGCCATCGCCGCGGGGGTCAAGGGTCCGGATTCATTGAGGCGCTGCGTGATGCGCTGGGCGCGGTAGGGCGCCATCCATGAATGACCGACATTGACCGGGTGGTCGACCGGGATCGTGCGGTTATTGGCCGTGATCAGCGCGGCCCCGGCCGGATCGATCTGCCCTGGGTTGCGCCAGGGCGCCACCGTGCCGTCCCATCCATAATCCGCGATCCAGCCGGGCGCGGGGAAGAGCCCGGACCCTTTGCGGCGCTGCGGCAGGAGTCCGGTCACCTGCCAGGCGATGTCCCCATCGCGGTGGGCGAGCATCAGATTCTGCGCGACCGCGTAAAAGCCCAGCGCGGCGCGGCGGGCCTCGGCCAGGGTGCGCGCCCGGTTCAAACCGACGAGCGCGGCGAAGCTGCGGTCCGGCGGGTCAGTGACCTGACTCAGCGCGATCAGATAGGGGCCGGCGACGGACGGCTGCAATGCGCTCCGTGCCCCGTCCGCGGCGTCCGGGACAGGCGCGAGCAGATCGTTCAGGATGACCCCATGACGGGTGCTGCGCACGACCAGGTCCACCGGCGGCGCATCCTTGACCATGATGCGCTGCACCCGGGTGGTGATGGCCTCGGGCGCACGCCCGGCCCGTTCCACCTGAGTGCCGTCGGCGGTGGGCCGTTCGAGGAACAGATCCTGGGTATCGGCGATGGCGCTGGTGAGTCCCCAGGCCAGATCGGCGTTGTGGCCGATCAACACCAGCGGCACCCCGGGCAGCGCCAGACCGGCGACATGCAGATCGGGTCCGTACAACTCCAGTTCATACCAGGTCCCAGGCACCGATGGGGGTAGGTGGGGGTCGTTGGCGAGCAGGGCCGCACCATCGGCGGTGCGCGGTCCGGTGACCACCCAGGCGTTGCTGGCCGGACTGGGTGTCGGCAGGCCGAAACGCGCGGGCAGGTCCAGGAGGCCGGCCAGCGCGGCCGCCGTCGCGGCGGTGGCGCCGCCCAGGTCACCAGGCCGCTCCAGCAGTTCGGGCGGCACCGGCGGGGCTGGCACTCCCTCATCGGTGGGGAAGAGTTCGCGCGCCCGGGCCGCACCGAGACGTGCCGCCATCCGCAGAAAGGTCAACTCCTCCTTGAAGTTGAACGATTGGGTCCAGGCCATGTAGGCGCCGACCAGCAGACTGTCCTCCGGCCGCCAGGGGTCCGGCTCGAAGCCGGCGATCAGATACTCGACCGGCAGCCGCTCCAGCGCCTGCGCTCGGTAGGCGTTGACCCCGGCCGCATAGGCCGCGAGCATGGCCCGTTCGGGTGCGTCCAATTCGGCATAGGCGCGGCGGGCAGCGGCATTGAGACCCAAGGTGCGGAAGAACCGGTCCGCGTCCAGCGCGTCCGCCCCGAAGACCTCCGCCAGGCGCCCGTCGGCGAGCCGGCGCATCAGATCCATCTGCCACATCCGCTCACTGGCCACCACGAATCCCTGGCCGAACAGCAGATCGGGCAGCGAATCCGCCTGGATGGTCGGCACCGCGTGCGGTCCCCAGCGCACGCGCACCGGAGCCGTCAGCCCGGCGACCCTGACCTCACCGGCATAGGCCGGCTCCGCGCGTTTGGTGATCCACAGGAGAACCCCGGCGACACCCAGGCCCAGGGCCAGCAGGATCGCCAGGACAACGGTAAGAACACGGCGGAGCATGTGGGCACTCCATGAGTCACACGTCAGAAATGAGTTAAACAACGACAATCATCGTGCGGGCGGACGGTTGATTCTCCGCCTGCTAGACCGACTTTAACAAGCATGCGCGGGACAATCCGCGCCAATCACCCAATGCAACCATTCCAGTACGAGGTGACTATGATGACCAAACCGGGCCTTGCACACCTGAAGTGGGCGTTGTCCGCGATCTCCGCCGCGGCGGCGACCGTGTTCGTCCTGGCGCTGGAGGGGCAGCGCTGACCGTCACCCGCCCGAACGCGCCAGGGTGGATCGACCGCCCCTGGCGCGCCGACACCCGATGTCCACCGAGAGTACCGATGCCGCAAAATGAATCGAGACCCGTCGTTTTCTACGACGGCGGTTGCCCCCTGTGCCGCCGCGAGATCGCCCATTACCAAGCGCTGGATCGCGCCGGCGCCGTCGAGTGGGTTGACTTGCTCAAAGCCCCGGAGCGGCTGCGGCAGGCCGGCATCAGCACCACCGAGGCCATGGCCCGACTGCATGTACTCGATACCAATGGGGTACTGGTGACCGGCGTCCTGGGATTCGTCACCCTGTGGCGCCGCCTGCCCTATTACCGGCACCTGGCCCGTTTGGTCACCGGTCTGCGGCTGGTCGGCCCGCTCGACCGGGCCTATCGCCGGTTCGCCGCCCGGCGCTTCAAACACCGCTGCGCCGACGGCTTCTGCGCGAACGGTTAAACTAGCGCTCTGACACCATTCCGCTGAACGCACCCCGCCCGCCGGCCAGGTGCCAGCCGTACCGAGCCGGAGCCCTGCCATGACCACCCGCGCATTCGACGTTATCGTGATCGGCACCGGCCCGGCCGGCGAAGGCGCCGCCATGAAGCTCGCGAAGGCCGGCCGCGAAGTGGCCATCGTGGAAGCCCACAACGCCGTCGGCGGCGGCTGTACCCATTGGGGCACCATCCCCAGCAAGGCGTTGCGCCACTCCATCCAGATGTTGGCGGACTACCGGCACAACCCGATCTTCCAGCATACCCGCGACCAGATCCAGGTGGACTTTCCTGACCTGCTGCGCGCGGCCGACGGTGTCATCAACGAGCAGGTGCGCACCCGTTACCGCTTCTACCAGCGCAACCGGGTGGAGGTCATCTTCGGCCACGCCCGCTTTCGCAGCCCGGAATGCATCGAGGTCCAACGCCCCGGCGGCGCCGCCCAGGAATTGACCGCCAAGTATTTCGTGATCGCCACCGGCTCGCGCCCCTACCATCCGCCGGACGTGGACTTCAGTCACCCGCGGGTGCTCGACAGCGACAGCGTGCTGGCCCTGGCGCACACGCCGCGCTCGATGACGATCTATGGGGCCGGCGTTATCGGATGCGAGTACGCGTCCATTCTGAGCAACCTGGACGTGAAGGTGAACCTGGTTAATACCCGCGACCGGCTGCTGTCGTTCCTGGACGACGAGATCACGGATGCGCTGTCCTATCACCTGCGCCAGGGCGGTGTCGTCATCCGCAACGACGAGACCTATGACCGGGTTGAGGCACACGATGATGGGGTCGTCTTGACCTGCAAATCAGGCAAGAAATTCAAGAGCGACTGCCTGCTCTGGGCCAACGGCCGCACCGGCAACACCCATGACCTGGGCCTGGAAGCCATCGGCCTGACCCCCAACCGGCGCGGTCAGCTCGATCTCAACCGCAGCTACCAGACGGCCCTGCCCCACATCTACGGGGTCGGCGACGTAGCCGGTTCCCCGGCGCTGGCCAGCGCCAGCTATGACCAGGGGCGTTTCGTCGGGGCTCACATCGCCGACGGCGAATGCGACTGGTCACTGATCGAAGAATTTCCCACCGGCATCTACACCGTGCCCGAGATCTCGTCGATCGGCCGCACCGAGCGCGAACTCACCGCTAGCCAAATCCCCTACGAAGTCGCCCAGGCCGACTTCAAGTCCATCGCCCGCGCCCAGATCACCGGCCACACCGTGGGCATGCTCAAGCTCCTGTTCCATCGCGAGACCCTGGAAATCCTGGGCATCCACTGCTTCGGCGAACAAGCCGCGGAGATCATCCACATCGGCCAGGCGGTGATGTCCCAACCCGGCGCCGCCAACAGTATCCGCTATTTTACCGAGACCACCTTCAACTATCCGACCATGGCCGAGGCGTACCGCGTGGCGGCGTTGAATGGGTTGAATCGGTTGTTTTGAAAGCAGAGACCCTCTTTTTTTCAAAACCGATTAAAACCAACTGCGTGTCCTTTGTGGTCGATTGCAAATACCTCAAGCCACGGACGCGACCCCGCCGGCTTCTGCGCTTGATCGCAGAACACGGCCAGCGACGACGACCCCATGGCGGTGGGGCCACCGGATCACCGCCCCAGGATCGCCCGCCAGTCGCCGCGGTCCGGCAGCTTCAAACCAATATCGCTGCGGCTTGCTTGGACCGTATTTCCGAAAGCCCCGAGGTTAATCCGTGCGTCGTTGGGTTGGGTTTCGTTGGCGAAGGCGTCCCTTGGATTTCCGGCATCAATGGCCGGGCTGTGCTGTTTATCCACGACCCAGGTGAGTGTCGCTGGTTGGTAACGCCCACCCAGCGAGCGTAGATGGTAATCCCCGGCGGCGGGATCGGCAAACAGTGGGTCTTGGGAAAGATTACCGACTCCGTTCCAGCCGCCGGCAATGTCCGAATAAGTGATTTGCACCGTACCGTTGTTGGTGATCTGAGTGGACTGATTGGCCCAGAGGATACTGTTCCGGACGGTGGCGCTGGTGCCGTAGTGCGCATAAAGCCCGCCCCCCAAACCATTAGCTTGGTTGTTGGTCAGGGTGTTGTTGACGATGACGGCCGTTGCTCCATCGTACAGGCTGACCCCGCCACCGTTGGCGACGGCGGTATTGTCGGTAATCAGGTTATTGGCAAAGGTCTCGGGATGGGCGGTGTAAAGGCATACCCCGCCCCCCCAGTTGCCGGCACTGTTGCGCTGAATACTATTGTTGGTTAGGTGGCCAGCGCAGGACTGATGAAATATCCCACCGCCGTCGGTGGTGGCCTGGTTTGAAACAATCGTGTTGCCGCTGGCTGATAATGCCCGGCACCCTGACCAGGCAACCCCACCGCCACTGCTTGCATGGTTCGCACTGATCGTATTGCGTGTCAGGGTGAGCGAGGCCTCGCCGGCAACGAGCCCGCCGCCCTGCTCATTCGTGGTATTGGCGGTCAGTGTATTGTTGTCGAGGACCGCGGCGGCATCATAGACGCTGACGCCGCCGCCGTGGCCGCTGTCGTTGTTGCGAATCAGGTTGCCGGTGAGTGTGATCACTGGGACTGGCTCGGCGGAGTGAGTCATGATACCGATCCCGCCGCCCCAACTCGCCCAGTTGTTCTCGAACAGGTTATTGCTGAGCGTCACCGGGCCAGTGCTATAAATTATGGAAGCGCCGCCGCCGATGCCATTGCCATCCACCTCGTTGCGGCCGTTGATCACAACGAATAGATCGAGTGTGGTCTGGCTGGCATTGTGGATGTCGATTGCCGACATCCTGCGCCCGGAGGCATCGACGATGCCGGCAGCGTCGATGATACTGGGGGAGGTGTCCCGGTTTCGCGGCCCGGAGCCGCTGGCGGGATAGCTGCCAAGCAGTGAAACATCGCTGCCGACTTGCAGATGTTCATGATAGGTCCCGGCCGCGACATGAATGGTATCCGCCCCCGCCTGCCCCTGGGCCAGGACCAAGGCCCGTTGGATGGTGGCCAGGGCGTAGCCGGTCCCCCAGGCATGGCCGGGATTGGCGTCGTTGCCGACGCTCTGTTGGACATACAGGTCACCGGCCTGCGTCATGCCGGTGGCAAGGATCGCCCAGCAACCCACTCGCACTACGGACGACCGGATCTTCATCGCGTCACCTCGTGATTTCAATTTGTCTGTTGCAACGGCCGAACGGCGGTGGGTTGAGGGCAGCCAAACTCACCGCGCGAAAATCGCCCGCCAGTCGCCTCGCCTTGGCAGGCACTCCCAGCAGAAATCGATGTTGTCGCAGGCGTCACCAATGTCGTCTCCGTCCTGGTCGGGATCCGGCGTGTTGGGACAGTTGTCCTGCGCCACCAGGTTAACGTGTCCGCACGCAAAGTACCGTTGCATCTGCACTCGCCCCATCGCTCTGGTTGACAAAAAAGCTGCCATCGTCAGGCCGCGTCCAGCAAGTCAACGGTGCGTTTCCGCTCATGCTTCAGGTAACTCCAGAAAAGTCTAGGTGATTGTTCTGCGGCGTGCCACTGTCAAGGGGTCGAAACCTTGATGGGAAGCCACCAGAATGCCTTCCGAATCACTATCCAGGACGCGCAACGCGCCAGCGTGGTCATGGAGCGGGAGGGCCAGTGCACCGGTTGGGGCGGCTGGGCGAGTGTGCAGAACGGTGGCTCCTGCAGCGGCAATGACTGCGATACCGATGGCTTCGTGCGCGCCGTCAACGCCCAGGGGCTCTGCGGGGCGCGGGATTGGCGGCTGCCCGCGAACGTCGAACTCCTGTCCATCGAGTGACTTTGGTCCTTCTTGAGCGGCCGAACGGAATTTATCTATTGCTAATTTAGTAAGTTCTTATATACTGAGCACTCACCTGGGACGGTCGGGCCGGAACGCTCGCCGTGGGCCGTCAACGATGAGGCAATGATGTTCCAGCCCGCACTGGCGGTCATCTTCGGCTTGGTCTGCGCGGCGGCGGCTGCCGCGGAGTTGAGCGTGCTCGGGTCGGTTGAAAACGGCGGGGAGAGCCCAGCGCACGCGGTTTCGGGCCGTACCGACGCGGCTCCGGCCGCCGCGACCGACCGTCAGCAGTTCGCCCAGATCCCCGCCAGCAATGACGCTTATGGCTGGCGCTATCCATACGCCTTTCCGACGCAGGCGCCGGTGATGGCTGGCCATGCCGTCACCCCACCCGCGGCAGTCGTCCGCAGTCGACGGTGACGCGCGATCGGGGCCTTGATCAAGATTCCGGCCACTTGGGCTCGCCGGGTGCGTAGTCAGGCCATCCTGGCCTGACACCGTCAGGGCTGGAAGCCCTGACTACGCACGCCGCTGGCCGGGATTCCGATCAACGCCCGATCGGGCCCGCTGCCCTAGGGAGCCGGCCCAGGGATGGGTTACGTTGAACACCTGAAAACTCTTAACCCCTTTTATTCTCAGTCCGAGAAGGTACTAAAAAATGAATAAGATGGTTCAAGCTGCCTCCGTTATCGTCCTCACCGTTGCCGCCTCCTCGGCCGGCGCCTGGTATGGGGCACCCGATCAGGCCGGTTACCTGACCGATCCGCAGCAACAGGCCGCCGCCGACCGGCAGCGGGCCTTTGAGCAGCAACAGCAGGCCTTCGCCGCGCAGCGGCAGGCGATGGCGGCCCAACATGCCAAGGCCGCGGAACAGGCCATGGCAGCGCGGCGCCAGTTCGCCGAGCAGCAGGCGGCTCGTTTCAAGAATGCACCGCGGCCGGCCCCGGCCATGGACCCCCGGGTCGGCAACGCCGCGGCGCCGGCGTGGGCCGGTCCAGCGTTCCCGACCAGCCCGGAGCAGCGCCGCTTCGAGCGTCCGGCCATGCCTGAATTCGCCATGCCCGAGATGCCGGCCCCGCGCGGCCCCGACTTCAAGGCCCCCGAGTTCCCGGCTTGGCCCGAGATGCCCGGCTTTGAGCGTCCCGCCATGTCCGACTTCGCCGGCAACCGCGGTCCGGCATTGGATGCCCATCGCGCTCAGGCACGACAGGAGATGGCGGCGCGCCGCAATGCGATGAAGGAGCAGAGTGACCGTCGCCGCGCGGCGCATGGCTTCGGTCCGCGCCCGGTCGGACCCGGCGCCGGCATGGGCTGCGCCCCGGCCGCCGCGCCCGCTGTGCCTCAAGCCGCCGCGCCCGCTGCGCCCCAGGCCGCGGCGCCCGCCGTGGTCAATCCGACCACGGTCGCCGCGGCCCAGCCGAAGCAGTAATCCCGGTCGGCAGTTCCATCCGAAAAACCGCGCCGCCGGCGGCCGTCGGCTCCAGAACGAGCGTGCCGCCGTGGTCGGTGACGATGCGCAGGCTGATGGAGAGTCCGAGTCCGGTGCCCTGACCGACCGGCTTGGTGGTAAAGAAGGGGTCGAAGACGCGCCGGCGGTCGGTGTCGGAGACACCCGGGCCGTTGTCATGCACCCGCAGCACGGCCATGGCGCCGCTGGTGGTCAAGTCCACTCCAATGCGCGGCTCAGGGCGCCCCCGCACCGCGTCCAGCGCGTTCTGTACCAGGTTCATCACCACCTGATGGATCTGCCCCGGATGGCCGCGGACACTCAGGTGCGTCGGCAGATCCAGGGTGATCGCCTGGGTCTGCCGGCCGGCGTCCTTGGCGCCGCTCCGGGAGACCCAGTGCACCGCGGTACGAACCACATGGGTGAGGTCGAAGTCCGTATATTCGCCCTGCGCGCCGGAGGAGAAGCGACGCAGATCCTGCACCAGGTCGCGCACCCGCTCCGCGCCCTCCAGGGTGCCTTTGAGCAGCGGGTCCAGGTCGGTGAGGATGCGCCCGATGCGCAGTTCATCCCACAGGTCCCGGAGCTCGGGCGACAGCCCCGCGGCCTCGGCCCCGGTGATGAAACGGCCCAGCCGCTCGCGGTAGCGGGCCAGGGCGTGAATGTTGCCGTAGACGAAGCTGATGGGGTTGTTCAGTTCATGAGCCACCCCCGCCACCAGCCGGCCGAGCGAGGCCATCTTCTCCGCGCTGATCAATTGCTGCTGGGCCTGTTTGAGGTCCGCGTGGGCGCGGTTCAGGTTCTCATAGGCCTGACGCAGCTCCCCGACGGGTCGGCCGATCAGCACCATCCCGACCAGTCGGCCCCGGTGGTCGTAGCGTGAGGTGCAGTTCATTGCCAGGGGCGCGGGTTGTCCGTCGCGACCCGCCAGAATCAGTTCACAGTCGTGGATGGCCTTGCTGCGGATTTTCTCGCCGAACGTACGCGCCAGCGGCAAGGACTCCGCCGCGAGCAGGGACAGGAAGGTCCGTCCGTGCAACTGCGCCTCGGGCACGCCGACCAGCGTCTCCAGCGCGGCGTTGACCTGCTGGATGCGACCGTCCACGTCGCAGACGATCAGCACGTCCGTCATTGCCGCCAGGACGCTCGCGATAAACTGCTGAGCGTCCTCCAGTGCGGTGTTTTTTTCTTCCAGCTCGACCTGATGGCGGACCAGGTCCGCGTAGGTCTCGTCCATCTTGCGGATGACCTCGATCCACAGCGCCTCCCCGGCCGCTTCCTCGTGCCGGACGGCAGTGGTCGGGGCCGTGCTTGCATCGGCGTCGGCTTTCGGGGTCATGTTACACGCGAACCCATGCTGCTCTCGGTCAATAATGCCGCTGTTCACTTCCTGGCCAATGTTGCGCAGGTGTTCCTGGAGACGATCGGCTTGGGCAGCGGCGCCCTGTCGATGCCGTCATCAACTTCGCCATCGGTTCGCAGTGGCCCGCGCAACCAGCTCATCGCACTGCCCAAGCCGAAGCGCCCCGATTGACCGAGTCCGGCCGACGACGCCCGCGGGTCGGCGCCCCTGACCGTGCGCGAGTTGGCGGACGTGCTGGCCATGATGGCTGAGTAGCGTGTCGGTCTGCGTCGTTCCGGCCGCAGGCTGAACAAGCGACAGCGCAGTTTACCGAATCCCGCGCCGTCGCTGGTGGACTGCCCTGCGCTTGTACGATCCCGCGTGGCCGGAACCCTGATCAAGGCCGACTCGGAGTCTCTTGAATGAAGTAAATTGTCCCCGGAATTACCTTGCGGTCGTATAGTTCAGGTTCGTCGCGGCGTTCGTTCGTCGCGGTCGGCACCGCTGACCGAGCGTCTGCTGGATGACTAAGGCCCCTTGCAGGAGGTACACACCGATGCGAATCGTCTCGAATCCCGACATCATGATGGGTAAACCAACCATCGTCGGCACCCGCGTCACGGTGGAGTCCATCTTGGAACGGCTCGCGGCTGGGGAATCCCAGGAGCAGATCCTGGAGGCCAATCCGCGGCTGGCGCCGGAGGATATTCGCGCTGCCCTGGGCTTCGCGGCCCAGGTCCTCCACGCCGATGTTCTCTATCCGGTGTCCGCCCACGCGGCTTGAGGGTGTCTCCCCATGGACCTGGTCGCAGACGAGAACAAATGTAGAGGGTCAGAACAAATGTAGAGGGTCAAGAACAAATGTAGAGGGTCAGGTCTTGTAATCATGCATACTTGCATCGTATCCCGGATGCTTGATTGCAAGACCTGACCCCATTTCCCCATGTGACCCCATTTCCCCATGACCCCATTTCCCCACGTGTTCGGGCACGAGGGATTATGTCGTGCCCGCACCGGGGTCAGCTAAATGGTGCCCCATCCCCTGCGTTAGGCGGGCAGCTGTCGGCCCACTTGACGAAAACCATGATCATTTCGTCGAGCTTTAGCGGGCCTCCGTGTGCAACAAATCTGTTGCTCTTGACCTCGCAAGTGAGCCAGTCCGGGTCGTCTTCGACAGAGTCTGCGCCTACGCCGTGACTGACAGGTGCGAAGGAGCGACCGTCGAGGTTGGAGTCAGTGAGTTCAACCACAAGCGACCATCCCGGATTGTCCAAGGTACCTATAGAAACACCGTAAGTGTGCTCCCAGTCACCGTTGCACTGGGAGAGGTACCAGTCTTGAAGCTGCGCAAGAGCGTTCATGGCCGCCTAACGGTTGAGCTGAGCGGAATGTAGAGCGTAGAGGGTCAGGTCTTGTAATCAAGAGTGTAGAGGGTCAGGTCTTGTAGTCATGCATACTTACATCGTATCCCCGATGCTTGATTGCAAGACCTGACCCCATCCTCCCCTCATGACCCCATCCTCCCCTCAGGCGATGAGCCCTGAAACAGCGTGGGCACGGGTGGAGGTGTGGAGCATGGAGGCGTCCGGGCGGGCCGGAGACGGCCGTATGCTCTTGGGGTGTCTTATCGGGCATAGCAAAATGTAGAGGGTCACAAAATGTAGAGGGTCAGGTCTTGTAATCATGAATACTTGCATCGTATCCCAGATGCTTGATTGCAAGACCTGACCCCATCCTCTAATAAGGCGGCTTGTTAGGCTTTTTCTTACATTTATTCCACAACGAGGTCTGAGCTTGGAAATGTTGGGGTTCGTTCCTCACCCCAACCGACGGCCCTATTGCCCAATAATTGCGCTTGCCCCTATTGCCTCATTCCCTGCTAAGAGCTCGGATAGCTGCTGTCGGAAATGGTTTCGCCATTTGTCTTATTCAGTATAACAAACCGCTTGTTGTATCCAGTGCTCGTGGCATAGCTCATAACAACCATGATCTCATCGGCCTTGTCATCGCCATTGGTATCTACCCCTTGAAAGGAATCCAAGTAGAGATCATCGACGGATGTGAAAGTCCTACTCCAGACTGTGCCTAAACTGTTTGCGAGGACGGCCGAATAGATAAAGATACCGTAGCTGCGTTTGATGGCTCCCCCGGTGATCTCGGTAAGTACTTCAAGTGAAATATTTGTAGGCGCCAATAATTGCAAAGCATTGATTTAAAAGAAAGATAAATAATTAAGCGCTCATAGCGAATATATTGATGTACTTACAGCTTCGATTAATCGTGAACGCCAGAACCCTGCGCGACGAATTTGGCAAGGCGACCACTTTATCATCTTCTGACCATGTCCGATAAGGTTGTGGGTTGACGCACGAATTTGGAAAGACAAACGTGCGGCTCGCGCTACCGTAAAGACGATTAGGCCGCCCGGCAGGGTAAACATCGAACCGGAAGGTATAACTCTTGGGGTTACCTAATGGATCAGCACTGCTGCGGCTGTATCGGGGTATTATGATCTCCATACCAGGATTGGCTGAATTGACATTACTATAAAGAGGTGCGTAGTCCTGGAAGCTATCCGCTTTGCCCGGAGCGGTGCTCAGGATTGAGGACAGAACAAGAGTAGAGACGATAGCATTTTTCATGGGTTCTGCTCGTGGGTGGAGTTATCATTCATGCAATCGGTTGGGTTTACCAGTGAATATTCGGGGCAACCCGAATGGGACCGAACCAGCGTCGTTTCAAATTGATAGCAATGCCTAACGAGATGTCGGCGGACGAACTACCCCATAGATCGGAGCCTTTTTGGGATTGCATCAAAGTTTTTTCGGTTTGTCAAGTCATTGCGCGCAGTTCCTCACCGCACCGTTCGTGCGTTATGAGGCAATCTTGCCTCATAACGCCCGAGCGGGTCGGCATAAACCGACTGGCGCTTGGGTCGTCGTGGTATCAAGAATAATTTAAAAAACAATATTGTGGAAAAGGTGTCTTGAGTGCTTTCCAGAGTGTTTAGGGGGTACTGACAGGGGGCTGCGGCCTTGATCACGGTTCCGGCCACGCGGCCTCGTAGGATGGACAAGCGCAGCGCACAGTCCACCTGCCGCGGCGCGGGATTCGGTGGACTGCGCTAGCGCTTGTCCACCCTACGGCCGGAGCGATGATCAAGGCCGGGGCTCGCTCGGCTTGGCGTCGTTCAGGCTTGGGGCGTCGATCATCGTTCAAGCCATCGCGGACCTGGAGAAGCGCCATCCCTGCGCGTGGAAGCGGCCGAAAGCCGCTTTTACGGCGGGTACGACAAGGCCAGCCGTCGGGAGCGTTCCTGCTGGGCGGATCGGGCTTGCATTTTTGTCATGAACTGTCGAGTCTTACAGTTATGGATAACATGCCTATCCGGTTAGCTCAGGTAACCCCTACATGTAGTGTCAGGGGCTCGCCGCTGGCCTCGACCTGCGGGCAGAGGTTCGCGGGAGAGCTTGGGTGAACCCACGCGTCCACTCCGCCCTTTGCCACGCTGTAGAGTGTATCGTACTCCGGCCATTTCTCGGCATGGACGATCAGGCCAAGAGCGCGGTGGAAGGCCGGGCCGCGCCAATAGCGCCGGTTAAACCGGAACGTGAACTCGTTGAGATAGGCGGGAAGGTGGTGAGGCAGTACAGCACCTTTGTGGGTTCCCAGCAGCCACCGCTTCAAGTTGCTGACGATCAGGTGGACCATCGGCAGATACGCGCCGGTGCTTTTTCCTTTCACGGACTGCAATATCCGCTGATGCACATAGCCGAGCTTTTCCAGACCATTGTAGCTTGGCCACCCGTCGGTAATCACAAGCGAACCTGCTTTGACAGCAATTCCAAATTTGACCCTACCCCGTATTTGGCCGGCTTCGGGGCTTGCGCGAAGCCGGCCGCAGACCCTCCAGCATGAAGTCAAACAGGTCATCCCAGGAGTCGAAAGGCAGATACTGAGAAAGCGCGCGCAGG
>NZ_CAIZIZ010000306.1 GCF_903933125.1 uncultured Lamprocystis sp. | reverse complement strand
GTAGGGGCGACTTTAGTCGCCCCTAAGGCGATGTCCGTGAATAGGCATCCCGACTGCAAGCCTGTTGGGTTTTAGGGGCGAATGAATTCGCCCCTACACGGCGGTAGATCCTTTCCCGGAAATCACCTAAGCTATGCGCTGTCAGCTCAGGCCGCGATTGACGCGGGCTCGTGGGTGAGGCACTTCTTGGGACAGACCCGCGAACAGGCTTCACAGCCGATACAGTCCAGCAGATCCTTGAGGTTCATGACCATGCCTGGCGCTTCGTCGAAATCGTCCTCGTCATCGCTGTCATCCGCCTCCATTTCTTCAAGGTCCAGATCGTCGCGATCCACCAGTTCAAAGACGTCCCGCGGGCAGACTTTGTAACAGCGGCCGCAGCCGATACAGCGGGTCTGGTTGATGTTGGTGACGAAGGCGGGGGTCCAGGCGATGCCGCCGCGGGTGATTCCGGTAATGGTGCTCATTGGGTAAACTCTTGATACGTCTCATTCATGCGCCGGCCGTCGTGGCGGCTTTCAGTCGCGCTTCCGCGTCGGCCCAGGCGCGACAGGCGTCGTAGGTGGCCTGGGCGATGCCGGGAATCTCGTCATAGGCGGCCGGCAGGCGCTCTTCCACCAGATCGTGCAGTTCGCCGGCCCGCTCGCTGGCGATCCGCTTCGCCTTCTTGACGGCCTTCTCCAGTTCGCCGATGGTTGCTTCAGTCATGCCGTGTCTCCTGTTCCGGGCCGCCGCCTAAAGCCCGGCGACCTTCGGGTATTCGCCGATCATGTTCAGGGCCACGGACAGGATCTTGTCGGCCTCATCCTTCATCTTGGAGAGCGACGGGAAGCCGAAGCGGTGCACATCGCGCAAGGTCCGATCCATGACGACCAGCCGGCCGACGGTGATCAGGGCGCGGCCGAAGCCCTCGTGGGTGAGGTTCAGCATGGGCACGGCCATGAGTCCGCATTCCTTCTCGATCATCGCGGAGATGGCGTTGTAGAAGGCTTTGACCCGCGCCAGCACGATTTCGTCCGGATCGCCGATGATGGGGATCTCGCGCTTTTTTTCCTTGGTGAGGACGAAGGGCTCCAGAATGCGCTCCACCGGCCAACTGTCGAAGGTGCCATAGCTGTCGATGGCGCGCATCTGGCGCACCATCTCCACGGCAAAATCGGTCTTCAGAACCGGGTCGTTCTCCGTCACTGCGGCAACTGCCACGCTCATTGGTTGGCCTCGCGTCATTTGTTAAAGTGGAATGCGTTTGAAAGGTGATGCGTGATGTCCGCATACCGGACTGACTGTTGACTCACTCGCTCCAGCCCTCCGACTCCATGGCATCGAAGCGCTGCTCGTCGCGCGGCCGCTGCCGCGCCTCGAGTGCCCGCGCCAACCAGGACGAAGGTCCGGCGCGCAGTTCTTCCTGGAGCGTCTCGATCAGGTCGGTCACCGTGGCGTCGGGTGCGACCTTGATCGGCTGTATCCCTCTGGCCCGCAACTGGTTCACTGCCGAGGATCCGACCGCCTGACAGTAGATGGCGATGCAGCCGTCCAATGCGGCGAACTTCGCGGCCAGCTTATCCTCGTTGCCGTCCATGACCATTCGATCGAATTGCGTCACTTCCACCAGGTGGGAGCTGGTGGGGTCGATGGCGTAGACCGAGAAGGACACGGCGGCACCAAAGTGTTGATCGACATGACGCATATCGCCGGTGGCGAAGGCAACCTTGACTGTTGTCTTGTCATCCATCGTATTGGCCCCGCTAGTCACAATCTTGAGACGTCGTTCCAGTGTCATTGCAATCGCCCTGGCTGCTGTGATCCGGCACGAGATGTGAAACCGCGAATGAACGCAACTGACGTTCGATTACGGCCCAACTGAGCATCGTCCGGCTGCTGCTGATTAATGCGTGTGTTGCCTCGGTTCATCCGGCCGTGGCGACAGGCGGGAGTAATAGGGATGAATCTCACCGCGCTCCAGCGTCAACAGCAGGTTGGCCAGGTCGAACAGAGTGGCGCGCGCACCCTGATAGCCGA
This sequence comes from uncultured Lamprocystis sp., assembly GCF_903933125.1. Classification (GTDB taxonomy): domain Bacteria; phylum Pseudomonadota; class Gammaproteobacteria; order Chromatiales; family Chromatiaceae; genus Thiodictyon. The sequence continues at coordinate 15,676 of NZ_CAIZIZ010000306.1, read as the reverse complement.
TCCAGGTCCGCTGATAGCCGCCGACCCGATCGTATTGGGGAAAGCCGGCGCGCAGGAGCGGGATCCCCAGGCGCTGCGCCGTGTGCACCGCGTGGGAACTGCCGATTAGTATCTCGGCTTCCCGTTCGCGGGCCATCGACTCCAGGTCTTCCAGATCGCCGATCGCCACCCGGTCGCAGCACACGTGATCCAGCGCCGGGGCCGTGGCGGGCGCTACCGCGGCAACGGTTTCGGCCCCGACAGCCGTGAGGAATTGGCTGAACCCGACCAGCAGGTCCGCATCCGCGGCGATGGCGAACCGCGTCAGCCCGAGCATGAAATGACAGTCGAGCATGGCGTCCTGGAGTTGCGCACGCTGCCGTTCGATGCGCTCCGGCACCGGATTGCCTGAGATCGCAATCAAGGTCTGCATCAGCGCGTCGACGGCAGTCAGGCTCATCAGATGTTGGAAGCGATGCTCGGGGACCCCGGTGCGTTCCCGGAGCAGGTCCGCCGCCGCGTCCATCGAGGCGCCGATCACCAGGGTCGCCGCCGCGTCGCCCAGGGTCGCCAACTCGTTCACCAGGGCACCGCCGATGGTGAGCGGATTGAACTCTTCTTCCGGCAGGTGGCCGTCGAGCGAGTCGGAGAGGTCCGGCAGGACGACCGGCCGCAGCCCGAAGGACGCGATCAGTTCTTTCAGATGTTCCAGGTCGCCTGGCGTCAGGGCGGAGCCGGCCAGCACATTGACCTGACGGCGGCGCCGACCGGGCTTGGTGCCGGCGGTCGCAGCCTCCGGCACCAGCGTATCGATGATGGCGCGAACAGCCAGTGCGAATCCGGATTCCATGCAGCCGGTGAAGTCCGGGGTGGAGACCGCCACGATCGGGATCGCCGCGTGCTGCGGGTACTTGGCGCGAAACTCCCGCACGGCCATGTGGATGTCCGTTCCCTGGGCCTCCGCCAGCCCGGTGGTCGGCAGCCCGATCAGGTCCGGCTGGCTCTTTTCACACAGCACCCGCAATCCTTCCGCCACGTTCTCGTTGGCGCCCATGATGGCGCTTACCTGCTCCATGGCGGTGGACTGGATCGGAATCGGCTCACGGAAGTGACGCACGAAGAAGACTTTGCCGAAGGCCGTACAGCCCTGTGAGCCGTGCAGCATCGGAATCGCGCGGCGGAACCCCAGAAAGGCGAGGGCGGCCCCCAGGGTCGCGCTGGTCTTCAGCGGGTTGACCGAAAGTGCTTTGCTACGCTTGAGGATTTCGGGTTTCATGGTCTCAGGCACGGGCTACCTCCGCGGCGGATGCGGCGCCCGCATCCGCAATGATGGATTCGGCCGCGGCGCGGGCAGCGGACCCGCCGGTGGCCCAGGGCGCCGGTCGGCGTACCGCCTCCCAGATCGGGCTCTCGATGGTCAGGCAGAGTTGCTTCGCCAGCTCCAGCATGCCGACATAGCCCTCGTAGCCGAATTCCCGCTCCTGATTGATGTCGAGGAAAGGAATGCGCGCTTTGAGCGCCGTGTAGAGATTGCGTCCGCCCGCGATGAGACAGTCGACCCGCTGCTCGTGCACGATTTTGATCAAGGCCCGTGGGTTGCCGTCGTCGATCATCACCGCGTCCTCGCCCATCAGGGCGCGGATGCGCGCCTTGTCCTCCTCGGTGGATTTCTTGGTGCCGGTCGCGACCACGCTCATGCCCAAATCCTGCAAGGCGGAGACGATGGACCAGGACTTGACCCCGCCGGTATAGAGCAGCACCCGCTTGCCCTTGAGCCGGGCGCGCCAGGGCTCGAGCCGCGCGTTGATGGCCGCTTCTTCGCGGGTGATCACCGCCTCGGTGCGCGCGGTCAGGTCGGGGTCCGCGATGATGCGTGCAAAGTCGCGCAAGGCCTGGGACACGTCGGCGACGCCGTAGAAACTGCCCTCGAACCAGGGCGTCCCGTAAGTCGCTTCGAGCTTGCGGGCGACGTTGATCATCGCCTTGGAGCAGACCATCATATTGACCTGCGAGCGGTGCATGGTCTGCACGTCCCGAAAGCGGGCGTCCCCCGACAGGGTGCAGAGTACGCGCAGGCCCAACTCATCGAAGAGCGGCAGCACATGCCACTGCTCGCCCGCGATGTTGTATTCACCCACCAGGGCGATGTCGTGCACCTTGAAGTCCGGACGTTCGATCCCCGCGGGCACCGGGTCGGGTTCACGGGTTCCGCAGACATACTTCACCATCGCCTCGCCGGCGATGCGGTTACCCAGGTTCTTGGTCCCATAGAAACCGGCCGCGTCCACCGGCACCACCGGCGTGCCCCAGCGGGCCTGGGCCTGCTTGCACACGGCCTCGATATCGTCGCCGATCATAGCCGGAATGCAGGTGTTGTAGACGAAGACCGCCGCCGGCCGATAGGAGTCGATGGCCTGTTTGATGGCGTGGAACAGACGCTTTTCGCCCCGACCCATGATCACGTCCTGTTCGGTCAGGTCCGTCGTCATGCCGATCTTGAACAGCGTCGGGCCGGACGAGCGGGTGCCGCGGCTGTCCCAGGAGCTCCCGGCACAGGCGATTGACCCGTGCACGATATGCGCCACGTCGGCGATCGGCAACAAGGCGATCTGGGCGCCGTCGAAGGCGCAACCGCCCGCGGTGGCACCGGGCTTGGGCTTCGAGCAGCCGGCCTTGGCCTTCTGATTGTGCGCGCAGGCCGGCTCGTCGAGCAGGGCGGCGATGTCTTTGCGATTCATGGACACTGCCGGTGTCTCCGGTGTGGGGTGTCTTAAGCTTGCGATAGCTGAAGCAGATCTTGTGCCAATAAATAAAGTATTGTATTACAGGACTTTTCTGCGCGATGCGGTCTGTCGTGTCTGCGACAAAAACGCGGCGCTGGAGGATCGGTTACAAGTGGTCGCCCCAAAGGTAAAGCGGCTGGCGTCCGGTTGGGTCCTGGCTGGCGACGACCGGGTGGTAGATGTTGGGAAACAAGCCCCAAGCGTCGTTCACGAGGTGATTGGCGATGAATCCGGTCTGGTGGGCAGATTGGTATTGACGGATCACCGCGCCGGGCTGCCCCAGCCCGAAGGGCAGCGGGAACGTCCAAAGCACGCGGAGGGCATCGGCAAAGATCTGGCATTCGCCACTGCTGATGTCAGGGTTGCCGTCCAATAGGTGTCCGACTTTCGGTGTGAGCCCCTTCTGTTCCATTTCGAAGCGGATGGCTTCCACCGGGTCCGGCAGGTCCATGGGGGACTGATTGTTCATTCCGAACTGGGCTAAACGAACGTTTTCCCGCGCCGGGCGGCTGTTCAGTTCAGGGGGTTGCGGACACCGATCCCGCTGCCTATCGGGCCTTGCATGTTGACGCGGCTGTCGCCGATGCGCTGAACCCTGGACAGGCCGCGGTAGCCGGGGGCGATCACCATTCCAAGCGTCACTTCCCGGCGCTGCGGATCTCAGCCCCGCACACACTGGCTCAGTAGTGCCATACTAGCATCCGATACGGCCGGCTCATCATGGGCTGACGCCGCTGACGAGTTGGGGGACACTTTGCACGTGGCATGGCGAGTCGTTGTGGCGGTCGTTCTGGTCTGGCTCTGCGGCCTGTCCAACTGGTCGGCGGTTGCGGGTACGGCGGTGAACGACGCCCCCGCCGCCGGTCCAGTGCCCACTGCGCAGATCGTGGTCCTGAGCGCTTACCACCCCGGAGACGCCTGGTCGGACGACGTCTTGGCCGGACTGCTCGCGGGGCTGCAGACCGCCGATCCGGACCAGGTGCCGGAGGTCGAGTATCTGGACACCAAGCGCTTCCCCGGACCGGAGCATCTCGCTTTTCTGAAGGAGATGCTGACACGCAAGTACCGGCAGCGGCCGGCGGACCTGGTGATCGCGCTGGACAATCCGGCACTCGATCTGCTGCGCGCCTATCCGGCCGAACTCTTTCCCGGTGTCCCGGTGGTCTTTGCCGGGATCAACGGATTCCAGCCGCAGATGCTCGATGACCGGCCCGGGATGACCGGGGTCGCGGAGGTCCAAGACATGGCCGGGACTCTGGAACTGGGGTTGCGCCTGCACCCCGAGACGCGGCGGGTGCTGGTGGTTCACGACGACACCGCCTCGGGCCGGGCACTGCGGCAGGAGTTGGAGCCCATCCTGCCCGGCTTGCGTGACCGCGTGCGGATTGATTTTGCCCCCGCCGGAACCTTGCCGGAGTTGGAGCAGCAACTCGCGGCCCTGCCTGCGGACAGCCTGGTCCTGCTCCTGACCTATGTCACCGACGCGGCCGGTCACGTCTACCCGAGAGCCGAGAGCACGCGCCGGATGGCCGCCGCCAGTGCGGCGCCGCTCTATGCGATGCATCAGACCCGACTGGGCCACGGCATCGTCGGCGGTATGCTGCTGGACGGGCGGGAGCATGGCCGACAGGCGGCCGCACTGGCGTTGCGGGTGCTGGGCGGAGAGGACCCGGAGCGTATCCCGGTGGAGTCGAGCCATGCCCGTCCGGAGCTCGACGACATCACGTTGCGCCGCTTCGGGGTGGACCCCGGCGCCTTGCCCCCCGCCAGCCGGATCATCAATCGCCCGGAGACCTTCTACAGTCTGCACCGGCCGCTGGTGCTGGGGACGCTCGCGGTGCTGGCGTTGTTGTCGGGTGCGGTGGTGGTGCTCGCGGTCGCGATGCTGCGCGCCCGGCGTGCCGAGGCGGCTTTGCGCGGGAGCGAGGCGCGTCTGCGCCTGATCCAGGAGCGTCTCGATCTGGCGCTTGAAGGAGCGGCTCTCGGGCTCTACGACGCGGACTTCAAGACCGGGACCGTGACCGTCAACGACGGCTATGCACGCCTGTTGGGCTACGCCCCCGGAGAACGCAATTTCACGGTCGCAGACTGGCTGGATCGCATCCACCCGGCGGACCGCCCGGAGGTCGAGCGGATCTCGTCCGAGACCCGGGGCCGCACCCGCGACAGCTTCGAGACCGAGTATCGAACGCGTCATCAGTCCGGGCGCTGGGTTTGGGTCCTGGATCGGGGGCGGGGCTTCGACTGGGATGCCGCGGGCAATCCCGCACGTGGGGCCGGCACCTGTCTGGACATCACCGGGCGTAAGGAGGCCGAGGAGCGGGTCAGAACACAGCGGACCTTCTACGAAAACATCCTGGAGCGCGTCCAGGAGGGCATCTGGGTTACCGATGCGCAGCATCGGATCATCTATGCGAACCCGGGGATGGCCCGGATCGCGGATGTCCCGGTCGAGCGCATTCTCGGCATGCAGTTCTTTGCTGACTTCCCGGAGGCGACCACGCATGAGTTGCGCCCGCTCTTTCTGGAGGCCGTGGAGTCGCGTCACCCGCGGCCCTACGCCATCCACCTGGTCACCTTGGGGGGCCGGGAGAGTTGGCAGGCCGGCTGGCTGATCCCGGTGATCGACTCGGACGTATTCTCCGGGATGATCTGCACCGTGCGGGATATCAGCGCGGAGCGCGCGGCGGAGCGCGCTCTGGAGGCGTATCAGACCGGGTTGGAGGAGACGGTGGCAACCCGGACCGCCGCGCTCCGGGTAACGGAGGAGCACCTGCGGCTCATCCTGGAATCCACCGCCGATGGACTCTACGGCCTGGATCAGGACGGCGTGTGCACCTTCATCAATCCGTCCGCCTGCCGCCTCCTGGGCTATCCGGCCGAGCGTCTGGTGGGCGCCGCGATTCACTCGATGATTCATCATCCGCGAGCGGACGGCAGCCCTTATGCGGACGAGGAATGCCCGACCCGCGCCAGCTTACGGGAAGGTCGGGCGGTCACCGTGGATAACGAGGTGTTTTGGCGCGCGGATGGCGAACCCCTCCCGGTGATCTATGCCTCGCGCCCAATGCTCCGGGACGGCGCGATCGTGGGCGCCGTGGTGAGCTTCGTCGATATCACCGAGCGCAAGCGCCTGGAGGAGCGACTGCGTCGGTTGGCCGGTGCGGTCGAGGGCATCGCCGGGGTGCGTGACCTGCCCGAACTGGCCGCCATCGTCTGCGCCGCCGCACGCCACTTGACGCAGTCGGACGGGGCCACGCTGGTGCAGCGCGACGGCGAGGACTGCGTGTATCTGGGCGAGGACGCCATCGCCACCCTGTGGAAAGGCCGCCGCTTTGCCCTGGACGCGTGCGCCTCCGGTACGGTGATCCGCAGCGCCCGGCCGCTCGCCGTTGCGGAATTGACCGAGGACCCGCGGGTCCCGGCCGCTCCCTATGCCGGGACCTTCGTGCGCGGACTCTGCCTGGTCCCGATCGGCCGCACCGATCCGGTCGGGGCCATCGGCTGCTACTGGGCGCAACCCCACCTGGTCACCGACGAGGAGTTGGGACTCCAGCAGGCCCTGGCGGATGCCGCCGCGGTGGGGCTCGCGAACCTGGATCTGTACGCGCGCCTCACGCAGGCGCGGGCGGAGGCGGAACGTCTCACGCAGGTCAAGAGCGTATTCCTGGCCAATATGAGCCACGAGATCCGCACCCCCATCAATGCGATCGTCGGCCTGACCTATCTGCTGCGCAAGGAACTCACCGATCCGAAGCCACAGGCACAACTGCGCAAAGTGAGCACGGCCGCCCGGCACCTGCTGAGCATCGTTAACGACATCCTTGACCTGTCCAAGATCGAGGCTGGTCAACTGGCCTTGGAGGAGGTCGCGTTCGAACCTGCCGAGGTGATCGACCATGCGCTCGGCATCCTGGCCGAACAGGCGCTCGCCAAGGGGCTTGCGCTCGTCCGGGAGATCGATCCCCGGGTCCCCTTGCTGCTGCGCGGCGATCCCCTGCGTCTGGGACAGATCCTGCTGAACTACATCGGCAATGCGATCAAGTTTTCTGAGCGGGGCCAAATTCAGGTACGCGCCCGGGTGGCTCAGGATGACGGCGAGTCGCTGCTCCTGGGTCTGGAGGTGGAGGATCAGGGCATCGGGCTCACCCAGGCCGAACAGGGGCGGCTGTTCGCTGCTTTCTCCCAGGCGGACGACTCCACCACCCGCCGCTTCGGCGGTACCGGTCTGGGGCTGATCATCTGTCGCCGTCTGGCGAACCTGATGGGCGGCGAGGTCGGGGTGACGAGCCTCCCAGGGGTCGGCAGCACCTTCTGGGCGACCGCCCGACTGACCCGGACCGCACTGCTACAGGGCGGGGCATCGAACGTCGGGCCGGAGCTGGCGTCGGAGCCCGCGGAGTTGGTTCTGGAGCGCGACTACCATGGTGCGCACCTGCTCCTGGCGGAGGATGACCCGGTCAATCAGGAGGTGGTCAGTGAACTGTTGAGCGGCCTGGGTTTGGTGGTGGATGTGGCCGCCACGGGTCAAGAGGCGGTCGCGCGCGCCATGACGACGGATTACGCGCTGATATTGATGGACGTGCACATGCCGGAGATGGACGGATTGGAGGCAACCCGCCGCATCCGGGCGCTACCGGACCGCGCCGGTCTGCCCATCCTGGCGATGACCGCCAATGCGTTCACGGACGACCGGCAGCGCTGCCTGGCGGCGGGCATGAATGACTTCATCGGCAAACCGATGGAGCCTGACCGGTTCTGCGCGGCTCTGCTGCGCTGGCTGCCGCGACCGGTCGCGCGGGCGGTGCCGGTCGCCGCGACCCGGCCCGCCACTGAACCCGACGAAGCGGCGCTGCGGCAGGCCTTGGGCGCGGTCGCCGGGCTCGACCTGGCGGCCGGGTTGCGCTCCGTGCGCGGCAGGCTGGTGAGCTACTTACGACTCCTGGCTCTGTTTGTGCGGAGTCACGCCGACGACGTGACCGAACTGCGGCAACACCTGGACGGTGGCGCGCTACCCGCGGCGCAGCAGTTGGTCCACACGCTGAAGGGAGCGGCTGCCGCCTTGGGGGCCGAGGCCGTGCGCGAACGGGCGCTCGAACTTGAACTGGCCCTGCGCACACCCGTCTCAACGGTCGCTGTCGCGGCGTGCATCGCCGACCTGGATGCGGCGCTGGCCCCCCTCCTGGCGCATCTCTCCCTGATCATCGCCACGGCACCGACAATGGTATCCATGCCGAGGGCGACGAAGGAGCCAGTCGAATCCCGAACCCCGAACTCCGAACCCCTAGCTTTGCTACAGTAGCAAGGCGGCCATGCCGGCCGCGAGCGACAAGCCGTGGAGGCTCCCATGCTGGTGACCTTTGAAACCAAGGCCCATGCCAATATCACGATGTTCGGCGAGGTGGCGGTGACCCTGCTCAAGCTCATGGGTCACAGCGGCACCGTGCCGGGGGCGCTGCTCGCGGCGGATGTGCCGGCCGCCCTGGAGCGGCTGCGCCGGGCGGTCTCGGAGCACCCGGATGTGCCGCTGGATCCCAAGACCGGGGCCGGCGCCACGGACGAGAGTGAAGAGCGACATGTCAGCCTGGCCAACCGCGCCCTGCCCTTGATCGAATTGTTGAGCGACGCGGCCGCGGCGGGGGAGAACGTGATGTGGAGCAGTCCCTGAGCGCAACGAAGCGGGCAGCAAGCAGGCCTGCGTTTGCGCAGCCCCTGGTGGATGCGGCGCGCGCGACCGCCGTGCCGGATCCCTGACACCAAGCGGCGCGCCTTATCCACCCTACAACGGAGTCGGTTTCGTAGGGTGGATAAGCGTAGCGCATCCACCATCCACCTCACCGCCGCCACGCTGCCCGCGGCGCCCACCAAAATTCGGAACTGCCGGCGGCTTCGGCCTTGGATAGCCTGGTCAAGGCTGAACCCGTAAGACTCCGGAGCGGCGGCCGACGACCGCAACCCTGATCGAATCCACCAAGCGACACACCGAAACCAACGATGAAGCTGCGCGAAGCCCTTGAACTGTTGACTGTCCATGACCTGAAGAAACGCTGCTCGCTGATCCCGGTCACGGCGCCTTCGCCGCGCAAGGGCGACCTGGTGGCAACGATCTCCCGCTATCTGTTGACTGGTGATCTCAGCCCCGTCTGGTCCGGGCTGTCGGAACTGGAAATTAATGCCGTTGCCGAGACGGTCCACTCCTGGGACGGCGTCTTCGCCCACGCCCGCTTCAGCGCCCGCTACGGGTCCCTCCCGCAGCATTTTGGGTCGACCTATTCCATGTGGTCGGAGAGCAGCAGTAAGACGGCGGAGCGGCGGGATCTACTGTCGCTGTTCTTTTATCAATACGGCATCCCCGAGGATCTCTGTCCGCGCCTGGCCGCGCTCGCCCCGCGGCCAACTGACTTTGTCTACACCACCCTGACGGACGAGGAACTCACTGTATCCTTCCCCTTGACCGGCGTCGCGGCTGTCCTCGCGGAGCCCGGCGACGCGACGGACCAACCGTTGCGGCACGTCGCGACCGAAGCGCTCGTGGCGCATGACCTGCCGTCGATGCTGCGGCTGATCGGGCAGGGCGGCGTCGCGGTCGGTCCCAAGACCGGCCTGCCGAGCAGCGCCGCCGTCACCCGCATCGAGTCGGTGTTGCTCGGCGGGGATTGGTATGCGGCGGAGGATGACCAGGCGATCGATCGCTGGGAAGGCGGACCGATCCGGCCTATTCGTCCCTTCGCCTGGACCCTGTTATTGCAGGCCGGGGGGCTCGCCAAGCTGGACGTCAACAAGCTCGCGCTGACGCCGCGGGGCACCAAGGCGCTGTCGCTGCCGCCGGCGGAGGTGGTGGCCGGTCTCTTCGAGCGCTGGCAAACGAAAGGTGCTCCGGATGAGTTGCGCCGGGTGGATGTCATCAAGGGTCAGACCAGCAAGGGTGCGCAAATGTCCGCCACGGCCGACCGCCGGGCGGTCATCGCCGCGGTCTTGCGGGACTGCCCGGTGGGTTGCTGGCTTGACCTGAATGAGTTCTTTCGGCAGATGCAGTACCGGGGTCGCTCGTTTACAGTCAGCCATAACCCATGGAATCTGTATATCAATGACCCCCAATATGGCGGTCTCGGGGATTATGTCGTTGAGATCCTGCAGACCCGCTATTGTCTCGTTTATCTATTCGAGTACCTGGCCACGCTGGGCATGATCGATGTGGCCTACACCCTGCCGTACGGTGCACGGACCGATTACGGCGACGCTTGGGGGACCGACGAGTTGTTGTTCCTCAGCCGCTACGATGGGTTGCGGTATCTGCGCATCAATCCGCTGGGTGCCTATTGTCTCGGGCTCGCCCCCGAGTACCGGCCGCTGCAACCGGCCAGGCCAACGCTGCTCGCCGCGGAGGGCGAACTGGGGCTGCGCCTGCTGCGCGAACCGGAGCCCGCCGAACGCCTGATCCTGGAGCGCATCGCCCGTCTCCAGGCCGGGGCGCGGTGGGACCTGGACTCCGAGGCCCTGTTGCAATGCAGCACCGATACCGGCGAGCGCGCGCGCATCCGCGACTTTCTGACTATCGCATTCGGCGGGGACCTGCCGGCGCCGCTCGGCCGACGGCTCGACGCCATCGCCGAACGGGTCACGGCTCTGGTCGATACCGGTTCCGCCCGACTGGTGCAGTGCCGCGATGAGGGGTTGGCCGCCATGCTGGCCGAGGACCCGGCGACCGGGCCGCATTGTCTGCGGGCCGGCGCGCGTCTGATTTGCGTCCCCGAGTCCAAGCTGAAAGCCTTCCGCAAGGGTCTGGTCCGGCTTGATCTCATCTTGCCGGAGGTGCCCCGTGGCTGATCTGCTGGCCCGCTATGCGGCACTGGGCGAGGATGCGCGGCGCATTCTGCGGGTGCTGTCGGTGATCTGCGAACCGGTCGGTTTGACGGCGTTCCATCAGGTGTTGGACGCGTTGCGCTGGCGCGGTCACAAGGATGCACCGTTGCGCGCGATCCTGGACCAGGATCTCCGCTTGCTGCTGCTGGCTGAACATCTGATCGAACAAAGCCCCCGCGGCCTGGTGTGCCACCCGGATCTCGCCGAGCCGCTGACCAGGGAGACCGTCGCCGATGGCACCTTCGCGGCGATTGTAGCGGCGGCGCAGGCCGTGGTCTCGAGTCGCGGTGGTCCGGCTTGGGAGCAGACCACGGCGGAGCGCACCACCCGCAAGCTGCGCAACGCACTCTACGCCGGGCGCGAAGACGAGGTGCTCGCGCTGCTGCCCGGCGTCGCCCCGAGCGCATCGGCCAGTCAGGTCCGGTTTGCCGAGGTGACCCGGCTGGCCCAGGTCTGCACCCGCTCGCCGGATGCGCAGTGGCTGGCAGGCTTGAGCCCACGGCTCAAACTCCTGGCACTGGCGCCGATGCTGCGTGAGCACGCGCTGAATCTGGTCGCCGACCCCGCACTCTATGAACTGGCTGAGCGTCTGCTGACACCCCTGGTGCCGGACCACCCGGACGCCGCCGACGCCCTGGCCGAGCAGCGCCTGCTGCGCGGCCAACTGGCCGGCGTGGCCGAGTTGCTCGCCGGCCGCACCGACCCCGAGGGACTGGCCCGGCTCGGTTGGCTGGGGTTTCTCCAGGGCGACTATGACGCCGCCATCGCGACCTTTGAGACCGCCTTGCAGGCGAACCGCAAGCTGACCCGGAAGCGGAAGGTGGCGCTGTCGGGCCTCCCCGGTGCGCTGTATCTGCTGGCCTTGTTGCGCCGCGGCCGACGGGAGGACTTCGAGCAGGTGGCGGAGCAGGTCGGCCTCTGTCTGCGCGCCCCCGTGACCGATGTCATCGAGCCGACCTACCGGGTGATTCGCGATCTGGCCCCGGTGCTCACCGGCCGTTGTGCGGCGGACACAAGCTACCACCTGCAGCCCGACCTGGTGCTGCGCGGTGCCTTTCCGCCGTTGCTCCAGACCTTGGCGCGCTACTGGTTTGGTTTGCCGCCGGCGGGGGATCTGTTGGCGCGGCTGGCCACCCATTGCCATCAGGCGATTCAGGCCGGCCTCCTTTGGTATGCCCACGAGGCCCGGGCGGCGCTGCAGGCCGGCGGCTTCCCGGGTGCGTTTCCCACCCTGGGCGAGCCTCCCGCGGACCTGGTCCTGATGACCTGTTTGCTGGGGCCCCGATCCGCCTGGGAGATCGCCCTGGAAGCGCTCAAGGGCGTGGGTGCGCCGCCGGCGACCGGAGACGCCGCAGCCGACGCGGCCCCCGGTCCGGACCGCCGCCTGGTCTGGATGATCGATGTGCACGACGGGCTCGCCACGCTGGAACCGCGCGAGCAGAAACGCATGAAGCGCGGCGGTTGGACTCACGGACGGGCGATGCCGCTGCAGCAACTCGCCGAGGATCCGGACAGCATGCCCGACCTCAGCCCCCAAGATCGGGAGCTGTGCGCCTGTATCGTCAAGGAGCAGGAGCGCAGCGCTTATTATGGTGCGCCGGGGCGGGCCTTCTATCAGCTTGATCAGGATCGCGCCCTGCTGACGTGCATCGGCCATCCGTTGTTGCGGCGGGTCGGTGGCGTCGATCGCCCGGTCGAGTTGATTCGCGGCGGCCCGACCCTGTCGGTGGTGCGCCGCGGCCAGGAGATCCTGGTCGGCATCGCGCCCTTTCCGCCCGTTGAGCGCAACGTCGCGGCGATGAGTGAGACGTCCGAGCGCATCCGGCTGATCCACTTCGACGCCCGCCATCGGGAGATCGGCCGCATCCTGGGTCCGGACGGCCTGCGAGTGCCGGCGGACGCGCAGGCGCGGCTGCTGGAAGGGCTGGCGGGCGTGGCGCCGCTGCTGACCGTCCATTCCGACATCGGCGGCCTCACCGACCATGCCGAAGAAATTCCGGCTGATGTGCGCCCGCACATCCACTTGCGGCCGTATGGTGCCGGTTTTGGGCTGGATCTGCATGTCCATCCGTGCGGCGACGGCGGCCCGCAACTGCGGCCGGGGCAGGGCGGCGCGACCCTGCTCACCGATCTGGCCGGCCGGGCGGTGCGCTGTACCCGTGACCTCAAAGGCGAATTGGCCGCCGCCCGGCGGGTGCTGACCGACTGTCCGATCCTGGACGGCGCGGACGGCTGGACCTGGAATCTGGACGATCCGGAGCTGGCTCTCGGCGCCCTGGAGCAACTCCAGGCGCTGGGCGACACGGTGGCCCTGGACTGGCCGGAAGGCAAGCGCATTGCCCTGACCGCCGAGACCCAACTGGGTCAGATGCAGATCAAGATCAAACAGCAGGGGGATTGGCTCGACATCGGCGGCGGGCTGCAGCTCGCCGACGGCCGGGTGCTGGCCATGCGGGAACTGCTGGAGCGCTCACTCGCCTCCCGCGGCCGCTACCTGCGGCTGGGCGAGCATGAAGTGCTGGTGCTGAGCAACGCGCTGCGGCGACGCCTCGACAGCCTGCAGGGTCTGACCGACAACGGGCGCTTCCATCCCCTGGCGGCGCCGATCGTCGCCGAACTGCTGGATGGCATGGCCGTCACCGGCGTCCCCGCCTGGCAGGCGCTGCTGAAGCGCCTGACCGCCGCGCGCGATCTGGAGCCGGTGCTGCCCTCCACCCTCCAGGCGGAACTGCGCGACTACCAGGCGGAAGGCTACCGCTGGCTCGCCCGGCTGGCCCACTGGGGCGCCGGAGCCTGTCTGGCCGACGACATGGGCCTGGGCAAGACCGTGCAGGCGCTGGCGCTGATCCTGTCCCGCGCGCCCCAGGGTCCGACCCTGGTGCTGGCGCCGATGTCGGTCTGCGGCAACTGGATCGACGAGGCGCAGCGCTTCGCCCCGACACTGCGGCCCCAACGCTTTGGCCCCGGAGATCGCGCGGCCCAGCTCAAGGCGGCCGGACCCTTTGATCTGATCGTATGCAGTTATGGGCTCCTGCAAACCGAAGGGGAGCGATTGGCGGAAGTCACCTGGGAAACCGTGGTCGCCGATGAGGCCCAGGCGTTCAAGAACGCGCTCACCAAGCGCTCCCAGGCCATCATGCGGCTGAACGGCGGCTTCCGGATGATCGCCACCGGCACCCCCATCGAGAACCGACTCGGCGAACTCTGGAACCTGTTCCGGTTCATCAACCCCGGCCTGCTCGGGTCCCAGGAGCGCTTCAACCAGCGCTTCGCCAACCCCATCGAACTGGACAAAGACCCGCTGGCCCGCCAGCGGCTGCGGCAACTGCTGCGCCCCTTCATCCTGCGGCGGCTGAAGAGCGAGGTGTTGAGCGAACTCCCCCCGCGCACCGAGATCACCCTGCGGCTGGAGCTGAGCGAAGGCGAACAGGCCCTGTACGAGGCCCTGCGTCAGCAAGCCATCGAACGGCTGGACCTGGCCGCGACCGCCAATCCCGGCCAGGCGCGGTTTCAGTTGCTCGCCGAAATCATGCGGCTGCGCCGGGTCTGCTGCCACCCGCGCCTGGCCCTGCCCGACAGCACCCTGCCCAGCGCCAAGCTGGAAGCCTTCAGCGAGATCGTCGACGAACTGCTGGACAACCGGCACAAGGCCCTGGTGTTCAGCCAGTTCGTCGATCACCTGAGCATCCTGCGCGCCCACCTGGACACCCGCGGCATCCGTTACCAATATCTGGACGGCAGCACCTCCGAGGCCCAGCGCCGCGCCGCCGTCGCCGCGTTTCAAGCGGGCGAGGGCGAGCTCTTCCTGATCAGCCTGCGCGCCGGCGGCTTCGGCCTGAACCTCACCGCCGCCGACTATGTGATCCACATGGACCCCTGGTGGAACCCCGCGGTGGAAGACCAGGCCAGCGACCGCGCCCACCGCATCGGCCAGGAGCGCCCGGTCACCATCTACCGGCTGGTTGCCAAGGGCACCATCGAAGAACGCATCCTGACCCTCCACGCCGCCAAACGCGATCTCGCCGACGATTTGCTGGAAGGCACTGGAGACGGCGGACGGTTGAGCTATGACGATATGCTGGCGTTGGTGCGGGGGGCTGAGTGGGAGAGCTGAGCCTGCACCGTCATTCCGGCAGGATGCCGGAATCCAGTGCCATGGATGGTACCTTGCAGCGAGTACGGACTTGCAAGATGAGATGGAACGCCCCACTACCTCAGCAGCCGGCAGTTGGGTCATGATCGCCGTTCCGGCCCAAGCAACTACTCGGATTTATCCACAGATGTCACAGATGTTCACAGATGAAGAAAAACATCTGTGACATTGCTGTAGGCGCTGTGATTCGATGAGTTAGCGAATTCGCCACCGATGTCAGGCACGAACAGTATCGTTCAAAATTCAATGGCTTGTAGATTCGCTACCGTGTCAGGAACGAAGCGCTTGGCACCCCGCGGGTGTTGGTGAGGTTCGCAAGCTCACCGTACCCCTGAGAGACGTGGTGGCCCGAACGATGATCGAGGGTAACGCGCAAGTAGCGGATACAAATCGACTGGTCACCCTCTTGGCGGCGGGGCGCGGGTGCGGTAGCATACTAAAGTGCTGGACTGAGTGCAGTCAAGATCACTAATGTCCTAACGCAACCTAGAGCACTAGCATCTTATTGATATATTAAGTATTTGTATCCTAATCCAACCTAGAACACGTTAAATCCGGCTACAAAGAATTGCGGAATTCAATAAGTTCCGGGCAACCCAAGACCAAAAAGATGCTGAAAAAGTGATGAAAATATGCTTTTTCCTGAAGGAAAAGACACGCAAGGACAACAGTAGTTAATCCTTGCGTGTCTTTTCCTTCTTTTCCTTCTTTTCCTTCTTTTCCTTCAGGGCTGCCATCATTTTTCAGCGACTGCGGTGTTCTTGGGTTGAATGCCGCCAGCAATTCCCGGCCAATTTTTTTTCCTTTATAAACAATATGATAAATTCTTTTTCCGAAGGCGTTTTTACGGATTCGTGACTCTGCTAGAATAGCGAATTGGACTACCTGCAATGATTCG
>NZ_CAIZIZ010000305.1 GCF_903933125.1 uncultured Lamprocystis sp. | reverse complement strand
TCACCGCGGCACCGCATCGCGGCGGGACGCCGCTCCCACGGGGACCATTCATCGTCCGGTCATCTTCAGTCGTAAGTATTGTCATCAAACATGGCACAATAGGCGTCCTTATTCGACACACAAGCCGATGGGCATGACACACAGACGCTCAGCAAGTTCTCCCACGCCTTAGCGGTGCAATCCAATAGCTTATTGATGGTTGCATCATTGAGTCTCGGGAATGCGCGTTCCACTTCAGTATAATTGATCTCCATATCCGGAATCTCGTTTCTCAGTTTTTTCAGAACGATTCCTTGCAGCAATACCGCAAGGGTGATACATGACTTATTGAACGTTTTCTTGGTGTAACCCTTGGTTGACAGATAGCGCTTCAACTGGTCCGGAACCGCGCGATCGATCTCGGACGCCAGTTCAAAAGCGAACCAGTTGAACTTCGTCTTTTCTTCGGGACTCCCGTAGAAATGAGAGGGTTCAATTGTTGAATAATCGGTGTTACGGTTTGCCATTTTTCCGACCGCATTAAAGTTAAGAGGATGCCTTGATCATCGTTCCGGCCGGCCGCGGACGGTCCGGGAGAGTAGACCGGCCCCTCCCCGCGCTTCAGGTCGAAGTTGGTGTTCTCTGTTTGCCGCCTGGTTTCCCGGCGGTGCCACAAGATCGCGACCATACGCGGGTACGGGTGCCGGCCCCTCGCAGAGCCGGACGTGGTGCGTTACACCATCCGGCTCCCAGTTTGGGTCAGCCATACAGCGGGCGTCACCAACAAATTATGCACGATACGCGCACGCGGAAGTTGCGGGGCGATCCGTTCCCAAAAGCGCGCCCAGGTCAATCGGCGGCGCTGGCTGCGCCGGACGAGTGCCCGGTACAGCGCTTTTGCGCCCTGGTAGATGTAGACCCGGACCGAGCGGAAATTGCCGCTCACCCCGCAGTATTGGATGTGCCCGCGCAGGTGGCGGCCGGCATCGTCGATCATTGCCGTTCCGCCTGCCGTGCTCCGCTTGGCCAATTCGTCGCCGAGCGCGCGCAGTTTCTTGCGTACGCGCTTGCCGATCGTGCGTCGTCCGACATAAAAGCCTCCATTGCGGCCGAAGGTCACGTCGTGAGTGAAGCCGAGGAAGTCGAAGGTTCGCGGTTTGGCGAGCCCGTCTTCGCGGCAGTGCACTGCCGCCTCGCTGCCGAAGCGCAGGATCGCGGTCTTTTCGGCGGCGAGCTCCAGGTCGAATGCCCGCAGGCGCTCGGCCAAGGCGTCGTGGAAGGCTTCGGCGTCCTCGCGCCGCGCAAAGCAACCGACGAAGTCGTCGGCATAGCGGATCAGGCTCGCCGATCCACCGCAGCGCGGTGCAAATGCGTCCGTGAACCACGTGTCGAGCACGTAGTGGAGGTCGATGTTGGCGAGCACGGGCGAGACCAGCGCCCCTTGCGGGGCGCCTTCGCGGCCTGCCGCGACGGCTCCATCCTCCATTATCCCGGCCTTGAGAAAGCGTTCAATCAGTCGCAGAGACATTTGCGCTGCGGCGTTTTTCGCGGACGCGCCGGGGCCGGGGTCGGCGCCAGGCGGACTGACGCACAGGCATTTCCTGGCGAGTACCGGCGAAATTGGGTCGCCGCAGCACCCATATGAGAATTGCTCTCAACAACACTGTCCCGCGGACAGCCCCGCCCGCAGGCGGCGCGCGGGCGGTCTGGCCGGACGCGGCAGTCGGTGAGGCTATCCGGTCGCGGGGATGGGCTGAACCAGCGAACGCATTTGCTCGTGACGACCGGCTTTGGCACGATGCGCCCGTCGTCGCCGGGCGTAACCCCGCCCGCCTGATGGCACCGTTCACGACCCTCGCAGTCGAGGCCGCGATCGGCGCTGAAGTCGCGGCAGCGCGCGGCCAGTTCGGGGGTCTCGGCGAAGGTCTCCTTGAGCATCACGCGCAGTTCGACCTGCTCGGCATGGGAGGCCGTGGTCAGGTGCAGCGCCACCGGGATCTCATACTGGGTGTCGGCGATCAAGTGGATGCCGTAGCCAAACCAGGTCTTGATCTTTTTCCAGGGCTTGCCGGTGCGCGCGTCGATGCCGCTGGTCTCGTGCTTGCCCCAGTCGGCCTCCGGATCGGAGGTCTTCCCGGTGGCGCGGTTGACCCGTCCGGTGCTGTGGCTCTCGATGGCCTTGCCGTCGTAGCGGCGCCCGAACTCCGGTAAGACCGCCATCAATTGTTCGCGCAGCGTCGTGATCATCCCGGTCACCATCCCCAGCGTCTCTTCCAGTTCGACGACGTTGGCGAGAAAGCGTGAGAAATTCCAACTGTCGGGCACCGCGTAGTGGGCCTCTTCCGGCGCCGCATAGTCGCGCCAGTCAAATCAGCTCGGTTCAATGGCCGCCATGGGGTCCTCCTGCAAAGGATCGTCTCGATAACGAAATGATCCCTTGGTGGCCACCTTTTTGCACGCCCCCGCCGACACGCTGGGGTGAATTTTCGCCCACCGCCCCAGCCCACGCGCGCAACTGACGGATTGTTCGTTCCGGCCTGAGGTAAACGAAAGTTTTCCCCCGCCGGGCGGCTTTTCAGTTCAGGGGGTTGCGGACACCGCTAGAGGCTCAGTCCCGTCGGCTAGCAGCCCATCAGTTCCACCAGTGTCTGCCACCGCTCGACCGTCGCCCCTGGGCAAGGCCCAAGCAGGGCCAGGATCAGCCCGACGGGTGACGCCGACACCCGCCGCTCGATCCAGGCGCGGGCCGCGCGCGGGTCGTCGATGACAGGCGCGGGGACCGTCCAGGCGAGACCCCTAGTCGTGGACAGACCCGCGCCCTGCCCTGCTCGCGGACCCAGGATCGGTCGGGGTTTCAGACCACATGCCTGCTCGGCGTCGAACAGCGGATGGCCGATCAGTCCGCCAAAGCGCTCCCCCAGCACCGCGGCGACCGGCGCGGCCAGGGCGGACGGCAGACCGGGCTCGGCCTCCAGATAGAAACGGAAACGGCTTGGGGTGTCGCGCGCCCAGTCGCGGGCACCGGCGACGGCCGCCGCGCGCCAACGCGCGGCCGGGACCGCGACCGCCCAGCAGACGTTGGCGAAGTACGCGAGCCGCCACTCCGGCGGCAGGTCATCCGGATAAAACGGGTCGTCGCCCGACCAGGGATCCCAACCAGACCGCACGGGAAGCAAAGGCATGTTGGCAGTGGTTAGTGGTTAGTGGCTAAACCGAGTCCAGCGCGGAATGCGTAGTTTTCATGGTGTGTTCGGCCTTGGGAGTTTCACCGACCTCGGTGGAGACGGTGTAAAATATTTGTACTTTTTTCAGACTGTAAACCGTGCCAGATCCAGCAATCGGCGAATCTGCCGGGGCCGATCCCATCCAAAAAACATCGCATACCGCGCTGGGAGCGGTTTAGTGTATGGTTACATTGCCCACCAGCGGCAAGACAGCCGTTGGTGTTAAACCACACGCGAATCCCATGACTGAACCACGCAGACTCGGCACCCGCAAGCATACCCTGGCCCCCGGTCAGGAGACGCGCATCCGCGACCTGGGACGGGCGGTGATCGAGACCGAGGCCGCCGCGGTCGCCGCCTTGGGCGCGCGGCTGGATGGCGCCTTCGTGGAAGCCTGTCGCTTCCTGCTGGCCTGCGAGGGGCGGATCGTCGTGCTGGGCATGGGCAAGTCCGGGCATATCGGCGGCAAGATCGCCGCGACCCTGGCCAGCACCGGCAGTCCGGCCTTCTTCGTGCACCCAGGTGAAGCCAGTCATGGCGATCTGGGGATGATCACTCCGCGCGACGTGGTGCTGGCCCTCTCCAACTCCGGTGAAACCGCGGAATTGCTGACCATTCTGCCGCTCATCAAGCGGCTGAGCGTCCCGCTGATCACCCTGACCGGACGTGCCGAGTCGACCCTGGCGCGCGAGGCGGATGTCAACCTGGACGTCAGCGTCACCCGCGAAGCCTGTCCCTTGGGCCTGGCGCCGACCTCCAGCACGACCGCTACGCTGGCGATGGGCGACGCCCTGGCGATTGCCTTGCTGGAAAGCCGCGGCTTCACCGCCGAGGATTTTGCCCGCTCGCACCCCGCCGGCACCCTGGGGCGGCGCCTGCTGCTGCACGTCGAGGATATCATGCACCGTGGCGAGGCGGTTCCACTGGTCCCGTTGGGAACCTCGCTGCTCGCCACCCTGGAAGAGATGTCGCGTGCCGGGCTGGGCATGACCGCGGTGGTCGACCCCCAGGGCCGGCTGGCCGGCATCTTCACCGACGGCGACCTGCGCCGCGCCCTCGACCGCGGGATCGACGTCCGGCGGACCCTGATCGACACGGTGATGACGGCCGGCTGTGTCACCGTCGCCGCCGCGGACTTGGCCGCCGAGGCCCTGCGGCTGATGGAATCGAAAGCAATCAACGCGCTGCTGGTGGTCGACGGCGACGGCCGCCCGACCGGGGCGCTCAACATGCACGACCTGCTGCGCTCGGGCGTAGTCTGAGAGGAACCGTGAACAAACAAGCCATTCGCGAGCGGGCCGCCCGCATCCGCCTGGTGATCCTCGACGTCGACGGGGTCCTGACCGACGGCAGCCTGTACCTGGGTGACGATGGCCAGGAATTCAAAGCCTTCAATGCCCGTGACGGTCACGGCATGGTGTTGCTCCAGGAGACCGGCGTGCGCCTGGCGGTGATCAGCGGGCGCAGCTCGAACCTGGTGCGCATCCGCATGGCAAACCTGGGTGTCGCCCATGTCTATCAAGGGTACCGGGATAAAGCCCCCGCCTATGATGAACTGAAACAGATCCTGGAACTGCCGGACGACGCCTGCGCCTACGTCGGCGACGATGTCATCGACCTGCCGGTCATGCGCCGGGTCGGTCTGGCGATTGCCGTGGGCGATGCCCATCCGCTGGTCCGGCAGCACGCCCACTGGTGCACCGGAGCACCCGGCGGACGGGGCGCCGTGCGCGAGGTCTGTGAATTGATCATGGACGCCCAGGGCACCTGGGATACCATGGTCGAGCCCCCCCGCTGACCCGGTTGGACGGCAGGCGTGTGGACCACCAGACAGGGCCGGCTCGCGGTGGTGTTCGCCGTGCTCGGCGGGGCCGGCTGGTGGCTGTCGCGGAGCCTGGTCGAGGAACCGCCGCCGCGTCCGCGCACCCATGCACCGAATTATGTCGTGTCGGATTTTCGCGCCATCGAGACCGACGCGACCGGCCAACCGACGCGGCGCCTGGTCGCACAACAACTGCGACAATTCGTCCCCGAGAACCTGTCCGAGCTCGACGTGCCCCAACTGACATTGTTTGAACCCGACGGCGCGCCACCCTGGGAGATCAGAGCCAAGCACGGTCTGCTGTTGTCCGGAGGGGACGAGATACGCCTGAGCGACACGGTCACAGTCGAACGCGCCGGGACGAGCCTCACCCGCTCCTTCCGGCTTGCCACCACTGAAATGACCCTGTGGCCCAAGCGGGACTATGCCCAAGGAGACCAACCCGTGAGAATCGAGAGTGATCGCGACTGGCTGACCGCCAGTGGTATTCGACTGTGGTATGCCAAACCCGCACGCGCCGAGTACCCCGGTCGCGTGCACATCTCCATCGCTCCCACCCACAGCGCGGCCGTCCCATGAGCGTCCGGCCGCCGCGTGCCCTGACCAGCAGTGTCCTTACCGTCGCCATCGCCCTGAGTCTGGGGTTGCTCGCCCAGCGGGCAACAGCAGTCACCGGCGACGACCAACAGCCCATGTTGATCGAGGCGGATACGGTCGAGGTCGACGAGGCCAAGGGAACCAGCCTCTATGTCGGCCGGGTCCAGGTCGACCAGGGCACCATGCGGCTGCTCGCCGACCAGGTCACGGTGCACCACCGCAGTGATCGCCGCATCAAATTCATCATCGCCCGGGGCAACCCGGCATCGTACAAACAGCAGATGGACGGCGACCAGGGCGAGGTGCAGGCCTTTGCCAAGCGCATGGATTACGACGCCGAGCGCGATGAACTGGTCCTGACCGAGGAGGCGCTCCTGATCCAGGGCACGGACCGCATCACCAGCGATCGGATCGTCTACGATCGGGCCAAAGCGCGGATGCAGGCCGGCGGCAGCGGCCGGGTCAAGATCACCTTTACTCCGGATACCAAGAACGGCGCCCCGCCCAAACCCCCGGCTACGCCGCCGCAGCCCGCCGCGAGTCGCCCGTGACGACCCTGCGCGCCACTGAGCTGAAAAAGCGCTACCGCAGCCGTCAGGTGCTCCATGACGTGAGCGTCGAGGTCGACGCCGGCGAGGTCGTTGGGCTGCTCGGCCCGAACGGGGCCGGCAAAACCACCTGCTTCTATCTGATCGTCGGGCTGATCGCAAGCGATCATGGCCGCATCGAACTGAATGGGCGCGACCTCACGTTGCTGCCGATGCACACCCGGGCGCGCGCCGGACTGAGCTACCTGGCGCAGGAGGCATCGGTCTTCCGCAAACTGACGGCGCGCGAGAATATTCTGGCGATCCTGGAGACCCGGCGTGACCTGAGTCGCAACGCGCAGCGGGAGCGTTGTGATCAACTGCTGGAAGAACTGGGAATCGCCCACGTCGGGGCCTCGCTGGCGCTGAGCCTGTCCGGCGGCGAGCGGCGGCGCCTGGAAATCGCCCGCGCCCTGGCGGTGGATCCGGTCGTGATGCTGCTCGACGAGCCCTTTGCCGGGGTCGATCCGATCGCCGTCGGCGACATCCAGGCCATCGTCGCACACCTGCGCGAACGCCGGATCGGGGTTCTCATCACCGACCACAACGTCCGCGAGACCCTGGACATCTGCGACCGTGGCTACATCATCAACGCCGGCACCGTGATCGCCGCCGGCACACCGACGGAGTTGCTCGCCGATCAGCAAGTTCGCGAAGTCTATCTGGGGACCGATTTCTCAATGTGACGCCACAGATGACGACACGCATTCCGCCGCGCGCCGCGGTAGGCTAGAATCAAGGAAGGCACCGTTATTGCTTTCATGAACCGGATCACACGCCCATTAACGCATCCATGAAGCAGTCCATCCAGCTTCGACTCGGTCAGCACCTGTCGATGACGCCGCAGTTGCAGCAGGCCATCAAGCTGCTGCAACTGTCCAGTCTGGAACTCCAGCAGGAAATCCAGGAGGCGCTGGATACCAATTTCATGCTCGAAGAGGGTGAGGAGTCCGAGCGCTTCCAGGCCGCTGACGCGGCCGATATACGCCTGCCTCAGGACCAGACGCCGGACCCCCCGACCGCCACGGTCCAGGAGCAGACGGTGGAGCGGGAGATTCAGGTCGAATCCCAGGAAATGCCGGACGAACTCCCGGTCGACACCCAATGGGATGACGTCTACGAAAACTATCTGCCGACCAGCAGCCAGGGCGGCGGCGACGACGATTTCGACCCCTTCTCCCAACAGAGCCGCCCGGAAACCCTGCACGACCACTTGCTCTGGCAGCTCAACCTGACCAGACTCAGTGAACGCGACCATGCGATCGCCCAGGCGGTGGTCGACGCCATCGACGCGAACGGCTACCTGCGCACCGACGTGGATGAATTGCTGACCACGGTGGGCGACCCGGACATCTCCCCGGAGGAGGTGACCACGGTGATCCATCGCGTCCAATCCTTCGATCCCCCGGGGGTGGGTGCCCGCGACCTGCGCGAGTGTCTGCTGATCCAACTGAGCCAGCTACCGGACCGCGCGCCGACGCGCGATCTGGCGATCGCCATCTGCACCCGCGGGTTCGACTACCTGCCGCGCAACGATGTCGCCGCCCTGGCGCGCCTGCTGCAGACCACGGAAGACGCCATCCTGGCCGCCCTGGAGCTGATCCGTCACCTCAACCCGCGACCCGGCACCCTGATCGCGGAGGTCCCGGCGGAGTACGTAGTCCCCGACGTCCTGGTGCGGCGCACCGAAGGTGCCTGGCACGTCGAGCTAAATCCGGAAACGACGCCTAAACTAAGAGTGAACGCCGATTATGCGCGCCTGATCCGGCGCGGCGACCAGAGTGCCGACAGCATCGCCTTGAAAAGTCATCTGCAAGAAGCCCGTTGGTTCATCAAGAGCCTGTCGAGCCGCAACGACACGGTCCTGCGGGTCGCCTCCAAGATCGTCGAACTCCAGCAGGAGTTCCTCGAACTGGGAGAGGTCGCCATGAAACCGCTGATCCTGCGCGACATCTCCGAAGCGCTCGAACTGCATGAGTCGACGGTCTCGCGGGTGACCACGCAAAAATATATGCACACCCCCCGCGGCACCTTCGAGTTCAAGTTCTTCTTCTCATCGCACGTGAACACCGCGTCTGGAGGCGAGTGTTCATCCACGGCAATTCGTGCCCTGATCCGTAAGATGATCACCGGCGAATCGGCCAGGAAGCCGCTGAGTGACAGCAAGATCGCAGACGAATTGGCTGATCAGGGCATCAATGTCGCCCGACGCACGGTCGCCAAGTACCGCGAGGCCCTGGGGATACCCCCCTCGAACGAACGCAAACGCCTGGCTTGACAGGCTGTTTGAAACCTAAGGAGCACACTATGCAAATCAACCTGACGGGTCATCACATCGACGTGACCGAAGCTCTCAAAGGCTACGTCGACAACAAGTTCGAGCGACTCGCTCGCCACTTCGACCACGTCATCAACGCTCACGTGATTCTGAGCGTGGAAAAGCTGGCCCAAAAGGCGGAGGCAACCCTGCATGTCAACGGCGGTAAGCTGTTTGCCGACTCCGTGCATGAGGATATGTATGCCGCCATCGATACCCTGATCGACAAGCTGGACCGTCAAATCCTTCGCCATAAAGAGAAAAAGGCGAACCACCGGCCGGTAGCGGCCACCGGCGCCAAGAGCGGCGAGCCCGAGTAGCACGCCGCCCGCAGCCACGGGCCGACCGGTACCCCCGACCAAGCGGACACCTTGAACGGTCTCGTTCAAGGTGTTTTCATTGAGACAGGAGCGAATCCGAGCTACTGTGAGGCTCCCGCGCCGTCCGGATGGCCTAGAGGAAACAAGCGACATGACCCCCAATGACCAGCCCGGTGCAACCTTGCGCACCACCCGCACGACACCGCCTCGCACCACACGCGGGGGACGCTGACCCATGTTCCGGCCCGATTTCATCACCGAGCAGCGGCTTGGCTGTCGCCTCGCCATTGCGAGTAAGAAGCGCCTGCTCGAAACGCTGGCAAGCCTCCTGGCCGCCGACCACCCGCGGTTGGACGCGGACCTGGTCTTCGACTGTCTCCTCGAACGTGAGCGACTCGGCAGTACCGGCCTCGGCCACGGCATTGCGCTGCCGCACGCCCGCGTCAAAGAGGTGACGCAATCCATCGGGGCCTTCGTCTCGCTCAGCCAGGGGGTGGACTACGATGCCGTCGACGGCGAGCCGGTCGATCTGGCCTTCGCCTTACTCGTGCCCGAGGCGGCCACCGACGAGCATCTGCAACTCCTGGCCCAACTGGCGGGCCGTTTCAACGACCCCCAGGTCCGCAAGCGACTGCGCGAGGCCGACTCGCCAAGCGCCATCCTGCGCGTGTTCAGCGGCCACCAGCCCAGCACGGGCGCCGACCCATGACCGACACGCTCCAATCGCTGATCCGACTCACTTGGCCGCGCGCCCGGTTGAACTGGCTGACCCCCGAACCAGAGACCCCCCGCTCCTTGCGGGGGGCTTGTCCGGAAACAGCCAAACAGGCGTTGATCGGATCCTTAAACTGCATCCACCCCAACCGGCTCCAGGTCATTGGCCGCGCGGAATTGGTCTACCTGGCGGGTCTCGGTCCAACCGCGTTCCGGGAGACCGTCGAAAAACTCTTCAGCGAACGGCCGGCGGCGGTGATCTTTGCCGATGGCATCGAACCCGCCGCAACCTTTTGGGAATGGGCCGAGCGCACCCACACCCCGCTGGTCGGATCGCCCGTCACCGACGATGACTTGATCAATCAACTGCGCTACTACCTCACCCATGCCCTGGCGGAACGCACCATCGTCCACGGCGTCTTCATTGAGGTGTTGGGCATGGGGGTCCTGCTGGTCGGGGACCCGGCGGTCGGCAAGAGCGAACTGGCACTGGACCTGATCACCCGTGGACACCGGCTGATCGCCGATGACGCCCCCCAGTTCGCGCGGATCGCCCCGGAGAAACTGGAGGGCTCCTGCCCCGAGCCGCTGATCGATTTCCTCGAGGTGCGGGGCCTGGGCATCCTCAACATCCGCGCCATGTTCGGCGAGGGCGCGGTCGTCCGCCGCAAGACCCTCAATCTGATCATCGACCTGAAACCGCTCGACCGGACTCAGTTGGACCGCATCGACCGACTCGCCGGAAGTCTGTCAGCCACCAACATTCTGGGCGTGGCCGTGCCGCGCATCACCATGCCGGTCGCCCCTGGGCGTAATCTCGCGATTATTGTGGAAGCGGCCGTCCGTCATCAAATCCTGCGGATCCGCGGGTACGATGCCGGTGTAGACTTCATTGACCGGCAGACGCGCGCGATCAGCAACGATCATCCCGACCCACCAGGGTCCAGGCCCGGCGCGGTGGCGGCGGAACCCGCGACCGCGGACGATAAACCCGAAGGACGCGCGTGTTCGGGCACCTGACGTCATCCCGCAACCCATCGACCCACGGACCTTGCCATGAGACTCGTCATCGTCAGCGGATTGTCCGGCTCCGGCAAAAGTGTGGCGTTGCGCACGCTCGAAGACCTGGGGTTCTACTGCATCGACAACCTGCCGCTGTTCCTGCTCAAGGACCTCGCGCTGGGCCTGAAAGATGCCGGCAGTGACGCGTTCAAAGACACCGCGGTCGGCGTCGACGCCCGCAGCAACCCGGGCGAACTCAAGAACCTTCCCGGTCTGATTCAGGCCGCCCAGGAACGCGGCGTGGCCTGCCAGGTGGTCTTCCTCGACGCGCACACCGACACCCTGATCCGCCGCTTCAGCGAAACCCGCCGCCGCCACCCCTTGACCCGGCCCGACCGTGCGCTGGCAGAAGCCATCAAGCTGGAGCGTCAACTGCTCGAACCGATTCGGCAGGCGGCCGATATCCGCATCGAGACCACGCTGACCAATGTTCACGAATTACGCGACCTGATCCGCGTGCGGCTCGCCGGCGAGGTCTCGCCCAAAGCGTCGATTCTGCTGCAATCCTTCGGCTTCAAGCACGGCATACCGCACGACGTGGACTTTCTGTTCGACGTGCGGTGCCTGCCCAACCCCCATTGGCAGACCGAACTCAAGCCCCTCACGGGACGCGACCGGCCGGTCGTGGAGTTCCTGGAGGCGAGCCCGCCGGTCATCGAGATGCGGGCGGACATCGCGGCCTTTTTCGACCGCTGGATTCCGCGATTCGAAACCGATGGACGCTTCTACCTCACCATCGCCATCGGCTGCACCGGCGGCCAACACCGCTCGGTCTATCTCGTGGAGACCCTCTGCGAGCACTTCGAGCGCGGCGGACACAAGGTCATGGTGCGACACCGGGAGCTGCCGTGACCGTCGGTCTCCTGTTGATCACCCATCAGCCGCTGGGCGGCGACCTGCTGCGCGTAGCCACCGCGATTTTCGGTACCCGCCCCGCGCGCGCCGAGGCGCTCGAAGTGGAAAACGACGCCCCCGGCGAACAGGTGTTGGCCCAGGCGCAGGGGCTCGCGCAGCGACTCGACGAGGGCGACGGTCTGCTCGTGCTGACCGATATCTATGGCGCCACCCCGGCCAACCTGGCGCTCGCCCTGCGTGATCGTCACCCGCGCACACGCGTGGTCGCCGGGGTCAACCTGCCCATGCTGCTGCGCGCCCTGACCTACGCGGGGCTGGACCTGGATACCGTGGTCGAGAAGGCCCTGGCCGGCGGTCGCGACGGCGTCTGCCTCTGTCCGCGCGATGGCCTAAAGGATGCTGCCGGTGGTGCGTAAAGAGTTGGAAATCATCAATAAACTCGGGCTGCACGCGCGTGCGGCGGCGAAGTTGGTCAACTGCGCCGCCGGCTTCGCCAGCTTCATTGAGGTTGAACGGCGCGGCCAGCGTGTCAACTGTAAGAGCATCATGGGCATCATGATGCTGGCTGCCAGTCGCGGCTCATGGATCACCGTCGATGCCACCGGAGAGGACGAAGAAGCCGCCATTGCGGCGATCGAGGCGCTCATCCGCAACCGTTTCGGGGAGGGCGAGTGACCATCGCATTCCAAGGCATCGGGGTGGCCGCGAGCCAGTCGGTCGCGATCGGGCCGGCCTTTGTCACCGGACATGGCATCCACACCGCAACCCAGACCCTGATCGACGCCGATCAAGTCGGCGACGAACTCGACCGGCTCAACACGGCCGTCGCGCAGGCGCGCCGGGCGCTCAAGGCGGTACGCAGTCAGATCCCGCCCTCCACGCCGCGCAATATCGCCGAGTTCATCGACACTCACTTATTGATGCTCGATGACGTGGCCCTGATCGACGAGGTCCGCAAGATCATCCGTGATCAGCTCTTCAGTGCCGACTGGGCGCTCCAGTTGCAGCGCGATACCCTGGTCAGCGTCTTCGACGCGATGGATGATCCTTACCTGCGCAACCGCCGCGACGACGTGGAGCACGTGGTCGATCAGATCATGTCTTTCCTGCACGGAGCGCCGACCCAACTGGAAGCGACCGAGCGCGACCTGGAAGGATGTGTCGTGGTCGCGCGCGACCTGATGCCGGCCGACGCCATCACCCTGCGCAATCGCGGAGCGGTGGCCTTCGTCACCGAGTTTGGCGGCCCGGTGTCCCACACCGCCATCCTGGCACGCAGTCTCTCAGTCCCGGCCGTGGTGGGGGTGCACAACATCACGCGCTATATCCGCTCCGGCGAGCCCTTGGTAGTCGATGGCGATACGGGGACGGTCCTGGCGAACGCCGACGCCCAGAGCCTGGCGTACTATCGCCAACGACTCGGGGCGATCGAAGCACGGCGCCGCCATCTGCGCACCCTGGTGGATCGGCCTGCCATCACCCGCGACGGCGTAACCATCAACCTCCTCGCCAACCTGGATCTGCCGGAGGATGCCCAGGCCGCACGCTTCAATGGCGCCGTCGGCGTCGGCCTCTATCGCACCGAATTCCTGTACATGAACCGGAATGACCTGCCGGATGAAGCCGAACACCTGGCGACCTACCTGACCATCGTTCACGCGTTGGATGGGCTGCCCCTGACCATCCGCACCCTTGACCTGGGCATCGATAAACGCAGCGAGGCCTTGGGCGACCCTGGACCCGGCTGCTGCAACCCGGCGCTGGGGCTGCGCGGCATCCGTCTCTGCCTCAAAGAACCGGGGCTGTTCCGTCCGCAATTGCGGGCCATCCTGCGCGCCGGCGCACTGGGACCGGTGCGCGCCATGTTGCCCATGGTTACCAACGTGCAGGAGGTCGCGTCCGTCCTCGCCATCATCGCCGAACTCAAAGAGGAACTGACCCACGAGGGACTCGCCTTCGATCCAGCCCTTCAGGTCGGCGCCATGGTCGAGATCCCCGCCGCCGCGCTGGCCGCCCGCGCCCTGGCCAGACGCATGGACTTCCTGTCCATCGGAACCAACGACCTGATCCAATACACGCTCGCCATCGACCGTCTGGACGACAGTGTCAATTACCTGTTCGATCCCATCCACCCGGCCATCCTGCGTCTGGTACGGATGACCATCGAAGCCGGCCGTGCACTCGCCACCCCGGTCGCCATGTGCGGTGAGATGGCCGGTGACCCGCGTTTCACCCGCCTGCTGCTCGGCCTGGGCTTGCGGCGCTTCAGCATGCAGCCGGGCGCCATCCTCGGCATCAAAGAAATCATCCTGGGCGCCGACACCCGCGAACTGGAACGGCGCGCCACCGCACTCTTCGCCCGGCTCGATGAAGCCGAGCCCGCACAACTGCTCGATGTGCTGAACGCGGCCTAGCCGCCTGCCGGACAGCACGACCCCAAGGGATGGCAATCAGCCGCGCCGGCGCTCCTCCCGCAACCCGCGTACGTCCCCGACGTTCAAACCGGTCTTCTCTGCCAGCAACTGGTCATCGTCAATCAGGTCCAGCAGACTTTGCGCAATGCGCCGACGCTCCTGCAGTTGACCTTCCTCCCGACCTTCCTCCCGACCCAGTTTCCGCCCCTGATGCATCCCCCAGCCATAGGAGGATTCCACCATGCTGGCCTGCTGGTGCAAATCGTCCTGATAACGCGCGTAGGCCCGCCGCTCAGCCTCCGGGAGCTTGAGAATATCCAATTGCTCCTTGGCCTCTTGCAGTCCCCGCGCGGAGAAGCCTTCCGGCACTTCCTCGTGCTTGAGGAAATAGATCCACTGGTCCAGTGAGTCGCGGGCCACGTCATCGAACTGATTGACCTTAATGAGATAATATTCCGGAAACAGCGCGTGCGGCTCCTGGCGCCGGTAGAGATCCTGTTGCGCCTCGCTCAGACGTAATTCATCCTGCCGATGCAGGCCGATAAACCGGGTGGCACCGTGATACACGTAATCCTCACCCTGGCCCAAGTCGAAATACAGGATGCTGACCGAGATGACCTTGACCACCTCGCCATAGGGCTGGCCTTCATCGAGATTCTCCACCACCGTCCGCGCCGTGCTGTGCAGAATGCGCTGCAAATAATCGAACTGCCGCTGATACTGCACCTCGATCAGGATGATTTCACCCCCGGCATTGCGCGCCTTCAAGTCCACCCGATTCTGTTTGTCGGCCGCTGTCTCCTTGTTGCTCTCACTCTCCAGGATTTCCAGAATCTGAATCTCCTCGCGCAGCAACTCGGTGAGAAACCCTTCGAGAATCCCGAAATGGGCTTTGCTGCGCAGCAGGCGCTTCATCGCCCAGTCGAAACTGATCAAGCGGCGATGGCGCTTCATACGAGCGATCCAGTCCAGTGACGGCGGCGGTCGCGATTGCCCGGTTGTGTGATTGTCATCGTCAGTGTCGCCCTGTTCAAGTCTCGATCAACTTTGAAACGGTTCACTATCTGTGAGTATAGGAATAACGGACGCTGATTGCCAGAATCAGTTGTTCAGAATCGGAACACGGACCGTCTGACCGGGATCGGACCCGCGGCAGCGAGCCCCGCGGAGAGGGTCGTGGTGGGGAGAGTGGGCTTGCATCCGCTCGCACCCGCCGATCCCAGCCGGTATATTGGCGCCTTCAGGCGATTATCGGAAAATCATGGACACCAAGACCCGCATGCCGACCCTGTTCGTTCCTCACGGCGCAGGCCCCTGTTTCTTCATGGACTGGAACCCTCCCACCGCCTGGAACCTCATGGGCCGCTTCCTTGAGAGCGTGGCAGACACCCTGCCCCAGCGCCCGACCGCCATCGTGCTGGTCTCGGCGCACTGGCTTGAACCGGTGTTTAGCGTCACCACTGGAGAACAACCGGCGCTGATCTACGACTACTCCGGGTTTCCGCCACACACTTACGAACTGCGCTATCCAGCCCCCGGCGAACCACGGCTGGCGGCACAGATCGCCAAGTTGCTCAGCCAGGCCCAACTGCCCGCTCAGGTCGACCCGAGCCGCGGCTTCGACCATGGGATGTTCGTGCCGCTGAAACTCATGTTTCCCGCGGCCGAGATCCCGGTGGTGCAGTTGTCGCTGCGTCAGGATCTTGATCCCCAGGCCCATCTGCACGCGGGGCGGGCGCTGGCGTCGTTACGGGACGCGGGTGTTTTGATCGTTGGCAGCGGGATGAGTTTTCACAATATGCGCGGTTTTGGCGATCCCCGATTCGGACCGATTTCCGACACCTTCGACCGCTGGCTGACCGCAACCGTGGAGGCCGAACCGGCGCAACGAAGCCAGAACTTGATCGATTGGGCACAGGCGCCCGCCGCACGTCTTTCGCACCCCCCACGGGCTGAAGAACATCTGCTGCCGCTGATGGTAGCCGTGGGTGCGGCGGACCAGGACCGCGGCCGGTGCGTGTTTACCGACCGGGTATTGGAGACACGTCTCTCGGCGTATCGTTTTGGCTGAAATAGTGACTGCGATACTGAATGGGTGCCCCCATGTATACGACTTACCGATTGAAAACGGAAGAACTGGATGCGGACTTCTTGGACTCGTTGAGAGTCTTGTTCAAGAACAAGACTATCGAAATTGCGGTATGCGAAGCGGAACCCGATGCCGACGATGAGACGGCCTATTTACTGCGCAGCCCGGACAACCGCAAGCGGCTGATGGAGGCGATCGAGAACGTCCGACAAGGCCACACAGTCCAAGTCGATCTCGACAACTGGAATCGGTGATGAACGCGAGGCCGTGCCGTGATCGATGATACCCGCCTTGCCATTGTGGATCGCATCTACGATGCAGATACGACCGAAGCGCCTTTCGGTAAACGCTGGGCAATGGAACCTGAACGGTTTATAGTGACGGCTGTGTTGTCAATCGACCGGTCGACTGCGACCGTCGCCGATGCAGGGGTGTGGATCGACCATGGTGGATGAGAAGAGCAATGGAGCGTCCGGTCGCAACGGTGGCGACCTCGGCTTCGAGGCCGAGCTGTTCAAGGCCGCGGATAAGCTGCGCGGCAACATGGAGCCCTCCGACTACAAGCACGTCGCCTTGGGGCTCATCTTCCTCAAGCACATCTCCGACAGCTTCGAGGCCAAGCACGCCGCGCTGCTGGCGGAGTACCCCGACGGCGCCGAGGACCCGGACGAGTACGCCGCCGACAACTGCTTCTGGGTGCCGCGGGAAGCGCGCTGGTCGCACCTCAAGGCCAAGGCCCGGCAGCCCGGCATCGGCAAGCTGATCGACGAGGCGATGCTCGCCATCGAGAAGATCAACCCGCGCCTGCGGGGCGTCCTGCCGAAGGAGTATGCCCGCCCGGCGCTCAACGCCGTTATGCTGGGCGAGCTGATCGACCTGATCTCGGGGATCGCGCTCGGTGAGACGCAGGACCGCGCCCGCGATGTGCTGGGCCGGGTCTACGAATACTTCCTGGGCCAGTTCGCCGGCTCCGAGGGCAAGCGCGGCGGCGAGTTCTACACCCCGCGCTCAGTGGTGCGCGTTCTGGTCGAGATGCTGGAGCCCTTCCCGGACCCCGCCCGCAAGGTCCAGGGCCGCGTCTACGACCCCTGCTGCGGTTCCGGCGGCATGTTCGTCCAGGCCGAGCGCTTTCTGACGGCGCACGGCGGGCGCATCGGGGAACTGGCCATCTACGGCCAGGAGTCCAACTATGTGACCTGGCGGCTGTGCAAGATGAATCTGGCGGTGCGCGGCATCGACGCCGACATCCGCTGGAACAACGAGGGCAGCTTCCACAAGGACGAACTGCCGGATCTCCGCGCCGACTTCATCCTCGCCAACCCGCCTTTCAACATCTCCGACTGGGGCGGCGACCGACTCCGCGAGGACGCGCGCTGGACCCACGGCGCGCCGCCCGCGGGCAATGCCAACTTCGCCTGGTTGCAGCACATCCTGCACCATCTGGGGCCGAACGGCACCGCCGGGGTGGTGCTCGCCAACGGCTCCATGTCATCGAGCCAGTCCGGTGAAGGCGACATCCGCACGGCCATGGTCAAGGCTGACGTGGTGGACTGCATGATCGCCCTCCCCGGTCAGTTGTTCTATTCGACCCAGATTCCGGCCTGCCTGTGGTTCCTGGCCAAGAACAAGCACGACGGCTACTTGCGCGACCGCCGCGGTGAAATCCTGTTCATCGACGCCCGCAAGCTTGGCCACCTGGTCGACCGCACCCGGCGCGAGCTGTCGGACGAGGACATCGACCAGATCGCCAACGCCTACCACGCCTGGCGGGGCGAGATGGACGCGGGCACCTACGCCGACGTGCCGGGGTTCTGCAAGGCGGCGACGGCGCCCGAGATCGCCGGGCATGGCTACGTGCTGACGCCGGGGCGCTATGTGGGCGCGGCGGCGGTGGAGGAGGATGAGACGCCGTTCGTGGAACGGTTCGCGGCGTTACAGGACCGACTTGAGGGGCAGTTCGATGAAGCGGCGCGACTAACGGAGGTGATTCGGAAGAAGATGACGGGAGTTGTGGTCGATGGCTAAGCCACAAACAATTCCCTTGCGAGAGTTAATAGAACCGGATCGAAGTATTTCATATGGAGTTGTGCAGCCTGGCTCGCATGTTGCTTGTGGTATTCCTATTGTTAGGGTCGGTGATGTAAGAAACGGAGAAATTCAAGTTAGCGAACCCTTACGGATTTCGGAAGAGATCGAAGCGAAGTATTCTCGTACTCGCCTTCGTGGTGGCGAGTTAATCATTACGATTGTTGGTAGCGTCGGCCAAACGGCGATCGTTCCGAAAAGTCTTGCTGGCTGGAATGTCGCCAGAGCAATAGCTGTTTTACCAATACGCTCCGAAATTGGCGCTTATTGGGTTCAGCTTGCCCTGCGCGCGCCTTCGGTTCGCGAGCAGATTGACAGTCGCTTGAATACGACAGTTCAAGCAACATTGAATCTTGGCGACATCGCAGAGCTACCTATCTTGGTGCCTCCATTGTCGGACCGGGAGCGAATATCTTCAATCCTTGCTGCCATCGACGACAAGATCAAGCTAAACCGCCGTATGAACGAGACGCTGGAGGCGATGGCGCGGGCGCTGTTCAAGGACTGGTTCGTCGATTTCGGCCCCACCCGCGCCAAGCAGGAAGGCATGGAACCTTATCTCGCCCCCGAGTTGTGGTCGCTGTTCCCCGAGCGGCTGGATGCGGAGGGGAAGCCTGAGGGGTGGGACCTAGCCACGATCGGGCAGCGCTTTGCCCTGACGATGGGACAGTCACCGCCGGGAAGCACCTACAACGAAGTGGGCGATGGACTGCCATTTTTTCAAGGCCGTACGGACTTCGGGTTTCGCTACCCAAAGCGCAGGATATTTTGTTCCGCACCTACACGTATTGCGGAGATGGATGACACCTTAGTCAGCGTCCGGGCACCTGTCGGCGATATCAATCTTGCCTGGGAGAAAAGTTGCATCGGCCGGGGGGTAGCCGCGCTAAGGCATCCCAACGGCTATCGCTCCTTCACCTACCATACAGCGTGGGCTCTTCAGTTGCAGTTACAGCAGTAC
Organism: uncultured Lamprocystis sp.; assembly: GCF_903933125.1. Classification (GTDB taxonomy): domain Bacteria; phylum Pseudomonadota; class Gammaproteobacteria; order Chromatiales; family Chromatiaceae; genus Thiodictyon. The sequence goes on along the minus strand of NZ_CAIZIZ010000305.1, from coordinate 8,661 downwards.
GAGCATACTGGGACTGTCTTTGGGGCAATCAACAAGAAGCAGTTCGAGTCGTTGCGCGTTTGCTCACCGAGCCGGGAATTGTTGGCCTCGTTTGAAGATGTGGTTGGTCCGTTGGATAGCCGAGTGAGGATGAACACGGACGAGTCCCGCACCCTCGCCCAAACCCGCGACCTCCTCCTCCCCAAGCTGATGTCGGGTGAGATCCGTATCCAGGATGCTGAGAAAGTCGTAGGTCGGGTTAGCGAAGCGTAACCCGACGAGACGCCGGCACGAACTCTCCGCCGATGAAATACCGACGCGCCATCGTCCCCGGAGGCACCTTCTTCTTCACCTTGGTCACCGCGGATCGCCGTCCGCTATTTACAGACCCGGAGAGTATTGACTGCTTGCGCGGGGCTTTTCGTGCAGTCAAGGCGAAACGCCCGTTTCGGATCGACGCGATTGTGATCATGCCGGACCATCTGCACTGTATCTGGACGCTGCCTGGGGACGATGCGGATTATTCCCTGCGTTGGCGGCTCGTAAAGACATGGGTTACGAAGCACTGGCCTGGGCCCTTACCAAGTCCAGCCGATCCGGCGCGGCGCGCCAGAGGCGAACAGGCGTTGTGGCAACATCGCTATTGGGAGCATGTGATCCGCGACGATGACGATTTTTCCCGGCATGTCGACTACATCCATTACAATCCCGTGAAGCATGGGTACGTCGACAACGCGGCAGATTGGCCCTACTCGAGCTTTCTACGTTTTGTCGAGAGGGGGCTTTATCCGCGGGATTGGGCGTGCAAATACACGGATTTCGAGGGTATCGGCCATGACTGAGGACGGGGCCGTCGGGTTACGCTTCGCTAACCCGACCTACACCGATCAAGAAGCACTGCGTCGGCTGTCCTGGGTCGACCTGAAGTCTTACCTGGATCAACAGGGCTGGCGGCAGACCGATCGCATCGGCGACAAGGCGCTCGTCTATGTCCCTGCCGAAACAGGCGACGGGACGGTCGAGATCCTGGTACCGATCCGCGACGACCTGGGCGATTACGCCTCGCGTATGGCGGATGCGGTCCATTTGCTGGCCCGTCTGGAAGGGCGTTCAGCACTCAGCGTCTATCAAGACCTTGTCACCTCGGGGATCGACGTGGTCCGGGTGCGGGCCTTCGGCGGCGGCGCGGACGGGTCCATTGCGATCGACGACGGTGTGGCGCTCTATCGCGAGGCGGGTAATCTGCTGTTGGCGGCAGCCTGTACCGTGGTGGACCCGCGACGCAGCTACCACGCGCGCAAGGTGACTGAGGCGACCGAGTATATGAAGTCGGTCCGGCTCGGGCAAAGCGAGCGCGGCAGTTATGTGCTGAGCATCTTGTCGCCGGTCCAGCCGCGCATCGGGGGTCAGCAGACCCTTGATCTTGGTGAGCCGCCCTTTGCCCGGGCGGTGACGCTGCGGCTCGCGGATGCACTAGCCGCCGCGAAACGCGCGGCCAACCGGGCACTGGCGGAGAATGCGTTCGCGCCATTCGACGAGTCGGTGGCCCTTGGTGTCAGCGCCAACCTGTGCGATGCCGTTGCGCGACTCGCGCAAGTCGGACAGGGTATCGACATCGGTCTTACCTGGGCGCGTACCCGGCCGGCGGGCCGTCCGCGGCAACAGTTCAACTTCAGCAGTGAGACGGCAGAGGTGTTGCAGGAAGCAGCACGGATCTTCCGGCAGTCGGAACCGCTCACGGATACGCGCATCAACGGATTCGTGATCGCACTGGATCGCTCGGTGGATCAGTTCGACGGCAATGCGACGCTGGTCTTGCTCATCAGCGAGAAGCCGCGGCGGGTGCGCGTACACTTCGAGCAAGACGCCTACCAACAGGTGATCCGGGCCTTTCAGGAGAAGCTTGCGATCTCGCTGCTCGGTGATATCTTCCCCGTCGGACAACGGTGGGAGATCAGAAACCCAAGGGAACTGCGGGTGCTGGACGATCAGGATAACGATGATCAGGCCGCGTTGTTGGATGGCGGTGTGGGGGTGACCGGTGTGTGATGCGGAGGTATGAGTAACAAGCGTCCGTTCGTGAGTCACAAGCAGGTTTATGGCGCATGGGCGAGCCACAAGCGAAGCGAAGGCGTGCGGATAACCGGACTGGAGAAACCACCTGATGGCTTACCTCTCTGAAGCGGACATCGAGACCCTGCTGCTGGAGCACTTGGAGAGCCTGGGCTACACCCGCTCCACCGACGCCCGAATCGGCCCCGACGGCAGCGCCCCCGAGCGCGAGGCATACTCCGACGTGCTGCTGCTGGGACGCCTGAAGGCCGCCATCGACCGGCTCAACCCGCACATCCCTGCCGAGGCACGCCACGACGCCCTGATGCAGGTGGTCGCGAGCGCCTCGCCCTCGCTGATCGAGGAGAACCGCCGGCTGCATCAGCTCATCGTCGACGGTGTGGCGGTGGAGTTCTATGCCGAGGATGGGACTATCCGCGGCGACCGGGTGCGCCTGGTGGACTTCGCCAATCCGGACGCCAACGACTGGCTGGCGGTTTCACAGTTCACCGTGATCGAGAACGGGATCAAGCGGCGCGCCGACGTGGTGCTGTTCGTCAACGGCCTGCCGCTGGCGGTGATCGAGCTCAAAAACGCGGGGGACGAGCAGGCAACCCTGCACGCGGCCTTCAATCAGATCCAGACGTATAAGGCGCAAATTCCCTCACTGTTTCGCACCAACGCGGTGCTGGTGACGTCCGACGGTCTCGCCGCGCGCATCGGCTCGCTGACGGCGGACGCGGAGCGCTTCATGCCCTGGCGCACCGCTGACGGACGCACGATTGCGCCGAAGACCGCGCCGCAGTTGCCGGTGCTGACCGCGGGGGTGTTCGAGCGCCGCCACTTCCTGGCCCTGATCCAGGACTTCATCGTGTTCGGCAACACCGGCGCGGGCCTGATCAAGATTATCGCCGGCTATCATCAGTTCCATGCCGTCCGGCGTGCGGTGACCTCCACCGTACGCGCCATCGCCCCAGGGGACGGGCGCGTTGGCGAGGACCCGGAAGACTATGGACTGCGCGGGGTCAAGGATTATCGGCGCGGTGACCGCCGGGCCGGGGTGATCTGGCACACCCAGGGCTCGGGCAAGAGTCTGCTGATGGTCTTCTACGTCGGGCAATTGGTGCGCCGGCCGGAGCTGGCCAACCCGACCATCGTGGTCATCACCGACCGTAACGATCTCGACGACCAGTTGTTCGGCACCTTTGTGATGTGCGCCGACCTGCTGCGTCAAACGCCGGTTCAGGTGCAGAGCCGCGAGGATCTGCGCAATGCGCTGAACCGCGCGTCCGGCGGGATCATCTTCACCACGATCCAGAAGTTTTTTCCGAGTGCCGGCGAGGATGTCTACCCGCTGCTGACCGACCGCCGCAATGTGGTGGTGATCGCCGACGAGGCGCACCGCAGCCATTACGGTTTCAAGGCCCGGCTGGACCGCCAGACCGGCGAGATCGACTACGGCTTCGCCAAGCACCTGCGCGACGCCCTGCCCAACGCCGCGTTCATCGGCTTTACCGGGACACCGATCGACGGGGACGACGTCAACACCCGAGCGGTGTTCGGCGACTATATCGACATCTACGACATTAGCCGCGCGGTCGAGGACGGCGCGACGGTGCCGATCTACTACGAGAGCCGGCTCGCCCGCATCGAACTGCCCGAGGACGAGAAGCCGCGCATCGACACCGAGATCGCCGAGCTGACCGCTGAGCTGATCGAGGACGAGGCGCAGAGCGAGCAGGAACGCCTGAAGCGCAAGTGGTCGACTGTCGAGGCCCTGGTCGGGGCCGAGAAGCGCCTGAACTTGGTGGCGGCCGACTTGGTGCAGCACTTCGAGGACCGGGTCGCCGCGCTGGACGGCAAGGCCATGATCGTGTGCATGAGCCGGCGCATCTGCGTCGCCCTCTACCAAGCCCTGATCGCGCTGCGCCCGGACTGGCACGCCGACGACGACACGGCGGGACGGCTGAAGGTGGTCATGACCGGTTCGGCCGCCGATCCGCTCCACTGGCAACCCCATATCGGAAGCAAGGGCCGGCGCGACCTGCTGGCGAAGCGCGCCAAGAACCCCAAGGACCCGCTGCAACTGGTCATCGTGCGGGATATGTGGCTGACCGGCTTCGACGCCCCGGCGATGCACACTATGTATGTCGACAAGCCGATGCACGGCCACGCCGTGATGCAGGCCATCGCGCGGGTCAACCGGGTGTTCCGCGACAAGCCAGCGGGGCTGGTGGTGGACTACATCGGCATCGCCCAGAACCTGAAAGAAGCCCTGAGTCAGTATTCCGCCGCGGACCAGGATCAAACCGGGATCGATGAGGCACAGGCCGTCGCGGTGCTGCTGGAGAAATATAACGTGGTGGCGGCGATGTTCCACGGCTTCGACTACCGCCGCGGTCTGGCGGGCGCGCCGCAACAGCGCCTCGTGGTCATGGCCGAGGCCATCGAATGGATTCTGGCGCACCAGCACGCGGCGGCCGAGCGCGAGCAGACCGCGGAGGCCAAGCAGCGTGCGCACCGTCGGTATCAGGATGCGGTGCTCGCCCTCTCCAAGGCGTTCGCCCTGGCAGCGGCAAGCGATGCAGCGCGGGCCATCCGCGACGTGGTCGCCTTCTTCCAGACCATCCGCGCCGCCTTGGTGAAATCGGCCGGTGAACGGGCTGGAGGCGGCGCGGATCGGGACTTCGCCATCGCCCAGATCATCGACCGCGCCGTGGTCTCCACGGAGATCGTCGATATCCTCACCGCGGCCGGACTGACCACGCCGGATATCGCCATCCTGTCCGAGGAATTTCTCGCTGAACTGGCGCAGATGAAGAAGAAGAACCTGGCGCTGGAGGCGCTGCGCAAACTGCTCAACGACGCGATTCGCTCGTGCTCCCGCTCCAACGTGGTCGAGACCAGGCGCTTCTCCGAGCGGCTGGAGGAAGCCATCGCGCGCTACCACACCAATGCCATCAGCACGGTGGAGATCCTGCAAGAACTGATCGGCTTGGCGCGGGATATCCGCGAGGCCCGCCAACGGGGCGAGGCCGAAGGGCTGTCGGCGGACGAGATCGCCTTCTACGACGCCCTGGCCGAGAACCAGAGCGCCATCGAGGTCATGGGGAACGACGCCCTGAAGGTCATCGCCCACGAGCTGCTGACCGGCCTGCGGGGGAGTATCACCGTGGACTGGTCGCACCGCGAGAGTGCCCGCGCGCGGATGCGCGTCCTGGTCAAGCGCATCCTGCGCAAGTACGGCTACCCGCCGGACCTTCAGGATGCCGCCGTACAGACGGTGCTGGCCCAGGCCGAGGCGCTGTCGACGCAATGGGCGGCCTGACAGGTCGGGCTGACGCTGTCATCTACCGGCAGGCCCGTGCACTGATCGCGAAAGCAAGGCGGAACCGCTTCGCGCCCCACCCACGGGTTCAGCCGCTCGCGGCGCCCTCGCCCCAGCGCGTCGCTCAATCCCATTGCCCAGACGCCGCGCCGCTGCTCGTAGGGGCCATCGACCGGCGCGACCACGGTCGCGGATTCGGGCCGCAGATCGTCGATCAATTCGTAGAATCCGCGCTACGGCTGAAGTGTCTTGTAGAGCTTGATCTCGAAGAGGATGACCGCCGCGGGGGAGCGGGCCAAGGCGCGTTTGAGGGCGTGCTCGGCAAGACGGTGGATATAATCCTTGCAATTCGATAACCAGCGTTGTGAATATGCATGGTTGTAATCCCCTTCGGGCGCCCTTGTCAAATGATCAGATAGTGGGGGCTCGAAGCAGACTCGCCCAGAATGCACCCGAAGCCCAAACAAAAAGGGCCTCGCCTTGCGGCTCAGCCCTTGTCAGTATTTTGGCTGGGGGACTAGACCTTATTTGAGCAGGCTGCCGCCGAGTTCCGGATAATGAACAAAGAGCCCGTCGACACTGGCGAGCATGGCGCCATATTCCAAGGCCGTGGCAATAATCATTCGATCAAAGGGATCGCGATGGGCTGGAGTCAGGTGGACTGCGCGTGTCGCTATGGCGGGCGTCAGGGGAAATAGTTCGACTCCGGCAGGTTCCAATGCGTCTGAGAACCACGCTGCCACAGGACACTTCAAACTGATCCGGCCGCGGTTTTCCGCCAAGGCGATTTCAAAACAAGAAACAGGTGAAATGGCTACTCGGGTCGCCGTGGCGATGCGCTCGACCCATGCCGCGGGATACTGTCCCGTGTTGCCATTGACGTACCAAAGCCAGACATGGGTGTCCAGGACGATTACTTCAGACATTCCCAGTCCTTCTCATCGACCAGCGGAGAAACGATGTCGCCAAGGATTTCCACCTGGCCGGCCAGGGATGAGGGAGCAGAGCGGCGTTTCGGCCGATCGCTGTTTGCAACCAATACCGTGACGATAACCCGGGCCGAGTCGATATTCGGCTGCTCGCCCAGCCACGTCAAGTGTCCTTTCTCATAGACGGCTTCATAGCTCTTCAGCATAACTTTCACCTTTTTGATAGAGTGATCCCCGTGTCGGTCGAAAGTTTTTCTACCACCGATTCACCTTCATAGCCATCTGGCGGATACACGACGCCAGCAGGTCAGCGACCAGGTCGAGCAGGCCGTCGCCGCGGCGCTGCTGGAGCCGACCGAGTAGGTAGGCGGGAGGATCGCGGATGGGTGTCGCGGTCCTCCGATTTGCTGGCCGGGCGCCGCCGCCGTTCGGACCTGGATCAGGACAAGGGGCCAACAGCCGACGCAGTCACGGGGCCAGCCCAACGCGCTGGTCATCATCGTCTTCATCCAGGCCGTTCCGGACTGATCGTACTCGTGTCCGTCAGCCCGAGTCCGCAAGGTCCCGCGCGTGCCTCGCTTCGTTTGTCGGAAAACCTGCTTCGCTCTTCGGATAGACAGTCTGCCACCCGCTAGACTACCCTAAAGACTTCGTCGTCCGGTCCTGCGCAACCAACAGCGCGCGTGATGTTTCACTCCCACTCACCTGGCGGGCATACATCAAGACATCACGCATCCTGGGCCTGCCCGCCGCCCTGGTTGCCGGTTCGATGCCCACCGCCTTCGCCAACGCTCAGGCCAAGGTCGGCGCCACTCTGAGCGGCCAGGTGATGTCATGCAAGAACAAGGTGGTCGGGAAATTCCATCAGCAAACCGGTCGATCCGCAACCGCTGTATCGGACCTTTCCGGCCTCTCTGTCCCCCGCCTCTCCCGAGCCGACCTCCTGCCGGTTAAACGATGGACCACGCTGACCCAGCGATGGCTCGGAGTGACCACTTGCCGCCCAGGCCCCCACCGCGGCGCCGCTCACTCACCCTGTGGCCATCCCTGTGGCCTTGGCTCGTCCTCGGCAGCGGGCTGGCCATCACCGTGCTGGTGTGGGTGAACGGGCAGCACCAACAGCGTGACTTCCGTCGTGCGGACTTCCGTCAGCAGATGGACAAGGTGCAGACCGGCCTGGAGAACCGCCTGCAGGCCAACGAGCAAATCCTGCGCGGGGTGGCGGGACTCTTTGCGGCCAATGAGCGGGTCACCCGGGCGCAGTTTCGCGCCTACGTGGCATCGCTGCAGCTCCCAGCGCACGATCCGGGCATCCGCGGGGTCGGCTTCGCGCGGCTGATCGCGGCGGCCGACACGGCGACGCTGGCCCAGGCGATCCGCGCGGAGGGCTTTCCCGACTTCGCACTGCGCCCGCCGGGCGAGCGGGCGATCACGACCGCCATCGTCTACCTCGAACCCTTCGACTGGCGCAATCAGCGCGCCCTTGGCTACGACATGTTTTCCGACGCGGTCCGCCGGGAGGCCATGACGCGGGCCTGGGACGAGGATCGCACGGCCCTCTCGGGCCAGGTCAGGTTGGTTCAGGAGACCGAGCAGGATGTTCAGGCCGGTTTTCTGCTCTATCTTCCCATCTACCAGCCAGGTTTACCCCATGACACGCTGGAGCAACGGCGGGCCAATCTCCTGGGGTGGGCCTATTCGCCGCTACGCATGACGGACCTGATGCAAAGCTTCCTGCAGCGCAACTTCCCCGAGCTGACTGATCGGATCGCGCTGACGATCTACGACGGCACCCTGATCGCCCCGGCGGAGACGATGTTCAGTTCGGCGCCCGGTGTGGAACCCACCACGCAGGGCTTCCAGGAGACCGCTCGCGTGGAACTGGGTGGGCATTCCTGGACGCTGCGCGCCCACACCCTCCCGGCGTTCGATCGTCAAGCCCGTTTTACCGACACGGGCTGGATCGTCCTGGGGGTCGGCAGCGCCCTGAGTGTCAGCCTGGCATTGCTCGCCTGGACCCTGCTGCGCACCCACCGGCGGGTGACCGCGGCGCTGCATGAGACAGCCCGGGCGCATCGCGAGCTGCTGGAGAGCCGGGAGCGGCTGCGGCTCATCTTCGACGCCTCGGATGTGGCCATCTTTCTCACCGACTTGGAGGGGCGCATCACCCAAGCCAACGCGCGCATGGCCGAGATGTTTCGCTGCCCCCTGGAGACGCTGATCGGCAGCCACTACCTCGACTTTGGCCATTTTTGCCTGAGGCCGGGCGCTGTGCACGGGTGGGCTGGACCAGGGCCGGCGGCTCCTGCGGAGGTGGCGGCAGCGGGAGACCGGCGGTATCGTCTGAAGTCGACCAAAACACCAGCCGTCACC
>NZ_CAIZIZ010000304.1 GCF_903933125.1 uncultured Lamprocystis sp. | reverse complement strand
GTGCAGTTCCGCAGCATCAATGGCCGGATTCTTGACCGCGATGTGCGTGATCGGCGCCGCACACCGGCGCACGGCATTGATCAGCCCGTAGCCCGTAGGTTGTGGTGAGGAACGAACCCCAACCTGCCGGCCGCCGATCGTTGGGGGTCGTTCCTCACCCCAACCTACTGCGCTTGGTCGTAGTCCCGGCCAGCGGCGTGCGTCGTCAGGGCGCCGGCGGAGGTCGGTCGGGATCGGCACGGGTCAATCGGGGTCTCCGTCATCGCCCGGCAAGGGCGTTTCGGGGGTGCCGATCAGGAACAGGAGACTGTCGTGCAGGTGATCGCCGCTGATGAGATCAAGCCCCTGCGGCAGGTGCTGGCGACCGTAGCGGTCAACCGAAAGACGGTTGGGCAGCGGATAGACACGGATGTCGTCTTCGCGTGCTTCGATGAGTTGGTCCAGCTCCCGGAGCAGGTATTCGACGTCGGCGGCGCGGCCGGGAATGAGGAATACGGAGTATTGCAGCGGGATGCCGGCGCGGCGGACGGCACGGTGGACCTGTTGCAGCCGTTTGGGGTCGGCGATGTCGTAGGCCAGCAGGTGCAGTCGGGTTTGGTTGATTGCCATGATCTCTAATCGCCTTCATGGATGAGCCAGCGGTGGAGACTGCCGGTGAGTTCGCGACCGCGGCCCGCAACGCGGGGGGCGTCTCCCTGGTCCCGGCCAGCTCCGGCACGGACGGATCAAGGTCAGTCGGGGGTGTCAGCGGCGGCGCGCCCGCGGCGGCTGGATTCGGGTGAACGGCGAGCGGCAAGCCCCCGACCCCGGACCGGCGGTTGCGGCGCGTTTTGGTGCCAAAGGCGCCGAGCTTGAGGGCGGCCCAGCGCGCGGCGCGGTGGCGGTGCTGGTCCATCCAGTGGCGCAACATGCCGGCGGCCTCGGGACGCAGCAGGAATTCGATCAGCCGGCCGCGCAATTCGTCGCGTTGACCGGGGCGGCCGAGCAGGCGGGCGAGGATGCGCCCGTCGTCGTCCAGGAACAAAACGGGGATGCCGGCCTCGGCGCAGGCCAGCAGGGCGTCCTGCTCCCAGTCCACGCGTTGATTGGTGTGGACACGGCCGATGCGGCGCAACGGATAGAGCCGTTCGGCCCGATCGGGCTGGCTGATACGCAAGGCCGGGCCGTCCAGACCGACCCAGGTCTGACCCGCGGGGGCGAGATAGAGCGGGCTCGGGGTGTCGCGCTGCGGATCGATCCGCGCGGGCAGTTCAGGGCTGTCGGTGTCCATCGGCGGTGCTACTCGGTGGCGGTGGCGGTGGCGGTGGCGTGGGGCCGGCCGCGCTCGCCGAGCAGGACGGCGAGTTTGGTGCACCAGCGGCGCAGCAGGCGGCGGCGGGGACGGGCAAAGATTTCGTAGGCGGCGAAATAGCGCTGGCGGGCGTTCTTGCCGAGCAGACAGGCATCGCCGTCGCGGGTGAAGTCTTCCAGGCGCAGCAGGCGCTCGCGGAAGCTCTCCCAGACCCACTGTTCGACTTGGCCGCGCAGGGGTTCGATGAGGTCGGAGGCCAGCGACGGCCGGCCGAAGTCGAGTTCGTGGTAGAAGCCAACCATGGGGTCGAGTCCGGCGAGATGGGCAGCGTGCACGGCTTCGGCATGCAGCAGGGTGTAGCCGAGCGAGAGCGCGGCATTGACCGGGTCGCGCGGGGGCCGGCGGTTGCGCCCGGTGAAGTCCAACGCGGGGGCGAACAGTTGGGTGTAGCCGTGGAAGAAGCCCGCCGCGGCGGCGCCCTCGATACCGCGCAGTTGACCGGCGTCCAGACCCGGCTCGGCGCGCAGCCGCGCAAGGGCCTGATCCTGGGCGTCGAGCGCCTTGGTGAGCGCGTGCCGCTGGTCGGGACGCACGGCGGCGGCCTGATTGAGCAGGCGGCGCTGGGCGCGGATCTTGCCCAGACAGAGCCGGCGCGACCAGCGACTGCGGAACACCGGGTCGTCGTAGGCGCGCAGTTGGCCGACGCGGCGGGCGGCGTCGTTGTGGGTGGCGCCGAGCACGGTGGCATGATGGCGGCCGAAGCGCCCGCCGAAAGCGATGACCGCGATCCCGGCGGCGGCCAGCCGCGGCAGCAGGCTGCTGCCCAGGGTGACGTTGGAGCGCAGCACGACGCGCCCGAGCAGATGCAGTGGCACGGTGGTCTCGCGCACGCCGTCGACGGAGACGACCAACACGCGGCCTTCGAGATCGAGGGCACAGTTGCGGCGGTCCAGATAGAGTGTGCTCATGGTGTCAGCCCACATAGAACCAGGGTGGATCGGCCGGCTTGACGCCGCGGCCGCGGACGCGGACCTTGCCGCGGGGGTCCAACCGGACCAGCAGAAAGCGGTCTTCGATCGGGTCGATGACCTCGCGTACCTCGTCGAGCAGGCGCTGCCGCTCGGCCGCGGTGAGAAAGCACTCGAACACCGACTTCTGGCGTCCGCTGGCGTAGCTCTTGAGTACCTTGAGCGCGTCGCGCAGGCGGCCGTCATCGCTGATGTCGTAGGCGGCGAGATGGAGGATGCGAGTGGTCATGGCACCAGCGTAGGCGCCCGGCCGAGGGTGGGTGCGGATCGAAAAGCTTGTTGTTGAAGTGCCTGGCCCGGCAGGCAGCGACCCCTGGTGGATGCGGCGCGCGCGACCGCTGTGCCAGGTCCCTGACACCGAGCGGCGCGCCTTATCCACCCTACAGCGGAGCCGGTTTTTTAGGGTGGATAAGCGCAGCGCATCCACCATCAGCCTTGCCGCCGGCACGCAGCCGGCAGCGACCACCCAAAGTTGGAACTGCTGGTCCGGCAGACCGGAGCAGAGCGCGCGCGGCCCCATCCCAGGAGTCCAAGGCTTATCGCCGCGCTGCGAGGCCGCGGTCACCCGCGAACCTCAGAGGCAGTTCGCGAGGCCCCATCGCGGCCGGAGGCCGCTCCCACGGGGCTCCGGGCTGACTTGCACGGTAGCGGCCGGGGTAAGCGCCTCCCAACGGCACGCGGCGGACCAGCGGCGCTGTGAACCGCGTCACATTATGAGGACACCGCGCGACTAAACACTGAGATCTCCCGCACGAAAAGCTTTTCAAACGCCCGGCACGGGTGCAGGCTGGCGCATCATGCTCCGCGAACCGGCGGTATCGGACACCCAACGATGGCCAGGGAGGCACGGACGCCCCGGTTCGCCATTCATCCAGCGCAGGACTTTCAGCCATGACCGCCATCGCCCCCGCGCTCCGACCGCCCCACGACTATCTGCGCCGCATCCTGCTGATGGTCACCGGCCGCACGCCCCAGGTGGTGACCGAGACGCTGTACGCCATTGCCGTCCACCCCTGCCCGCCGGCGGCTCCGTTCGTGCCGACCGAGGTTCATCTGGTCACCACCGTCGAGGGGGCGCAGGATGCCCGACTCGCCCTGCTCGACCCGCGGGACGGCTGGTTTCATCGGCTGTGCGCCGACTATGAACTGACCGGTATCCGCTTTACCGCGGACCAGATCCATACCATCACCGACGCCGCCGGGCGCCCGGCCGAAGACATCCGCACGGCCGCCGAGCACGAAGCCTGCGCCGACCTGATCACCGAACAGGTACGGGCCTTCACCGCGGACCCGAGCACCGCCCTGCATGTGTCCCTGGCCGGCGGGCGCAAGACCATGACCTATTATCTGGGCAATGCGCTGACGCTGTTCGGCCGCCCCCAGGATCGGCTCTCCCATGTGCTGGTGCCGCCGCCCTACGAGTCCAACCGGGAGTTTTACTATCCGACGCCGCTCAGCAAACCGCTCTACAGCGAGGCGCTCAAACGCTATTTCGACGCCCGCGACGCGCAGGTGACGCTGGCCGACATCCCGTTCGTGCGCCTGCGCGACAGTCTGCCCGGCCGCTTCAAGACCCTGGAGCAGGGTCAGGCGCGCTTCACCGAGGTGGTGGCCGCCATGCAGCAGGCGCTGGCCCCCGGCGCGGTGACCATCGACCTGCGCCGGTCCTGTCTGCGCCTGGCCGACGATCGGCCGGTGGAACTGACGGGCGCGGACCTGGCCTTTTATCTGTGGATGGCCCGCCGCCGCCTGGCCGGCGCCGCGCCGGTGCGCATCCCCGGCCGCGACCCGGACCGCTGGACGGCCGCGGAACGCGCCTGCTACGCCGGCTATCTGGCCGATTACCAGTCCGCCGCCGACCAGCTCGACATCCGCGAGGTCACCGCCGTGGGCGCGCGCGCCGTTGGTGCCATGACCGACCAGTTCTTCCACCAGCGCATGCGCAGCATCCGCGAACAACTCGAAGAAACCGTCGGCCCCCTGGCCGAGGTCTACGCCATTCAGGCCGTCACCGCCGGCCGCCCCGCGGGGTATGGGCTGGCGCTGGCGGCGGAGCGGATCAGCATCCTGGGTGGAGCCTGATGCCGCTCGTTACCGTGCCCGTGGGGTCCGCCGCGCGGACCAACAACCTCAGACAACCGACCTGGAGTCCAAGGCTTCAGCCAGGTGGATTCGTCGGTGATATAGCCTTCTCGCCTGATATCCAGACAGACCCTTGGTGTAGGGGCGGGTTTGAAACCCGCCCGTCCGCTTATCACGTCCGCTGGCTATAGGACCGAGGCGACCGTGAGTGGCAGTGACCGGAAGCCGACCGAGGGTTCAACCTTGGCCACCGAAACCGTCAAACGCATCAAAGGAGACCGCGTATGAGAAGAGCGAATGACCGCCTGGACCCCCAGGCCGCCCGAGCAGACTGGAACGCGTCGGCCGCGGCTGAACCGGACACCGGCTGGACAACCTACAAGTGCAAGCTTGTAACGCCCCTGTATGGCGGCGGGGTACGGGCGGGCACGGTGGACCGGGAGTTGCCGATCCGCGTGGCGTCGATCCGCGGCCAGTTGCGGTTTTGGTGGCGGGTGGCAGCCGGACCTTTCGATTGCTCCGCCGCGATGTTCCGGCGTGAATCGGCCTTGTGGGGCGGCATCGCCAGTAGCGGACCCTGTGCCAGTCAGGTGGCGGTGCGGGTGACTTGTGCGCCGGCCGCGGACGCCCAGTTCATCGCATCCGATACGCAAACCGATCCGGGCGTGAGATACGCCTTCGGTCCGGCCGCCATCAACGGGGTCGCCCAGTGGCTGCGGCCGGGGTACGCCTTCAGCCTTGCCTTGCGTTATCCGCCGGAGGTGGCGGCCGAAGTGATGTCGGCGCTGCGGTGGTGGGCAAGCTTCGGCGGCCTGGGCGCGCGCACCCGTCGCGGTTTCGGTGCGTTCCGCGTCGAGGGTCTGGAACCGATCACCCCCGAAGAGGTTGCCGCGACGGGTGGACGGCTATGCCTCGCCGGCGCGGGCGGAACCAATGCGGAGTCCGAATGGAAACGGGCCATCGGCCGGATGTACGCGTACCGACAGCAGCCCGGGACCGCCCGGCGCCCCGGTCACCCCCGACCTGGACGCAGTTTTTGGCCGGAGCCGGACCAGATTCGGCGGTTTACCGGAAAGGATGCCCAAGGCAAACATTTACCCGAGCATCCAGCCGGTAACTGCTTTCCCCGCGCCGCGTTCGGCTTGCCGATTCTGTTCGAATTCAAGGGGTCGCCCGGCGATCCGCAGACAACCGAACTGGTGCCGGCGGGCGGCGAGGACCGCATGGCGAGTCCGGTGATCCTGCGGCCCTATTGGAATGGTCAGCGCTGGCAAGCCGCGGCACTGTTGTTGCCGGGCTGGCGTGCGGCCTTGGCCCTACCCCTGCGGTTCAAGGATCAGCACTTCGCACCCGCGCAGTGGCCCACCGACCCCGCGGACCGCCGGACCGCAGCCGGCCGGATCGCGCCCATGATGCGCGGAAACGACCCGCGCGGAGATGATCCACTATCCGCCTTCATGCAGTTCTTCACGGAGGATTGAGCATGCCGACGTATCTTCTCACCCTCTCGCTCGGCCCGGTTCAGAGCCTGATTGCGGCGGCGCGTCGCACCCGCGATCTGTGGTGCGGCTCGTGGCTGCTGTCGGAGGCCGCCCGCGCGGCGGCCCTGGAACTGCATCGGCAACATCCCGGCTGTCTGATCTTTCCCGATCTCGACAACCCGGACCAGGCACTCCAGCCCCAACGGACGCCGGGGGACGAGGCCAACATCGCCAACATCCTGCGCGCCGAGGTCACCGCCGCGTCGGACGACACCTTGCGTGCGCTGAGCGCGGCGGCCAAACGGGAGGCGGTGGAACGCCTGGCCGGACTCTGTAAGCAGGCCCGCGCGGAGGTCCCCGATCTGCCGCTACACGAGGACCTGTGGCAGGCCCAGACCCGCGATATCCTGGAGTGCTTCGCGGCCTGGACAGTAGTGGCTGACGGCAACTACCAGGCGGCGGCCAAGCGTTTGGGCGGACTGCTGGCGGCGCGTAAGGCGACCCGTGATTTCGACCCGGCGGCCATCGATCCGCGGGGTCTGGGATACGGAATCCCCAAGTCGTCGCTGGATGCCGGACGGGAATCGGTGATCGCGCTGTCGCGTAAGGAACGGAACCTGCCCAAGTACCGCACCGCGCTGCGCAAGCTCGGCCTCAACGGCGGCGAGGAACTGGACGCCCTGGCACTGGCCAAGCGGCGCGCCGTAAAGGCGGAACAGTTCACGGCCTTCGCGCGGATCGCGGCCGAGCCCTGGGTCGGCAGCCTCACCCCCGAGCAGCAGCAGCGACTGCGGAAGGCCTATCAGCCGCTGGCGTCGGGCGAACTCGCGACCGGCACCACGGGTAATCAGAACCCGGCCAGCAAGACCAGCATCTACGCTGCGCTCCCGTACGACGGTGCCCTGCTGTACGGCTTTCGGCTGGCCAACGCACGGCAGGCGCGAGACCTGAGCCCGGACGACCTGCAGTCGCTGGGAACCCTGGACAAGGTGCTGAATGCCATCCGCAAAGAACCGAATGCGCACGGCGAATTGGTCGGCGAACCCCTGCCCTATGCCGCCATTCTCCAGGCTGATGGAGACCGCATGGGCAAGCTCTTGACCCAGGCCCGCGGCGCGACGGACTCCCGCGCCATCTCACGGGCGCTGCACGGCTTCGCCTCGGAGGTCCGTGAGATCGTGCGTGCGCAACGCGGCCATGCGGTCTACGCGGGCGGCGACGATGTGCTGGCGCTGCTGCCGCTCGAACGGGCGGTGCCCTGTGCACGTCGGCTGGCCGACAGCTTCGCCAAACGCATGGCGGGTGTCGCCGAGCGATTGGGCCTGGACAAGGAGGACTGGCCGAGCCTGTCGGTGGGCCTTGGGATCGGTCATCTGATGGAACCGCTCGGCAGCTTGCGGGCGCGTGCGGATCGGGCGGAGCGGGCGGCCAAGGGAAACAGCCGGATCGCAAAGGAACAACGGAACGCTTTATGTATCCATCTGGGTGTTCGTTCCGGGGCCGAGCCGCAATGGCGTGCCCAGTGGCTCGACCAGACCGCATTTGCCGATCTGGAGCGTTTCACGCAGGCGTTCCGGCAGGGCGCTCTGCCCAGCCGAGTGCCCTACGATCTGCGTGCCATCGCCGGCCGCCTCGCACACCTGGACGCCTGGACCCAGGAGCCGAGACTGCCGGACCCGGCCCGCATCGAGACCGCCCGCGGCATCCGCCGCTCCGAAGTCGCCCGGATGCTGGAGCGGGCGCGGACCGAGCGCGGGAAGCCCATTGAGGTCGATTTGACCGACTTGATCCGGACCAGGGCGGGAGACCAACCACTGGCGAAGCTCGCCGATACGCTGATCATCGCCCGCTGGCTGTCGGCCCGGACCGCGGCGGATGTCGGAGAGCCCGCATGAGCAAACCGCAGCAAGGCAATCGCCCAAAGTATAAGAAAGGTCAACCGAACCAGCGGCCGGCAACGACAGCCGCGAGCGGGGTCGTGCCCGCGCGTGAACAACCGGCGCCGCGGACACCAGACCGACCCGGCAGGGTGCTGACGCTGGACCCGCTGGCCCCGCTGATCTGCCGCTCCGGCCGGCCCTTCGACGATCAGGCGGGACCCGATGGGGCACGCTTCCCGCCACCCTCCACAGTGGCCGGCTGTGTCCGCACCGCCTGGGCGCGGGAGAACGGCGCACCCTTGGGGCCGGATCTGATGCAAATGGCCGTGGCCGGTCCACTGCTCGCCCGACCGGACGGGGATAATGGCTTCCGTCTGTTTGCCCCGAAACCGGCGGATGCGCTCTACTTCGGCAGCGGCGCTGGAGCACGTTGCGTCCGCGCCGTCCCCGCGGCCTTTGAACCAGGGTGCGGTGCAGACCTGCCGGAGGGGCTGTTGCCCGTTCAGTTGCCGGCGCCGGAAGAAGGCAAACCGGGGTCGGGACCGGACTGGTGGGCCTGGGACGACCTGTTGCGGTTTCGTGAGGGCGAGCGCAAGCCGCCGGACCACGCGCAATTGACTGAAGGCGGCTGGTCTCCCCCGCCTGGCGACCAGCGCACCCATGTGCGGATCGAGCGGACCACGCAGGCCGCGGCGTCCGGCCAGTTGTTCCAGACGATGGGACTGGATTTCGCGCCGCCCGAGGGATTGGCGGCCGATCCATTGAGCGGTTTACGGCTGTTGGTGCGCTGCGCCGAGCCCCTGTCGCCGACCTTGACGCATCTGGGCGGCGAGCGCCGGCTGGCGGAATTGCGGCCGGTCGCGGACGCGGCCTGGCCACAGCCAACAGCCGGCTGGCTGGAGCGGATCGGCCAGCTCGGCGGACTGAGCCTGACGCTCCTGACGCCGGCGCTGTTCAGCGGCGGCTATCGGCCGGGCTGGCTGAGCGGCGATCTGACCGGCTGTCCGCCATCGTCCCCCGGCGTGCAACTGCGGTTGCGGGCGGCGGCTCTCGGGCGCTGGCAGCCCCATTCCGGCTGGAACCTGGCGGCACAACGGCCGCGCGCCGGCCGCAAGCTGATTCCGGCGGGCGCGACCTGGTGGTTCGAACTGATCGGACAGCCGAGTGTGGACGACCTGGAGCAGTTGTGGCTCACCAGCCTGTACGACTGCCTCCAGGATCGCCTGGACGGCTTCGGACTCGCCCTGCCCGCCGCCTGGACACCCCCGGTCGCCCCCTCCGTAACGCACGCATCCGCGTAAAGGACAACACCATGCACACCCGACTCTTCCATTTGCACGCACTCTCGGCCCTGCACTGCGGCACCGGTCAATCCGCCGGCGTGGTGGACCTGCCGATCGCCCGCGCCCGCGCCACTCAGTTACCGCTGGTGCCGGGTTCATCGGTGCGCGGGGTCTGCCGCGAGGAGGTCACGGGCCGCGACCCGCGGGCCGCCGTGACCCTATTCGGACCGGAGCGGATCGACAGCGATCAGCAATCCTTCGCCGGCGCACTGGCGGTCGGCGATGCCCATTTGCTGGCATTACCGGTGCGCGCGCTGGCGGGCATCGTGTGTTTCGTCACCGCGCCTTTCATTCTGCGCCGCTATGCCCAGGATCTGGCACGGGCCGGCCTGTCCGTCCCAAAGCTGCCGGCAGCACCCAATATAGGAACGGCATGGGTTACGTCCGGGTCGGTGAACTGTATCCAGGGCACCCGAACCCTGGTGTTGGAGGACCTGGACCTGAATGCGCAAGAGAGCCCGGAGGCCACCGCCTGGGCCACGCAGATCGCGGCCACCGTCCACCCGAATGATGTCGATGCGCAGACCGATCTGGCGGCCCGGTTCGCCATCTTGCCGGACGACGTCCTGGGCTTCCTTTCCGAGACCGCCACCGAGATTCGCGCCCGCATCGCTATCGATCCGGATACCGGAACGGTGAAACGCGGCGCCCTCTGGTATGAGGAAAACCTGCCGGCCGAGACACTGCTGTGGGGGGTGTATGCCCTGTCCGACTCGATGAACCAGGAGGACCGGCGGGCGGCACAGGACCTGGCGCGTTACCTGCCGGCCAGCGGCACCCTGCTGCAACTGGGCGGCAAGGCCGGAGTCGGTCGCGGGTTGGTGCGCTTGCTGACACAGGAGGTACCGACATGATCCCGCGCAGCCATTTGGTCGCCACCGCGGCCTATGACGTGGTCGTGATCCGGCAGGGCGTCCCGTTTCAGAAAAAATACGGCGCACTGGCGCACAAGCTGCCGGGGCTGATTCTGCAAAACGGCCTGGCTCAGGCCACGGGGTTTCTGATCGCCAAGGGCACGCAGGAGCATCTGGCCGTACTGGATGACCTGCGGGCGATCCTGCACGCCACGCGGGCGACCGCGGCCGTCGACCAGGCGGACCTGCATAAGGAGATCATCGCGGCCGATCTGTCGCAGACTATGCTGCTGACCCGCCGCAGTCTGGAAGCGGCGGGCTGGATGAAGCGCTATGTGCAGGGCGTGCTGGGGGTTGATGCGACCGGCGACAGCCGGTCCGAGCCCACGACTGAGGGCCAAGCCGCGCGGGAGAACCAGCCATGAGCACCGCCTTGATGCGCACCGCGCTGCGGCCACTGTACGACAAGGCGCGCGACGCCCATCCGGGCTTGCTGATCCAGCGCGGCTATCCCAGTCACGAGACCGGCGCCGCGGAGGCCAAGACCAGGCACATCGAGCGGATTTGCGCCATCCCGGCCAGTGACTATTATCTGCGCGCCGTGCAGCGCTGGCGCACCGCCACCGCCAGTCCGCTGCGATTTCGGCAAGTGGAGTTGGTACTGGAAACCCGCTTGTTCATCGGCCTCACCGGCGGCGGGGCGCTGGAGACCGGGTGCGCCATCGCCCACAGCTATGGCGTGCCGTACATTCCTGGTTCGAGTATCAAGGGCGCAACCAAGTCCCATGTGCTGGGCAGCCCATTTGCTGAGAACCATCGGGCGGTTTGCGATGAGTTGTTTGGCAGCGAGTCAGGCGACGACTATCCCGATGGGTTGGCGGGTCTGGTCAGTTTCCACGATGCCTGGTGGCTCCCCGACCAGACCGGGCGCCCCCCCATGGTGCAGGAGGTGGTCACCACGCATCATCTGGACTACTACGGCAGCGATGGTGAGACACCGGCGACCGACCTGGACAGCCCGGTGCCCAACGCCCAGATCGCAGTCCGCGGGCGCTTTCTGTTCGTGCTGGAAGGGCCGCCGGCCTGGCTGGAGTTGGCGGCGGAGATGCTGACCGCCGCGCTGAGTCAATCCGGCGTGGGCGCCAAGACGCGCGCCGGGTACGGATACTTCCAGGCCGCCCCGACGAGCGGCGGCGGGCCGCGCTGCGCGTGGGTGGACGATACGATTGCCGTGCTGGCAAAGAAGAATAATGCCAAGGAGGACGACACGCTACGCGGCAAAGGCCTGGCCGCGGCCTGGCAGGCACTGACCGACGGCGAACTCAAGGCCAAGGCGCTTGCGGACATCCGGGCGCGCTGGGAAGCGCAGGGATGGTGGGAGAGTCCACCCAGCGGATCGGCCAAACAGACGAAGGCGATCTATGCCGAGTCCTGACACCGTCAGCCCATACGAATAGAGTCAATGAATGCCTCAAGAGACCAAGCGGTCGGCGGTCCGCACAGCGGACCCTGCGGGATCGCGGTGTTCCCGTAAGGTCCGCTGTGCGGACCGTCTGCCACCGACCGGAGCGATGATCAACGCCCATTAAGGCATTGATCATCATTTCGGCCACAAGAAAACCGGAGGGCGAGGCTTTACCGTGAACGTCGGGCAGCAACCCCGTGGGAACGGCGTCCCGCCGCGATGGGGCCGGCGTATCACCGCAGCGTTCGAGGTCACCGCGGCACCGCATCGCGGCGGGACGCCGCTCCCACGGGGCCATTCATCGTCCGGGGTGGCTGAGGCTCCTTCCATGGCCGTTTGCCGGCCGCCCTCGCGTCTGCGCGGTCTTGGTCCGGCTAACGATGATCCAGGCCCCGGAATCAACCGCCCGATTCAACATGAACATTCAGAAGACCACAGGGATCATGATTTATCTCCTCAACACGCCGATTCTTACCGCCTACGGTGACTTCCGCTTCTCCGGCCCGATCCCGGCGGCACAGGCACGACAACGGCTGGCCGGCGGCTTCGTGTCGGCCATCGGGCATGATGCGTCGGCGGCCTTCCTCTCGGCGCTGCTGGGGATCGCGATCACGGCCAATCGCGTGGCGGTGACCATGGCGCCCGGTGATCAGGCCCTGGTGCTGCGGCTGGTGCACCGGCTGCCGGAGGGTCGGCTGCTGAGCCAGGATGAGTTGGCCGCCACGCCGCATGAGTTGGGCTGGCTGGAGCGGTTGGCATGAGGCGGACGCGGGCGCCGGGGGCAAGCCAGGAACTGGCAAGCCGGGTCGTCCGGCACCTGCTGGGCAGCGGCGACCTGCGCGTGATCGCAGGGGTGGTGGCGCTGCTGGTGGGTCTGGGCTGGTTTACCGACAGCCTGTTCGAGTGGTTGACTGATTTCGGCACCTGGTTCGGGGGTGGGACGGTCACCACTTGGTGGCCTCTGCATCGGTTGCTGGCGGTCGGGCTCTTTCTGCTCGAACTGCTGGTACTGGCCGTGCTGGCTCAAGATGCCCGCAAGCGCTACCGCCCGCGGGTCGCGACCGACCCTGAACCGAAGCCGGTGCGCGGACTGATCCTGTTTCTGAGCAACCTGCGGCGCTCCGATGCCGTTGAACTGGCGGCTGGCCTGAACGCGATCACCGATCTGGACGGCTTCCGTGCCCGCTTCGGCGCGTTGAACTGGCGCATGCCGCTGGAGGCGATTGCCTATCATCGCGCACGCCTGCATGAGGTGACCCTGATTTGCTCGCGGGATGAGACCGGCAGCGACGGTACATCGGTTCCCGGCAGCGCGGCGCAGTGGCCGTTGTTTCGGGACTTGGCGGGGCGGCTGTTTCCGCAGGCGTCATTCACTTTGCGCGATGCCGCTCACCTGGACTCACGCTATACCGGCGGGGTGCCGTTCGAGGACGTGGATCGGGTCTCGCAGGTGACGGACGATGCGTTCGCCGACCTGCTGCGCCGCGGCCTGCCGACCAGCGAGATTCTGATCGATGTCACCGGCGGCCAGAAGCCCAACGCGGTGGCTGCCACCGCGGTCGCCCTGGCCGAGGGGCGGCGCATCCAATACGTGGCCCGCGACTGCCGCACTGGACTCTATCGGGTCAAGGTCTACGATGTCACCTATGAACCGGAAAGCGCGGTCAGCACCCGGCCGTGAGGGTTCCGCGTCGCGGATCGACTATAACCCGGAGGGCAAGTGGTCCGTGGCAAGTGTCACGGACCGCTACGCGGGACTGCGGGTCCAATTGGGCGGCGCCGACGATTTCGCGTTGCAGCCCAGAGTCTATACCAACCCCGGCGGTATGACCTGGACCTACAACATCATGGAAGGTGTTGCCGATGGGGTCCGGCGCGGTGATCGGGCCTGCATCGAGCTGGCAATTGCGTATATCGAAGACAACATCATGGCGTCCTATACCGGTTATATTCGGGAGCGCATGGCGCGGAGTTTGCGCCGCGCGCCGTTGAGCCAGTTCCAGCAGACCCGCCTGGCCACTGTCTTTCTCTCGCAATTGATCAGCGGCAATCTGCACAAGGAGTATCGCGAATATATCCGGCTCTTCAGGACCATTGGTGTTGCGGAGTTTCGCAGCATCATTGAAGAGCAGCGGGCGTGCGTCAAAGCCTATGTTCGGCGAGCGGCCGAACGCTTGCTGGCCTGATGGCCGTGATGATCCATCCGGCGAACTTGGTCATCGTTCCGGCCACTGGAGCCGGCAAAACGGTCAGGCGCCCGTTTCGGCCTTGATCATTAACCCGGCCAGATCCAAGCCGGC
>NZ_CAIZIZ010000303.1 GCF_903933125.1 uncultured Lamprocystis sp. | reverse complement strand
AGATTTTCCGAAATTTAAGAGCGCAATTTCAAACTGCTTGATCAATGCGAATACTCAATGCAAGAGTGAGATGGAAACCTTATTTTCATTAAAATTTCAACGTATTAGAAAATCGCAAATTATTCCTATTTAGAGTATATCGACCGGATGACGTCAAGCGCTGAGCGGCGATAACGAATGAGCCGCATCGCTGCGTAGCGGTGCGGTTCTTCCTGCTTCCAAGTGGCCTTGATCAAGTCGGCTTGACTGTTCCGGGTGCTCTGTTGCGCCCTACGTGGTTTCCTGGGTCATGCTTCAGCGCGAACGGAGTGTAGGGTGCGTCGGCCCGCGTAGGGCGCAATAGCGCAGCGTATTGCGCCGAATGCACGCCGGTTTCCAGCACGAGATTTGAATGAGACACATGAAGCAACCCCAACACCCACCCGCGACACTGGTTCAGGCTGCTGTTTTGCTCGCCGGATCGTTAGTCGCAATCCCCGCCGCGGCGGCGGTCGATCCGTTCGATGGCGCCTGGCACTTCAACTTGACGCCCTATGTGTGGCTGCCCAATATCAACGCCGACCTGAATTATGATCTGCGGCCCCGCGCGGCGGCCCTGTTTCGATCCGGGGCCACCCAACTCAGCACCGAGATCGGACCCAACGACTATCTCTCGAACCTGCAATTCGCTCTGATGCTGAGCGGCGAGGCGCGCAAGGGTCTCTGGTCGGTCTACACGGATATCATTTACCTGGACTTGGGCAATCAGGACTCCCGCATCCGTACTGTCCGCGGGCTGCGTGGCGAGTCTTTGACCAACGTGGCCCACCAGGCCGAGACCAGTTTGGACGGGACGGTCTGGACCCTTGGCGGCGGCTATACGCTGGCCCACGGTGCCTGGGGCCATGTCGATCTGCTCGCGGGTTTCCGTTATCTCGGTCTGGATACCGAGTTCAAGTGGCAACTCGCGGGCAGCTACGGACTGCTCGACCGGACCGGCAAGGTCTCCAAGAACCGGGAGGACTGGGTTGGCCTCGTGGGGGCCAAGGGCGAGATTCTGTTCGGCGATACACGCTGGTTCATGCCCTATTACCTGGACGTGGGAACCGGTTCGTCGAGTTGGACCTGGCAGGCTTTGGTGGGGGTCGGGTACCGGTTCGAGTGGGGCGATGCGACACTCGCGCTGCGCTCGCTCTCCTATGACTTCGACGAGGATGATTCCAACCTGCGCTTCACCGGTCCGGCGCTTGGTGTCACATTTCGCTGGTAAGATCTGCGTCCATCATCATTCTCATCCGGGGTGACCGTGAGCGTCACACGGCGACCCGATAGGAGCGGCCTGCGGCCGCGATGGGGTCTCGCGGGATCGCGCGCATCGGCGGTTACCGCGGCACCGCATCGCGGCCGGAGGCCGCTCCCACGGGAGATATTCATCTTGCGGGGCGGGTCAACGTCTTCTCATGACCGGTAGCGTGCCAACAGTTCCTTCTGGTATCGACAACTGGCCGGAGTTCGCGGGGAACACCGAGACTCTTGCCTGCCCGGATTGCGATCTGCTGCAGGTCGTGCCGGAGCTCCCGCCCGGCGGCAAGGCGAGTTGCGCGCGCTGCGGTCGGACCCTGGCGACTCAGGCGGCGGACCCGATCGAGCGTCCGCTGGCGCTCAGCATCGCCGCGTTGCTGGTGCTGATCCTGGCCAACACGGCGCCGCTGATGGGGCTCTCGGTGGTGGGACAGCAGGCGAGCACCACGATTGCCGGCGGCGCTTGGCAGATGTGGCTTCAGGGCCAGGAGTTGACCGCCATCGTTGTGGCCTTCTGTGCGGTATTCGCCCCGGCGGCCTACCTGCTGTGCACGCTGGCGGTCCTGCTCGCCGCCCGGCGGCCGCCCGCCGCGCGTTGGGTTGGGGAACTGCTGCGCTGGGCCGAGGCGATGCAGCCCTGGTCGATGGTCGAGGTGATGATGTTGGGTATCCTGGTCGCGCTCATCAAAATTGCGGAACTGGCCACCGTGGAGCCGGATATCGGAATGTATGCGGTGGGTGTATTGATGCTGCTCATCCCTGCCATCCAGTCCAGCTTTGATCCGGAAGCGATCTGGAAGCGGGTCACCTGGGCCGACGACGGGTCACCACCCGCGGACGGCGCGGTCCAGGCCGACGGCCCCCTGAACCTTTGGTCGGCACCATGACGATCAGCGCGCTCACCGCCGCGCGGGCTGGACTGGTGTCCTGCGGAACCTGCGGCCTGCTTGCTGCGCCGACAAGCCCCGCCGCGCCCGGCCATTGTCCGCGCTGTGGCGCGCGGTTGGCAGCGCGCCGCCGGGGCTCCGTCGAGACCACCTGGGCACTCGTCATTGCCGCGGCCATCTGCTACGTCCCGGCCAACCTGCTGCCGGTGCTCGGCACCACCACGCTCGGGTCGACTGAATACGACACTATCATGGGCGGGGTGGTCTTCCTGTTCACCTCCGGATCCTGGCCGCTGGCGCTGATCGTGCTGATCGCGAGTGTGATGGTGCCGCTCGGCAAGCTGTTGGCGCTCGCCTATCTGTTGATCACGGTGCAGCGCGGCTCGGTTGCAAGCAACCGGGAGCGGACCCGGCTCTATCATCTGGTCGTGTTCATCGGCCGCTGGTCGATGCTCGATGTCTTCGTTGATACCTTCACCGTCGCGCTGGTGCAGCTTTCGCCCCTGATGTCCGTGCAGCCTGGTGCCGGGGTGGTCTTCTTCGCGGCGGTGGTGGTGCTGACGATGATCGCCGCCGAGTCCTTCGATCCGCGCCTGATCTGGGATGCCGGTACTGAGACGGAGCCTGATGTTGCCTGACCCGATCGACCGCGCGACGCTGCCCCGAGCCACCCTGACGCCGCCACGGCGGCGGCGGATTTCGGCCATCTGGCTCATTCCGCTGATCGCCGCCGCGGTGGCGATCGGGATTGCGGTCAACCGCATCATGAACGAAGGGCCGACCATCACCATCGTCTTCAGCTCGGCGGAGGGCGTCGAGGCCGGTAAGACCTTCATTAAATACAAGGACGTGAAGATCGGCCAGGTCACGGCGGTGGAGCTTTACCAGGAGTACTCGAAGGTCATGGTCACCGCCCGGATCGACAAGCACGCGGCAGGGCTGATGGTTGAGGACGCCAATTTTTGGGTGGTCGCGCCGCGTGTGACACTGAGCGGGGTCTCGGGTCTGGGCACCCTGCTGGCGGGCAACTACATTGGCTTTGAACAGGGCCATGCGAACAGGGCAGGGCGCCGCTTCGTCGGGCTGGAGGTGCCGCCGGCCGTGACCATCGATCAGCCGGGTCGACAGTTCCAGCTCAAGGCCGACGACATGGGGTCGCTGGGGATCGGGTCGCCGCTGTATTTCCGCCGTCTTCAGGTCGGCCAGGTGATCGCCTATGCGCTTGCCGACGACGGCAAGTCAGTCAGCATCCGGGTCTTCGTCAACGCGCCCTACGATCGGTTCGTCGGCACCGATACGCGGTTCTGGAATGCCAGCGGTGTCGATGTCTCGCTCGGCGCCGGCGGCTTGGACCTGCGCACGCAATCGCTGGTATCGCTGCTGATCGGCGGCATCGCGTTCGAGTCTCCCGGTTTCGCCGCCACCAGCGAACCCGCCGCCGCGGGCAGTGCCTTTCCCCTTTACGGCGACCGGACCACGGCCATGAAGCAGCCGGATACCATCGCCAGATCTTATGTGCTCTATTTCAGCGAGTCATTGCGCGGGCTGTCCGTCGGCGCTCCACTCACGCTGCTCGGTTTGCCGGCCGGTGAGGTCACCCAGGTCGGCGTCGACCTGGACCCGGTGAAGCTGGCGGTGCGCGGGCGGGTGGAGGTCGTCGCGTATCCGGAACGCATCGTCGCCCGCCTGCAGACACAGCAGTCGGCCGCCGGCCAGGCCATCGTGCAGAGCGAGCAGGCCACCCATGCAGTCTTCAAGCGGTTGGTCGAGGAGCGGGGGCTGCGCGCCCAACTGCGCAGCGGCAGCTTGCTCACGGGCCAGTTGCTTGTCGCACTCGACTTCTTTCCGGAGGCCGGCAAGCCGGACGTCGACTGGACGCAGGCAACGCCGGCGATCCCCACGGTGCCGAGCACGGTGCCGGACCTGGAGGCGAAGGTGACAGCGATCCTCGCCAAGATCGACGCGCTGCCGTTCAAGGCGATCGGTGCCGATCTGAAGAAGGTCATCGAGTCACTCGATAAGACCCTCAAGGACGTCAACAAGGCGGTCAATCGCATCGACACCGGGCTCACTCCGGAACTGGTGTCGACGGTCACGGACCTGCGGCGTGCCCTCGACTCGGCCGATCGCCTGATCAAGAGCACGGACGCCACCCTCCTGGGAGAGGATGCCCCAGGCCAGATCCAACTGCGCGATGCCCTGGAAGAGATCGCCGGGGCGGCACGGGCCGTGCGGGGACTCAGCGATTATCTGGAGCGCCAGCCCGCCTCCCTGATCCGCGGCAAGACCGAGAAAACACCCTGATGCGCCGCCAACCCGCCCTCCTTGTCGTTGGACTGATGATGCTGCTCGCGGTCGGGTGCGCCTCGCCCCCGTCGCGTTTCTATACCCTGAGCGCGGCGAGCGCGCCCGCCGCTCCCCCGTCCAGCCGGTCGGTGTCCGTGGGTCCGGTGTCCGTCCCGGCGTCGGTTGATCGTCCGGAGATCGTCGTTACCGACGGTCCCAACCAGGTGCGCATCGACGAGTTCAACCGCTGGGCCTCGCCGCTCAAGAGCGAGATCGCGCGCGCGGTGGCCGAGAATCTGGTGCTCATGTTGGGGGCTGATCGGGTCACTCAAGCCGCCCAGACGGCGACCGCGGATGTCCAATACCGCGCCTTGATCGAGGTGCAGCGGCTCGACTCGACCCCCGGCGAAGCGATCACCTTCGAGGCCGTGTGGGTGGTGCGCCGAACCGCGGGCGGTCAGTCCCTGACCGGGCGGACCCGGGTCCGCGAGCCACTGCGTGAGTCGGGCTACCCCGCCGTCGCGGCGGCCCACAGTCGGGCGGTGGCGCGTCTGAGCGAGGACATTGCCGAAGCCGTGCGGACGCTGGAGATCGCACCCCGCTGATCGTCCACATGCGAAGCCCCGTCTTTCCGCGGTCCTTACTTTTCATCGGGTACGGGATATGCAGCTAATATGCTTGATCGCGCACCGGTCAGCCGGACCCAGGTTTGACTCGGACCCGATCGCGGCCTCGTCGCCCCTGATCGAGCGGCAACCTGCGCGGCTGTCCGACCCGCCGCGGTGCTTGGCGGCCGACCTTCGGCGGCTCGCGCTGACGCTCGGCTGGCTGCTGATCTGCGCCTGGCCGATGTCCGCGCGGGTCTTGGCGGCTGAGTCCCTCCCTCAAGTGGCGCCCACCCAGCCGCCGTCCGTTGTAGCGGCCCCGTCGCCGGTGCCGCCCGCACCCATCCCGATCGAACGGATTGCACCATCGATTGCGCAAACAGCGCATCTGCTGCGGGTCTTTTCATCACAACGGGTGCCGGGCGGCGCGATCGAGGCCATCGGTGACGCGCTGCCCGCGGTGAGCGCCGAATTCGCGGCGGATCTCGAACGCACCCTGAGTATGTTGCAAGAGCAGCCGTCGCTCGAGGCATTGCAGGGTACCGATCAGCTCTGGTCCAGCCGTCAGCTCGCACTGAACGCCTGGCTGGAGATCCTCACGGGACGGGTCACGCGGCTCCAAGAGACCCTGACTCAGATCGCGGCCCTGCGTGAGACTTGGACTCTGACCCGCGAGGCCGCGGCGGCCGGCGGCGCCCCGGCGCCGATGCTCAACCAGATCGACGCGACGCTGGCGCAGCTCGCGGCGGCAGAGCCGCTCGATCAGGCTCGGCGCGACGAGGCGCTCGATCTCCAGGGGGCGATTGCGCGGGAGGTCGCCCGCTGCGAGACCGTGCGGACGCGCATCCAGGAGGTGCAGCAAGGGACCACGGGCGGCCTCCTGGCGCGCACCAGCCGCCCGCTATGGGACCCTGACCTCTGGCGCCGGGGGCTGGCGGTGCTCCAGGTGCGAGCGCACCAGGTCTATGCGGCCTACCAAGCCGACCTCAGCGCCTACCTGACCAATCCGGCCACTCATATGCCGGTCCATCTGGGGGTCTTTGTGGTCGTGCTGGCGACCTTGCTGGCGGCACGCCGCCGATTGCCGCAATGCGCCGCGGCAGGCGGGGACATGGCCCGGATCAGCATCGTCTTCGACCGACCGGTCGCCGCCGCGGCGCTGATCGCGCTGATCGCCGCCACTACCCTGTGGTCGCCGACGCCGCTGCGCGTCAAGGAATTGCTGGGGGCCTTGGCCCTGGTCCCGATGATCGTTCTGGTGCGCCCGCGGGTGGACCGGTCACTGCGTCCGACCCTCTATGCGCTGGGCCTGCTCTTCGCCTTGGATAGCGTCCACCATGCCTTTGGGGGTGTCCCGCCGGTGGTCGGCCAGGTGATGATCTTCGGTGAGTCGCTTGCCGCGGTTGGCGTGGTGCTGCGGCTGTTCAGGCACCTCAAGTCCGCGGGCGGCGGGGATGCAGCCTCGCAACCGGCTCTGCACTGGGTCTGGCGGCCACTGACCGGGGGTGTCCTGGTCACGCTGATCATCGGGCTCGTTGCCAGCTTGTTTGGCCGGTTGGAGCTCGCCCGGCTCACCACCCCGGCAGTTCTCGTCGGCGCGGCGGATGCGCTCTGGATCTATGCCGCGGTTGAGGTGAGCATCGCCATACTCGCTTTTGCGTTGCGGACCTGGCCGCTGCAGCGGCTGCGGCTGGTCGCCAACCACCGGGAGTGGTTGCTGTCCAGGTTCCAGCGCTGGTTCCTGTGGCTCGCGGTGCTGGCCTGGTGTTTCCGCTATCTGGACTATCTGGGTCTCTGGCAGCCGACCTTGACGCTGGTTCAGCAAGCCCTGGCGGTCCGCCTGACCTTGGGTGCATTCAGCACCTCCGCCGGGGATGTGCTGGCCTTCGGCCTGACCCTGTGGGCCGCCTATCTCGTGTCCGCCGTGCTGCGGTTCATCCTCGAAGAGGAGGTCTATCCCCGGGCCGGGATCGCGACCGGTGTCTCTTACGCGGCATCGAGCCTGATCCAGTACACGATCGGAATCCTGGCGTTTTTCCTCGCGCTCGGTTTTCTGGGGATTACTCTCACCCAGGTGACGGTGTTCGCCGGAGCCTTGGGTGTGGGCATTGGCCTCGGACTCCAGAATGTGGTGCAGAACTTTGTCGCCGGGCTCATCCTGCTGTTCGAGCAGCCCATTCATGTGGGGGACGCGGTGCAGGTCGGGGACCTGCAGGGGCGGGTGCGCCGCATCGGCATCCGCGCCAGCGTGCTGCGCACCTTGCAGGGGGCGGAGGTGATCATCCCGAACTCCGAGTTGACCTCCAACCAGGTCACCAACTGGACTCTGAGCGATCAGCAGCGGCGGCTGGAACTCCCGGTGGGGCTCGCTTACGGGACGGCCCCGGCCCAGGTGATCGCCCTGCTGGAAGGGGTCGCGCGCGACCACCCCGGGGTCCTGCCGGAGCCGCCGCCCCGCTGTCTCTTCGTCGGCTACGGCGACAGCGCGATCAACTTCGAACTGCGGGTCTGGGCCGACTATGACGCCGCGTCCGGCGTCAGCAGCGAACTCGCCGCGGCTGTTTATGATGCGGTCAATGCCGCCGGCCTGAGCTTTCCCTTTCCGCAACGGGAGGTGCGGCTGTTGGCCGATGAAAAGACGTCCGAGTAACCCGGTAAAGGCATCAACAACATCCTGGATAGCCGTCGGACGTGATAACCGGACGTAGATACTCTGTTCGAGCGCAAGTCCGATTTGCCTCCAATCCGTAAATTGGCCTCCTCGCTACGTGAACGGGCGCCATCGTCCGACGGCGTTCGGTATACCGGCGTCGGGTCCACGGTCGGCAACCGT
>NZ_CAIZIZ010000302.1 GCF_903933125.1 uncultured Lamprocystis sp. | reverse complement strand
GGGAGAAGATGGATGCCCGGGGAGGGACCCGGGGCGCGGGTCTGCGCTCCCCCTCCCCCCTGGGGGGAGGGGGCCGGGGGGAGAGGGGAACTGCATTTCAATCAGAGTCCGCAACCCAATGACTGAAGAAGAAATCTTAACTTTACAAGACCTTGCCGCCTATCTCAAGATCGCCGAAAAGACCCTCTACGGCTATGCCCAGAAGGGAACCATTCCGGGGATCAAGATCGGCTCGGCCTGGCGCTTCCGCAAGGCCGATATCGACGCCTGGCTGGAGGATCGGCGCAAGCTGACCGAGTCGTCCCGCCGGTCGGCGAAGAAACAGGAGGGCTAAGACCATGAGCGCGGACGGCAGCGTGCGACCCGGCGAGCGCCTGGGCGATTTCCTGATCGAGCGGCCCCTGGGGCGCGGCGGCTTCAAGACCGTCTATGCCGCCCGCAACCTGGCCCCGGCCGCTAACGGCTGGCCGGAGCAGGTGGCGGTGTGCGTGCCCCACGCCCAGGACGCGGAGGCGCGCGAGTTGTTGCGCAATGAGCTGCGGGTGGTGCGTACCCTGAACCATCCGAATATCGTCCAGGAACTGGGCCTGGCGGAGTCCGACGGCGTGCTGTTCGCGGTGATGGAACTGGTGGAAGGCGAGCCGCTCAGCACCGTGCTGGCCCGCCGCGGTCCCTTGCCCCTGGAGGAGGCGATCGAGATCATCCGGCAGGCCGGCGAGGCCCTGGACTATGCTCATGAGGGGTTGGCCATCCACCGTGACATCAAGCCCGCCAACCTGATGCGGCGCCCGGACGGGACCGTGAAAATTCTGGACTTCGGCCTGGCCCGGCTGATGGCCCATTCGCAGTACCGGGCCGCCACCCGGGTCGGCTCGGTCGCCTACATGGCCCCGGAGCAGTTCTCGGGCGCGGCCGGGCTCAACGCGGACCTATGGGGTCTGGGGGTGACCTTTTACCAGTTGCTCACCAACACCCTGCCGTTCCCCGGCCGCGACGAGGGCAGCCTGTTGCGCCAGATCCTGTACGAGCCGCCGGACTTGACGCCGCTCCAAACCGACGCCTTCGATCCGCGCTTGGCGCGGGTGATCGGCAAGGTGCTGGAGAAGGAGCCGGAGCGGCGCTACCAGACCGCCGCGGAGTTGCTTGCGGACCTGCGCGCGGCCCAGCGCCACGGCGCCCTGATCAACCATGTGGAGGGGCAGATCGAGGTCCATCTGCGCGCCCACTTTCCGCTGGTCTGTCTGCAGACCTATGAGGAGGAGCGCGCCTTGGCCTCCTTGCGGCGGGTGCGCGAGGCGATGGCCGAGCGGCGCGCCATCGAATTGTTCGTCTGGAGCGCTACCACCGGGCTGTGCGACCGCGATGGCCAGCCCCTGGCTGGCCAGGGCGGGTCCCAGTCGCGCGGCGACCCGCTGCTGGCCCTGGAGCATGTTTTCCGCGGCCCGGACGAGGCGATCTATGTCTTTCTGGACATGCATCGGCACTTCTCACCGGTGGTGGTGCGCCTGATCCGCGACGCCATCTGGACGGTGAAGCGCGCCCGCAAGAGCCTGGTCTTCGTCGGCCCCTCACCGGTGATCCCGGAGGAGCTGGCAGCCGACGCCACCCTGCTGTTCTATCCGCCGCCGGAGTTGCCGGAGCTGGAGCGGCTGGTGGAGGAGACCGCCGCTGATGCCGGCTGCCCGGCGCCCGACGGGCCGCTCATGGAGACCCTGGCCCGGGCGCTGCTCGGGCTCACCGGGCGCGAGGCCGAGCGGGTGCTGCGCCGCGGTATCCTGAGCCGCGGCGCCCTGGACGCGGGCGCCGCCGAAGCGGTGCTGGCGGATAAGGAGCAGACGGTGCGCAAGGAAGGGGTGCTGGAGTTCTGCCGGCCGACGGTGGGTTTTGCCGACGTCGGCGGGCTTACCGGACTCAAGACCTGGTTCGGCAAGCGCCGCCAGGCCTTCGACCCCGCCGGGCGGCGCTTCGGGCTGCGCCCGCCGCGCGGGGTGGTGCTGGTGGGGGTGCCGGGCTGCGGCAAGAGTCTAACCGCCAAGGCGCTGGCGGCGGACTGGCAGGTGCCCCTGCTGCGCCTGGACTTGGGAAGAGTCTATGCCTCACTGCTCGGCGAGTCGGAGGGCCGGCTGCGCCGGGCACTCGTCACCGCCGAGGCGGTGAGTCCCTGCATCCTGTGGATCGACGAACTGGAGAAGGCGTTCAGCGGGCTGGGTCAGGCGCGCGACAGCGGGGTGGCCAAGCGGCTGTTCGGCACCTTCCTGACCTGGCTGGAAGACCGCCAGGCGGCGGTGTTCGTGGCCGCCACCGCCAACGACATCCAGCGCCTGCCGCCGGAGTTCACACGCAAGGGCCGCTTCGATGAGGTCTTCTTCGTCGGCCTGCCGGGGGCGGGCGAGCGGGCGGGGATCTTTCGTATCCATCTCGCCCGCCGCGGGCGTGACCCGGCCGGCTTCGACCTGACCGCGTTGGCGGCGGCGAGCGCGGGCTACTCCGGCGCCGAGATCGAGGCGGCCGTGGTCGCCGGCCTTTACCGTGCCTTCGCCGAGGATTGCCGGGACCTGACCGATGCGGACCTGACCGCCGCGCTGGTCGAGAGTCCGCCGCTGTCCAAGGCGCGGGCAGAGGAGCTTGAGTATTTGCAACAGTGGGCGGCGAGCAATGCCAGAACGGCGTAGCGCCACAACGCATCCAACGACGACCGGAGCCGACAACGATGTCTCATTTCACCCGCGTCCAGACCGTGATCCGCGACCAAGTCCTGCTGGAGGACACCCTGCGCCAGTTGCACCACCGCTACCAGGCCGGTGAGCGCGTCCCGATCCGCGGTTATCGGGGCAACACCGAGTACGGCCAAGTCGTCATCGACACCGGCAGCCAGTACGACATCGGCTTCCAGCGCCAGCCCGACGAGACCTTCGCCCTCTGCGCCGACTGGTGGGGCGTGCGCGGCAACACCCAACTGCGCGAGGAGAGCTTCACCCAAGCGCTGAACCGCACCTATGCGCATCTCGCGGTGCGCAAGCAGGTGTTGGAGCAGGGGCTGATCATCGAGGAGGAACGGGTCTTGGAGAATGGGGAGATTGAGATCCTGGTGTGCGAGCGGTTTTGAGTCCCCCGACTACCCTCACCCCCCCCCACCAGGGGGGATGGATACGATTTCTTTGGAGCCGCCATGTCCACTGACGCCCAGACACTTCCCCACTACGGTACCCGCGAATGGTTGGATGACGGTTGCCCGCCGCCGCTGGCGGTCAATGCCAAGGACAGCTCGATAATGGTCTATGTCCCCGCGGGCGAGTTCGAAATGGGCGACGGGCGGGACCCCGACTGCCCCAAGCACCAGGTGTTCGTCTCGGCCTACTGGATCGGGGTCTATGCGGTGACCAATGCGCAGTATCTTCGGTTCATGCAGGCGACCCGGCACCCGGCGCCGAACAAAGAGGTGCATGGTGAGGCGGCGGCTTGTCCGGTGACGGACATCTCCTGGGATGACGCCACCGCCTATGCGAGATGGGCCGGGTGCGCGTTGCCGACGGAGGCGCAATGGGAGAAGGCGGCGCGGGGACCCAAGGGCCTGATCTATCCGTGGGGGAAGGATTGGGGTGCCAGCCGGTGCCGACATGATCCGTACAAGCGTTGCACGTGGACCTGTGCAGTGTTCGGTTATCCGGATGGGGTCTCCGGCTACGGCACCTACAACCAGAGCGGCAATGTGTGGGAATGGTGCGCGGACTGGTATGGCAACGACTACTACGGCAAGTCGCCAGCGCGAGACCCGCGGGGGCCGGAGGGAGGCTCGGGCCGGGTGCGCCGCGGCGGTAGCTGGGGGGCGCGGCGGCCCCGGGGGGTTGCGGGGCGCGGGCCGCGACGGGGGGGTGCCGGGTGGCCGCGACGGCCGCCGGGGGTGGCGTCTCGTGAGGCCAGCCTCCCCGTCCGTGCCTTCATGAACACCCAGCATCCCCAGCTTCCGACCCCCAAACACGGCCAACAAGCCCAGCGTGCTCCCGTGCCGCCCGCCGGTAGGCGAGGCGGCAACGGCGAGCACGCGGCCCGGCGCACAGGTGTGGGCTCACTGCCTCTTCTCCCGACCCCTTGGGGGGAGGGGTCGGGGGGAGGCGACGTACTTGATGCCGCCGCGGTCCAAGGTCTATATTGATCCTGTATAACTGTGAGACTGTGGATACGCGATGAAAAATATCACCCTGTCTGTCGATGAAGAGACCTACCGTCGCGCGCGCATTGCCGCCGCCGAGCGCAACACCACGGTCAGCGCCCTGGTGCGCGACTACCTGCGCACCTTCGCCCGCCCCGCCGATATCGACGCGGACCCGACCGCGGCGCTCTTCGCGGCCCTGGATTGCGCCCAAGGCTTTCGGGCCGCCGACCGGATGACCCGCGAGGAGGCCCATGCGCGCTGACGCCTTCATCGATACGAATGTCCTGCTCTACGCGGTCTCGACCGACGCGGCCGAGGCCGGCAAGCGGGCGCTGGCCCGGCAGGTCTTGGGTGGACCGGGCTGGGGGCTGTCGGTACAAGTCCTTCAGGAGTTTTACGTCAACGTGGTGCGGCCACCCTGCGGAGCCATGACCCACACCGACGCGGTGGCGGCGATCCGGCAGTTCCTGCGGCATCCGACGGTCGCATCGGATGCCGCCCTGCTCCTGGATGCCCTGCGTCTGAAGGAGCGCTTCCAGATCGCCTATTGGGACGCGGCGATCATCGCCGCCGCCCGGGTCCTGGGCGCCGGGGTGCTGTATTCGGAGGATCTGAACCATGGGCAGGACTATGACGGGGTGAAGGTGATCAATCCCTTTCCGGCACACTGAGGTGGTTCGGTGCATCTGCTCCGTGTTCATCAACCATGACGCGATTTCGCTTTCCCCGACGAGGAACCGACGATGTCCATGAAGAAAATGAGAATCCGCATCACCCGTGACGGCCGCACCGAGATCCGCGTGGAGGGCGGCGAGGGGGGCAACTGCCTGGACTTCACCAAGGCTATGGAACAGGCGCTCGGCACGGTACAGACGCGCGAGCTGACCGCCGACCATGAGCGGGAGCCCGAGCGGGTCCTGGTCCAGGAGACCGAAGGCGTGACCCTTTAGCCCGCCCCTGGAGACCGCAATGGCCAAGGCCTTCGTCAAAGACCTCGCGACCTACATCCGCGCCGGCTATCCCATCGTCACCATCGTCTCGAGCGAGGAGGACCGGGCACTGGAGCTGGTGGACGAACTGCTGCGCCAGAAAGCGATGTGGAAGCGCCCGCGCAAGCTCTTCGTTTGGTCGGTCTCGCGCGGCTTCGTGGACGCGGAGGGCCGGCCGGTGGCCAAGGAGGATACCCGTCGGCCGGAGCGGGCACTGGCCTTCGTGGCCGGGTATGCCGAGGGTGCGCTGTTTCTGTTCAAGGACTTTCACCCGTATCTCAAAGACAACGCTCCGGACGCCGCGCTCCTGATCCGGCTGCTGCGCGATCTGGTGCCGGAGTTGAAAGGGTCGCCGCGCACGCTGCTGTGGCTCTCTCCGCTGCTGGCGATTCCCACCGAGTTGCACAAGGATGTGACGGTGGTGGACCTACCGCTGCCGAATCCGGCTGAGTACCGGGAGGTGCTGGATCGGCTGGTGGAACAGGTGCGCGACAATCCGACCGTGACTCTGAACCTGGACGACGACGCGCGGGATGCCATCGTCACGGCGTGCCAGGGGCTGACCCGCTCGGAGGCGGAGAATGCCCTGGCCAAGGCGATCGTCAGCCAGCAGGGGCTGACCGGAGCCGATGTGAAGTCCATCCTGGAGGAGAAGGAGCAGATCATCCGCAAGTCCGGCATCCTGGAGTACACGGCCGCGGTGGAGGACTTCGCCGGGATCGGCGGGCTGGGGAACCTGAAGACCTGGCTGCGCCGGCGCAACGAGGGCTTCTCGCAAAAGGCGCGCGACTTCGGGTTGCCCAACCCGCGCGGGGTCATGCTGGTGGGGGTGCCAGGCTGCGGCAAGAGCCTGTGCGCCAAGGCGGTGGCCGCGGAGTGGCAGAAGCCGTTGCTGAAGTTCGACCTGGGCCGGGTCTTCGCCGGGCTGGTGGGCGAATCCGAGGAGCGTATGCGCAAGGCGCTGGCCGTGGCCGAGGGGGTGGCCCCCTGCGTGCTGTGGATCGACGAGTTGGAGAAGGGCCTGTCCGGGATCGGCGGTAGCGGCGACAGCGGGGTGAGCACCCGCGTCTTTGGTACCCTGCTGACCTGGATGGAGGAGAAGACCCAGCCGGTGTTCGTGGTGGCCACCGCCAACGACATCTCCCAGCTTCCGCCCGAGCTGCTGCGCAAGGGCCGTCTTGACGAGATCTTTTTCGTCGACCTGCCGACCCCGCGTAACCGTGCGGAGATCCTGATGATCCACTTGGGCCGGCGCAAACGCGCGCCCACCGACTACGACATCGCCGGCGTGGTGCGTGCGACCGAAGGTTTCAGCGGAGCCGAACTGGAGGAACTGGTGATCAACGCACTCTACGAAGCCTACGCGGATGCGGGGCAGGAACTGCGGACCGAGCACCTGCTGAAGTCCGCGCACGAGATCATCCCGCTGGCCCGCTCCCGGGCGCGGGACGTCGCGACGCTGCGCCAGTGGGCGACAACCAACTGCCGCCAAGCCGCGGAGGCCGAGACCGCCGAGGCGGACGCTCCGATCGACACCATCGCCGGGCGCCGGGCGCGCATGGTCGATCTGTAGGGGCGCTGGCCCCATAGTGGGGCTTCGGGAACGGGATCGGAGCGCCGGGTGACGCCAAACGCGTGCATCCACGCGACGTCGTAAGGTGCAGGTGGTCCAAGATGGTTGCCGCGTTCAGGGTTACACCGTGAAGTTTCGACGAGCATCCTGAATCGAAACTCACGCCCGGTGCGGATGTCCTCGGTCTTGGGTCAACCCCCCTTTCCCGCATTCCCCCCAATAATCCGCACCTTCAGCGCTCACGGTCCTCGCCCACCGCGCAGCACACTGCGCCCATGGCTGACCCCACCGAAATCCCCAAATATATCGACGATCCACCGCTGATCCTGCTGTGGCGCGTCGACGATCTCGTGCCCATCGTCCTGTGTCTGATCATCGGGATCTTCACCGGCAGTCCCAGCACGATGTTCAAACTGATCATCCTGGGCGTGCTCCTGGTGCGCCTGTATTCCAAGTACCGCGAGCGGCGCCCCGACGGGCACGCGCTGCATGTCCTCTATTGGTACGGCCTGCTGCCCCTGCGCGGGCGGACCACCCCCAATCCGTTCTGTCGGCGGTGGCTGCCATGAACCTCCAGCGCTTTCTCGCCACCTGGGCCGGGCTGACGCTGGAGAACCGGGTCAATCGCATCATCATCCTGCTGCTGATCGGCGTGAACTGCGTGCTGGCGGTGACGATCAACCAGACCGATCGCACCGTGGTGTTGGTGCCGCCAGTGCTGGAAGGGGCGGTCTCGGTCGCCCGCTCCTCGGCCAGCCAGGAGGTTCGGGACGCCTGGGCGCTGTTCGTCGCTGAGCTGCTCGGTAACGTCACCCCCACCAACGCCGAGTTCCTGATCAAGGCCCTGGAGCCCTTGCTGTCACCGGCGCTGCGGGTCGACGTGCTGCGCGTCCTGGACGCCCAGGTCGCCGAGATTCGCCGCGAAAAGGTCAGCCTGGCCTTTGAGCCGCGGGCGGTCAGCCGGGATCCGGCGAGCGGCACGATCTACATCACCGGCACCCACGTCACCAGCGGACCGGCGGCCAAGCCGGTCAGTACCGCGCGCACCTATGCCCTGCGGATCGAGTTCAAGAACTATCGGCCGGTCGTGGTCTTCCTGGATTCCTATCCGGGGGAGCCGCGCGTCGGCGCAACCGTCGGGAGCCCGCGATGATCCGCCAACCGACCCTGCTCGCCCTGTGCATGGCGCTCGCGCTCGGCACGGCCCAGGCCGCCCCGGAGCCCGATGCCGGGGCCGCGATCCCGCGAGTCTCCTGCGACCTGCTGGATGTTCGCACCGCGGCGGCGGGACCGCGCGCCGACCCGACCGGGACCGGGGAAGGCGGTCCGGTGACCGCGCCGCCCATTCGTCAGGTCGGCGGGGCCGCGGCCGCCCGTCGGACCAGCAGTGCCTCCGAGCGGCGTGGCGGCTTGCTGCGCGTCGGGATGGGGCAGTCGGGGTCCGGGGCGATGGAGCTGGGACCCCGCAACGTCACCCTCGCCGCGGGCACCACGGCGTTGATCGAGATCGCTATCGACCATCTCAATCGCATCGTCACCCCGTTTGCGAATCCGGTGGTGCGGACCGTCTCGGCGGCCAGTACCAGCGTCGATGGCCCGGTGGTCTACGTGGCCACGTCCACCGAGGAACCCGTGTCCCTGTACATCAGCGACGGCCAGAGCAACGACCTGGCGTTGTCGCTCACCCTGGCCCCGCGGTACGTCCCGCCGCGCGAGATTCGCCTGACCGTGCCCGGTTATCACGGCAAGGGCGCGAGCGGCGGGGTACCCGACAGTGGCCAAGCGGCGTTGCCGCCGGTCGGGGGAGGAGGGCGCAACGGCAGCGATTCCTACGTGGCCGGGATCACTGACCTGTTGCGCGCCATGGCCCAGCGCCGCCTGCCGGCCGGCGTCCAGGTCAATGGCCGCGGTCCGCACGCGCACTGCGCGCCAGGGCTCAAGATCACCAAGGCACAACTGACCCAAGGGGCGGGCGCCACCGTGCTGACCCTCGGCGTGCGCAATGCCGGCACCAGTACCGTCCTGGTCAACGCGTCCGCCTGCGACCTGGACCAGGGCCGCGTCGCGGCGGTGGGCGCCTGGCCGTTGCAGACGCTGGCGCCGGGGCAGGCGACCGAACTGTTCCTCGTCCTCCAGGAGGGCGCGGTGGCGACGGCGCTGCGCGAGACACCCCGGTGATCACGCTCAAAACCCAGTGGGCCGCCCTGTCGCCCGGCGTCCAGCGCGTGGTCGCCTGGGGGGCCGGCGCGTCCGTGCTGCTCGTCCTGGCCGCGCTCGCGGTGCAAAGTGCCGGACCCCCGGCCCCCAAGGGGACCGCCCAGGAGACCCTGGTGCGCAACCTGCTCACCGATACCGATCCGCGCTCATTGGGCATTGAAGGGCTCGCCGCCCGGTTGGAGCGTATGGAGCACCATGTCGATGACGTGAAGCAGGCGTTGGCGAAACCCCCGGACCCGCCGGCTGTACCCCCGGTCGATCCCGCGGTGGTCGAGGCGCAACGTGTCGAGATGGCGCAGTTGAAGAATGAGTTGGAGAGCCTCCGCCGCCAGATGGCCGTGACCAAGCCGACGCCCCCGACGGGGTCGCCGTCCGCCGTACGGCCCCCAGGGCGACTGGCCGAGCCGGCGCCCCCGCCGCCCCCGCCGCCCCCGGTGCCGACCGCACCAGCGTCGTCGGGCGAGCGGCCCCTGAATCACCTGTTCAGCCCGCCGACCACCCCCGCGCCCAGTCCCGCGGTGCCAGGCGCGCACGCGAGCGGGGCCGGCCGCGCGCTGGACATCCGCGTGGTCAGCGCTACGCCACCGCCCGCGCCGCCCGCCGGTCGACCCGCCGTCCCGGCCCCCGGCGAACTCTTTATCCCCGCCGGCAGCATCCTCAGCGGGGTGCTCCTCAACGGCCTGGACGCCCCCACGGGGCAGGGCGCCCGGCAGCAGCCGACCCCGGCCCTGATGCGGATCAAGCACGATGCGATTCTGCCCAACCGGTTCCGTGCGGACGTCAGGGAATGCTTTGTGATCGTCGGCGGCTTCGGCGATCTGGGGTCGGAGCGCGCCTACCTGCGTGCTGAGACCTTGACCTGCGTGCGCACCGACGGGGGCGTCATCGAGGTCCCGCTCGACGCCTATGCGGTCGGCGAAGACGGCAAGGTCGGCATCCGTGGCCGACTGGTCAGCAAGCAGGGCGCCCTGCTCGCCAAGGCATTGCAGGCCGGCTTCCTGACCGCGTTCTCGAAGGTGTTCACCCAGGTTCCGGCGACGCCGTTCAGCAACGCAGCGACCGGCGGCCAGGTCCAGTTCCAGTCCATGTTCACCCCCCAGGCGGCCGAGGCCGGTTTTGCCGGTGGGGTCGGCGGGGCCATGGACAAGTTGGCCGACTATTACATGAAGATGGCAGAGAACACCTTTCCGGTGCTCGAAGTCGATGCGGGACGGGGGATCGAGCTCATCATCAACAAGGGCACGTCGCTCAAGCTGAGATAGGGTCGACACCGGCGCTGACACCCCTTCAGGATCTTCAGGTCAAGCGCCCTGGCCCCCGTGCCCGCGCGGGAGGTGCGTGCAACGTCATCCGGTGGCTGACCGCGCCTTGGCCGATCCCGGCGACTTCAGCCGTCGCGAATCAACCCGCGGCTTGCGTGACAGCGTCCAGCCAGGTCGCCCCATCCGGACTATCGAGGAGCGTCTCGGCCAGGTCTTCCAGGGCCTCGGCTTTGGCAATCTGCTCAAGCAGTGGCCCGCTGCGCTCGGCATCACAGCAAAGCGTCGAGCCCTTTGCGATCGAGAAGACTCAAGAGTTTCAACGATGGACCGCTGGGGTGCTTGGAGCCGATCTCCCATTGCCGCACCGTCGATGC
Organism: uncultured Lamprocystis sp.; assembly: GCF_903933125.1. Lineage (GTDB taxonomy): Bacteria > Pseudomonadota > Gammaproteobacteria > Chromatiales > Chromatiaceae > Thiodictyon. Next base: position 6,503 of record NZ_CAIZIZ010000302.1, on the reverse strand, counting down.
GCTGGTGTTCAATACGCAGGCAAGAACGGTCTGGCTCAACTGGTAGCGATCACGCAGGGCACGGATGTGCTCGCGGGTGTAGGGCGGGATGGGATCAAGGCACAGGGCGTCGAAGTACCGCATCCGCCGCTTGTCGATGAATCCCGCGTGATGCAGGTCTTGGGCGGTCTCGTGGACGGCCGCCAGTATGCCGCTCGACTCACTCTTGGTTGTCATCGCAAATCTCGTCCAATCCCGCCTCCATCGCCACGACCGCCGCGCAGAGGGTCTGGTCCGTTAGTTCGGTTTTGCGCATCCAGCGGGAAAAATGGCGTGTCTTGAAGATCTTTCGCATGGCTGGAATGGTAACACTTAGAGTTACAGTTCCCTGTCTTGCGCGAACGAGAGACTGAGACACTTGCCCTGCGAACGCAGACACACGAGCCTGCACCGCCATGGACGAGCTCGGCCGCCCCACGACCGCTACCCCGGGAGAGCTTCGGACGCCTGGAGATTGCCCGGGATTTTTTGCTCCAGACCCTCCCCGCGGCGCTCCTGGCCGAGATCGATCGCACCACCCTGGAAATCGCCAAGGACTCCGACGTGGGCGAGGACTTGAGCGAAGATTGCTCGGACCTCGTGTACCGGGTCGCCTGCCATGGCGGCGAACTCCCGGTCCATCTGCTGCTTGAGCACAAGCGCCGGCCGGAGCACTGAATCCGGCTCCCGTTGCTTCGTTACGTGGTCGCTTCGGGGGAGGCGTACCGCACACCGCACCCACAGGCGCGGCGGCCGCCGCCGGGTTACCCGTTATCGATCGTTACATTGAGCAAGGCCGGGAACAGGGTGGAGCCAACGTCCTTTCTGCTCACGGCTTCAACTTGTGGGAATTCAAGCAATTGCTAAGGGTGGCCGACACGTCTCAGCGAGCGGCAATAGGGGCTCGCGGCGCCGCGCGGGCTTGAAAGGTCGCTTGCGGCGATTTTGGAAGCACCGAAATCCAATTCCATCTAGAATTCCCTGATCGAAATACTGGTTGGACTCCGGGGACGTTCCGGGATGGAGCCGAGTTTTTATGTCGCCCCCCAGGTTCGGCGGATTCCGGTCAGGTGCTGGATCAGGCATGGAGCGGGTGAAACCCATGAAACGTCTTCCGATGGCGACCGCCAGGCTGTTCCGCGCTCCCCTCAGTTCCAGCCGCTTGCCGGTGGGTACGAGGGGACCGGCGGGACGCTTGCCATTTTTCTGGCTAGCGCTCATGTTGGCCATTGTCCTACTCGTATCATTGGTATTGTCGGGTTGCTCCCGGCACGATCTGCCCGCGGGGGGCGCGCCGCCAGGCACCTTACCGCCGGGCGCCGAGGCATCGCAGCCATCGGTCGACTTCGTCGTCCTCATCGACAACTCCGCCAGCATCACGCCGCCCGAGCAAGTGATCATCCGCGAGGCGACCATGCTCCTGGCGGACCTGGCAGATCCGGGTGACCACATCGCGGTCGTAACCTTTGGCGAGGCGCCCAAGGGAAAGACCGTCATCTCACGGCGCCTGGTGACTGACGCCGATCGCGACGCCTTCAAGGCCGCGGTAAAGGGTGAAGTCGATTTCCGTGAGAAGTTCTCCGACATCCGCGCCGGCATCCGGCACTTGGCCGATGCCCGGGACGAACTGCTCCCAACCCGCGACGCGATCCGCGCGGCGGTGCTGTTCAGTGACGGCAAACTCGAACCCAAAGACCGACAGACTGCCGCCGCCTTCGCGCAGATGCAGACGGACCTGCGCGGACCACTCGCTGGCCTGCCCATCTATGCCGTCGTCCTTGGCGATACCTCCAGCCGCCAGCCCATCCCGGGGTTGCCCGACCTCACCGGCCTGACGCTCATGTCTGGGCACCTCGCGTCCTCGCCGACCCACTTTTACCACGCCCGGACGCTGGAACAGTTGCCGGAGATCGCAGTGACCATCCTCAACGACACCAAGGGTATCTCAACGCTTGGGGAAGATGGTGGTGCAGCCTTCCGAGTCGACAGCACGGTCGAATTGATGAACCTGATCGTGCGCAAGCGTTCGCCGGGGTCATCGCCGGGATCAAAGGGTGACGCCGAGCTGCCCACGTCCGCCCAGATCGAACTGGTTCCCCCCGCGATCACTGCCATCCCCGGCGAGGCGTCGCCGGCCGACGCGCCGGATTCGGTTTACCGCAATCGCGACTACCAGCACTTCGATCTCTTCGTGGTCCGTAAGCCTCGCCCTGGCATCTGGACGGTCAAGTGCACGGATGGCAAGACGCCGCGGGTCCTGAGCAAGATCGTGTCGCCCGTCAAACTCCGCGAGCACATACCACCGCAGATCGCCGTCAACGAAGTCGGCCTCTTGCAGGCCTGGCTCTACGATGAACGGAGCAAGCGCCGCATCACCGATGGCTACCAGTTACAGGCAAAGATCGCCGAAGTGGGCGCCTTGGACGTCTCCCTGGTCCAAGTGCCGCTCACGGACGATGAAAAGAGCGGCGTCCATTCACTGGTTTTGCCTGAGGGGCCGTTCACGGCTCTCGGCAAGGCGCCCGCCCCGGGCCGCGTCGAATTGCAAGTGATCGCCACCAAAGATGGCGATCCCTGGTTCCTGCGTCGCTCCCCACCCCGGACCCTGGAGGTCCAGGAACCGCTCATGGAGTGGCGCACGCTGCCGACGCCCCTGCGGCCCATCCCCTTCGTGACCAAGGATCTGGTTCTGGGCGGCAGCATCGCCAAGGCCCGTTATCAGGACCTCGGCTTTGAGACCCCGGCGACCCTGCGCATCCTCCTCGAACGACGCGATCCCGCCACGGGGACCTACAGCCCGGTGCTGGAACAACAGGTCCCGGGCACTGCGGTCGGAGATCGCCTGGAGTTCCTGGTGTCGACCCCCGTCCCCGACTATGCCGACTACCGCTATAGCTACACCCTGACCGGCCGGCTCGGAACTGGCGAGTTCCGCATGCAAAGCCAGACCGAGTATTTCCGCGTGGAGCCCCCTTGGGTGCTGGTCGGGCTGGCCGCCCTCGTCTTTCTGGCCCTACTGGAACTTGTCTCGGTTTTGACGGCGAAGGTCCGCGGACAGGTGCAGCTTGATAAGACGGGCCGTAACCCCGGGTATGCTGCCGTGCGGGTGTCCCCGCGGCGGGAGTGGCTGAGCACCGCGGTGCCAACCGCGGAGGTGGATCTGGGGACCACCCGCGTGCGGATTCGCCCCCGGCGTCATCTGTTCCTGTTTAAGCGGTTGTGTGTGTCGGTGACCAGGGGCTCTGATGTGAGACTGGACAGTAGCCCAATCAGCGGCACGGCTTACATCTGCGTCAAAGCGCGCGGACAGCACAGCTTGCGCTTCAACCTCGCGGACGGAGACTCTGTAGACGCCACGCTCAGACTACGCGTCTAGCGATAGCCCGAGAAACCAACGAAATCATCAGTAGCTGAGAGAGGAGGGCAGGAGAATCATGCCGCATACCAAGCCGGAATTTCGCAAGACCTTACTCATCGGGCTCGGCGGCGCCGGGCAGCAAATCGTGCTACGCACCAAACGCTTCTTCCTCGACACCTATGGCGTCGTCCCGCCCTCGGTCAAGATCCTGTGCCTCGATACCGACGATGAAGCGTTGAAAATGCGCTCGCAGACGCACGATGCGACTTATGCCATCGAGCCCAGCGAATTCATGCACCTGAAGGTGGATGATCCGCCCGGATTCATTCGTGCATCCAAGACAGTCCAGGATTGGTATGTCGGCCAGGGGCCGGTCAGTGCCATCAGCCATGGCGCCGGCGCCGTGCGGCAGAATGGCCGCTTGGCCTTTTTCCACGGCATCAACGAGATCCGCCAGCGCATCGACATCCTGTTTGCGGAGCTCAACGACGTACGTCTACCGCACAAGATGGCTTCGGCGGCTGAGCAGCTTGGTTCGACGACCGACTTTGCGCTCTCCCACGACGCGACCGAGGTCTACGTGTGCGGCTCCGTGGCGGGCGGCACCGGCAGCGGGACCTTCATCGACTGCGGCCTGTTATTGCGGGCGAAGGAGCACAACGCCCACATCCACGGTTTTTTCCTGCTGCCCTGGGTCTATCGCAATAAGTCCTTCGCTTACCGGATTCGCCAGAATGCCTATGCCGCACTGGCGGAACTGGATAATCTGCAAAGCGTGAGGTTTGACGATGAGACTTTCTATCAATACGAGATCGACTACGGGGACCTCCATGTCAAGGTCAACAAAGCCCCCTACGACCTCTTCCATGTCATCGATGGACGTAACGATTTCGGCCAGAATATTGACAGCGTCCATGATCTCTGTGATGTTGTCTCCAACGCCATCTTTCTGTCCATGGGATCGATGTCGATTCCCATCAAGAGCGTAAATGATAATCTCGCGTCCTTCTTGGGCTCGCAAGACCCTAAGATGTGGAATAATCGCTACGCGCGTTACTCCAGTCTGGGCATCAGCTCGCTGCATTATCCGGCCCAGGAACTCCACCGTTGGATCGGCGCCGTGCGGGCCCTTGAAATCTGTCGAGAAGCCAGGCGTCGTCTGGAGTCGGGGGCCGATGTCTCCGCCGGCGCGCGGGTCGGCGCCGACATTGGTCAACAGGCGTCACAGGACGTCGATCAGTTCATCACCCAACTCAATCTGCACCGTAACAACGTCCAGGCGAAACTTTGTCCGCGGCGCTCGCCCGTTTCCTTTCAACTGGAAGCCTATGAGATCGCCGACGCCGACTTCGCGTCCCTGCTGAAGAATCGGCTTGCCGGCGAGACGACCGCGTTGGCAAAGGCCTTGACCAAGGCCGCCGCTGAGGGCCAAGGCCCGGTCTTTCTCGAGCAAACACTGCGCAGCCTGCGCCAAGCGATCAGCCGGATCGAAGCGGCCCCCGAGTTCGACCGGACCTATCGTCGCGACTGGGGCCAGCGCCTGTTTGAGCACGTCAGTGGTTTGCGCGATGAGGCTGCCAAAGATCTGAACGAGGCGACGGAAAAGTGGCACAACCTGGAGCAGGATGCCAATGGACTGTTCGAGATTGTCGAGAAATCCAGCTACATTCCCTGGATTGGCGGGCATCGCAAGTCGGCCGCCAACGCGTGGGCGGAACGGGCTGGAGATCTGCTCACTGCACGCCAGACGGTGAATAACCTGGAGCAGGAAAAGGCCTGCTATGAGCGCCTGCTGGTTCTGGTCGACGCCGCCAAGGCGACCAGTGTCCCGGCAGCCTCTGAGATCCTCAAGGCCCTGCTGGCGGTCGACACACGGCTGCAACAGCGGGTGTCTCAGGAGGGAAAAGGCCTCGAGGTGCTGCGCACCCGTCCGAACCACGTCCTGCTCGGCAATGGCAATACTTTCATAGTCCCCTACGCCGGCAAGGGCGACACGGCTGGCGGTCAGCGCATCCTGAGTTCCGGCGCCAAAGACCTTGGGCCGACCTATGAGGAATTCGTCAGAGATGAAGCGATCCATTCCGCAGAGCGTTATGTAGACCTGTACCGCGAGTCCCCGGACCAGCTCGAAAAACTGTTTCTCGGCTATTGCATGAAGCGGCTGGACTATATCCCCACGGTGACGGCCGATCAGGCATTGGAGACTCTGGCTCTGGAGTCAGGTGACCCGGATGGGTTCCTGCATGAGCAATTCGATCACCTGATCCGGCTGGCTTCGCCGTTGTGGCGGTACGAACGCGGCCGACTCAATGCGAGCCAGGAGGCATTGTTGGATAAGATCATCAATATCGGCTTCCAGGATCACGCCAAAGACCTCCCGACCTACGGTCAAATTGCCGACGACGCGAAGTTCCGCTTTCACATCCGCTCGAGCCTCTCCTTCTCCACCACCGGCGACCCCCATCGCGTATGGATGCTTTGTTATGGCGCGGCCCTGCCGACCTACTACCTCGATGGCATGGCCGAGGCCAAGCGACTCTACGAAGAGCAGATCTCTCCAACCTACCATATCGATCGCCGCTTCGAGATGAATGTCCCGGACCTGATGCCGGAAGGGGAAAACGACAACCTCGCGCTGCGGCTCCTGGGCATGGCCATCGTCCCGGGCATCGACGTGATTCAGGATGAGAAGCTCAACAAGGGACACAAGTTCACCTTCGACAATGACGCCGTCCGAGCCCTGAACTTCGGCGAGCCGCTGGTGTGGCGGTTGTTCCGGACGATGTACGCGGATATGAGCTCAAATGTCGACGGCCTGCTCGATATTCTGTGCGCGCACCTGGTCCGGAGGGTTCAAGGACTGGACCCGGCGGTCTTGCGGTCCTGCATCGAGCAGCATATCGCGAAGCTGGAGGAAAAATTGGCGCACCGCGACTTCTCGCGCCTGTGCAGCGCCCGTTTGACCTACCGCGAGATCAATGCGCTCAGAGCCTGTCTAGGAACTAACATATTGATTTTATATTGTAAAAATCGTAGAATTATCGGATTTTACGCGAAACTGTAATCTCATTCGCCGATTCCACTATGACAGAAAAAGATGATCAATTGCAAGAGAGGTACCCCAGCG
>NZ_CAIZIZ010000301.1 GCF_903933125.1 uncultured Lamprocystis sp. | reverse complement strand
TGCCTGGGTGTGTGGGGGGAATCGCGGCCGGAGGCCGCTCCCACGGGGCGGGGCAGGTGCGATTACGCCGGATCCCGTGGGAGCGGCGTCCCGCCGCGATGCGGTGCCGGGGTGCGCGGGGGAATCGCGGCCGGAGGCCGCTCCCACGGGGTGGGGCAGGTGCGATTACGCCGAATCCCGTGGGAGCGGCGTCCCGCCGCGATGCGGTGCCTGGGTGTGTGGGGGGAATCGCGGCCGGAGGCCGCTCCCACGGGGTGAAGTGGGCGCGTCTGAGCTAGACTTTGCGGGAACGGCGTCCCGCCGCAACCGGTCTCGAGGTCGAGCCAGTGGACAAGCCGCATAGTCGCGATCTGCGCAAGGGCCGCGTCTCCGAGTCGGGGCGCATTTACCATATGCGTACCTCTACAGAACTCAAACGTCCTTTTTTTGCCGATTTTTGGCTTGGCCGCGAGGTGGTGAAGTCCCTGCGTTTCCTGCATCAGCGAGGCGACGTCGAGAGCCTGGCCTTCGTCGTGATGCCGGATCATTTGCATTGGCTGTTCTGTCTGACCGGGGAGCGGCCTTTGGACCGGATCATGTTGTCGCTGAAGAGCTACACGTCGCACCGGATTAACGTCCGCCGCGCGGAGCATGGTCCGGTCTGGCAAGAGGGGTATTTTGACCGTGCGCTCCGGGCGGAAGAGGACCTCAAGGACATGGCGCGTTACATCGTCGCCAATCCGCTCCGCGCGGGTTTATGTCGCCGTTTGGGGGACTACCCATTGTGGGATGCGAAGTGGCTCTGAGCCCGTGGGAGCGGCGTCTCGCCGCGATGCGGTGCCGGGGTGCGCGGGGAATCGCGGCCGGAGGCCGCTCCCACGGGGCGGGACAGGTGCGGCGTGGGAGCGGCGTCCCGCCGCGCTGGCGTTCTGTTCAGGATGGTTTCTTACGCGCCTGCCCGGCCTTGAACAATTCGTCCAGATACTCCTGCCACAGCCGTTCCTGGTTGAGACCGAGATTGTAGAGATACTCCCAGGAGTAGATGCCGGTGTTGTGCTCATCGTCGAAGTGCAGGCAAATGGCGTAATTGCCGACCGGTTCGATCTTGTCGATGCCGACGTCTTCCTTGCCGAGTTGCAGCACCCGCTGGCCGGGGCCGTGGCCCTGGACCTCGGCGGAGGGGGAGTAGACGCGCAGATATTCGCACGGGAGGTTGAAGTGTGAGCCGTCGTCATAACGCACTTCCAGCACCCGGGACTGTTGGTGCAGGTTGAGTTCAGTGGGTGTCGGCATGGCGTTCTCCGGTAAAAGGGGATGGGTGCCGCGCCCGTTCAAGGCGGGCGGGAACCCGGTGGCAACGTAGGCGATTTCGATAGCCGCCGGACGGGATCGCCGGACGTAGGGGCGGGTGTTAAACCCGCCCTACAGGAGCGTCTGTCCGGATATCAGGTACGAAGGCTCGATCACAGGATGTAGCGCGACAGATCCTCATCCGCGGCCAGTTGGGACAGGTTCTGGTCCACGTAGGCGGCGTTGACGGTGACGGTGACCCGATCCAGGTCCGAGGCGTTGTAGGAAACATCCTCCAGCAATCGCTCCAGGACCGTGTGCAGGCGCCGCGCGCCGATGTTCTCGGTGCGTTCGTTGACCTGCCAGGCGATCTCGGCGAGCCGGCGGATGCCGTCCTCGGTGAACTCCAGGTTCACCCCCTCGGTAGCGAGCAGCGCCCGGTACTGATCGGTCAGCGAGGCGTCCGGCTCGGTCAGGATCCGCACGAAGTCCTCCGTGGTCAGCGCCTTCAGTTCCACCCGGATCGGCAGGCGGCCCTGCAGCTCGGGGATCAGGTCCGATGGGCGGGCCAGATGGAAGGCGCCGGATGCGATGAACAGGATATGGTCGGTGCGCACCGATCCGTGCTTGGTGGAGACCGTGCTGCCCTCGACCAGCGGCAGCAGGTCGCGCTGCACGCCCTCGCGGGAGACATCGGCCCCGGACATCCCTTCGGCGCGGCGGGTGACTTTGTCGATCTCGTCCAGGAAGACGATGCCGTTCTGTTCCACGTTCTCGATGGCGCGCAGCTTCAACTCTTCTTCGTTGACCCGCTTGATCGCTTCTTCATCGGTGAGCAGCTTGCGGGCGTCCTTGATGCGCAGCTTGCGCCGTTTGGTGCGGCCCTGACCCAGGTTCTGAAAGAGTCCCTGGAGTTGATTGGTCATCTCTTCCATGCCGGGCGGGGCCATGATCTCGACACCCAAAGGGGCGGCGGAGACCTGGAGTTCCACCTCACGCTCATCCAGTTCACCCGCCCGCAGCTTGGTCCGGAATTTCTCACGGGTCGCTGAACCGGTGCTGCCGCGGGTTTCTTCCTCGAAGTTGGCCGGCGGTGGCAGCAGGGCGTCCAGGATGCGCTCCTCGGCCGCGGCCGCGGCCAGGTCGCCGAGCTTTTCCATTTCCTGTTCGCGCGAAAGCTTCACGCCGATGTCGGCCAGATCGCGGATAATCGACTCCACATCGCGCCCGACATAGCCGACCTCGGTGAACTTGGTGGCCTCGATCTTGATGAAGGGGGCGTTGGCCAGGCGCGCCAGCCGGCGGGCGATCTCGGTCTTGCCGACCCCGGTGGGGCCGATCATCAGGATGTTCTTGGGTGTGATCTCCGAGCGCAGCGGCTCGGCGATCTGCATCCGCCGCCAGCGGTTACGCAGCGCGATGGCGACCGCGCGCTTGGCCTCGTCCTGGCCGACGATGTGCTTGTCCAGTTCGGCGACGATCTCTTGGGGGGTGATTTCCGGCATGGGTGTACGCGTTTGCAGGTTGGCCGCCCGCAGGGACGGCACGGCGTAAGCGGTGTAAGGTGCGGGTCAGGCCGGGATTCCGCAAGGGCAACCCGGTTATCCCCACGACTGCTCAGGACGGGGCGTCCAGCTCCTCGATCACCAGATTATGGTTGGTATAGACGCAGATATCCGCGGCGATGTGCAGCGCGCGTTCCACGATCTCCCGCGCCGAGAGTTCGGTATTTTCCAGCAGTGCCCGCGCCGCCGCCTGGGCAAAGGCGCCGCCGGAGCCGATCGCCATCAGGTCGTTTTCAGGCTCGATGACGTCTCCGGTGCCGGAGATGATCAGCGAGGACTGGCCGTCGGCGATACACAGCAAGGCTTCCAGGCGGCGCAGCATCCGGTCCGTGCGCCAGTCTTTGGCGAGTTCCACGGCCGAGCGGACCAGATGACCCTGATGCTTCTCCAGCTTGCCCTCGAAGCGCTCGAACAGGGTGAAGGCGTCCGCGGTCGCCCCGGCGAACCCGGCGATGACGCGGTCTTTGTAGAGCCGACGCACCTTGCGGGCATTGCCCTTCATCACCGTCTGGCCGAGCGACACCTGGCCGTCGCCGCCGACGACGACCCGGCCGGCGCGGCGCACCGAGAGGATGGTGGTACCGTGAAAGGTCTCCATGGGATAAGGCTCCGATCGTTGGGATGGCGCATTCTACGCCAGGGACGGGCCGGGTGGCGGGGGTCTCGTCGTCATCCGGCCGCGATGAGGGTTCGCCAACCGCCGCAGGGTCGCAGGTGACCGCGGCCTCGTATCGCGGCCGGAGGCCGTTCTCAGTGTGCCCGACATGGGCCTGTACTTGTTACCTGAGAGGAGGTAACCGCAGCGAGTGACAAGAAGCGTAGCGAAACCCAAGGTGGAAGCCGTGAGGCCAAGCTGAAAGCAGGGTTACGCGGCGACACGACCGTAGGAACACGAACAGGAGTTGTGCGGTGGTTTGATCAAGCTTTCCGCTGGATTGGAACGTCCAATCATGGGTTCCAAGTCTTTCGGTGTGAGCCCCTTCTGTTCCATTTCGAAGCGGATCGCCTCCACCGGGTCCGGCAGGTCCATGGGGTAGTGTTGTCGCTCATAGGCTTCGACCAAGGTGACAAGCAGGTCCAACCGCTCGCCCTCCGGGCTGTCGAGGGTCGCCGCCATCAGGGTTTCGATTTCGGTCAGGGCCGCCCGATAGTCGGCATCGGTTCGGAAATAGACCTTATCCGGATGGCACGCGGTGGGGTATCCTGACATCTGGATAGGGTATACGGCTTTGGCCCGCGTGGCACCACGGGGAGTCAGTGATGGTGAGTCATTCTGGACAAGCAAGCGCAATCCGCGCCGGGATCTTCAGCGGGTTGATTCTGGCAGGTGTGCTGTTGACCGCTCAAGCAAGTGGAGGCACGGACCCGGCAGCGTCCGTGGCCGCTGTTGCCGAACCCGCGGTGGCGGCGCAGAACCCGGCCGATGGGTCGACCGTTCTTCCGTTGGGTGTCGCCACGACCGCGGCTGCCAATGCGTCGGTGTCTCGATGGAACAGCCGCGCCTTGGATCTGTGCGTCAAGTACCGTCGCAATCCCTTGCGCATTGCCCGCGCCCTGGCCGTGCTGCACGCGGGGATACAGGACGCGGTCGCATCCGCCGCCGCGGCAACCGAAGACCCGGATCTGCTTGCCGTGGCCGCGGGTGCTGCCGCGGGTCCGGTGCTCGACGCGCTGTTCCCGCTGGAGACGCCCGGTCGGTTTCAGGCCCTGGCGTGGGTCGACTCCGCCAAGACCGCCGCGGCCCCCGGGGTCGACCAAGCGCAGGCAAGTCGCGCCCGAGCGGCTGGCGCCGCGGCGGCAGAGCGTGCGATTGCCAAGGCCATGCGGGACGGCAGCGACCTGGTGTGGGACCCGCGACAGCGGCCCGCCCCCGGCCCGGGGGTCTGGCGCGCCACGCCGCCGCTCCACGGCTACGATCCGCTGGAGCCACTGGCGGCCCAGTGGACGACCTGGGTCCTGCGGGACGGCGGTGAGGTCCAACCCCCGCCGCCGGTGGTTTACGACACCCCCGCCTATTGGGCCGAGACCGCGGAGGTGCTCGCGGTCTCCCGCGCCCTGACGCCCGAGCAGGCACGGATCGCGGACGACTGGAACCTGGGCCAAGGCTCGGTGACGCCGGCCGGCGTATGGAACCTCAAGGCGCGGGCCTTGCTGGAAGAAAAGGGGCTGGACCAGGCCCAAAGTGCGCGGGTGCTGGCCGTCCTGAACATCGCGATGGCCGACGCCGCGGTCGCCTGCTGGCGGGCCAAGTTCGCCGATTGGACCCAGCGCCCGGTGACCGCCATCCGTGAGCGCCTGGACCCCGACTGGCTGCCCCATCTGCTGACCCCGTCCTTTCCGAGCTATGTCTCCAACCATGCCGCCCTATCCGGGCCGCGGCCGAGGTGCTGGCCGCTTACTTCCCGGACTCGGCCGCGGCGCTCGATGCCGCCGCGGCAGAGGCGGCACTGTCGCGGCTGTATGGCGGTATTCACTTTCGCAGCGACAACGACGAGGGGCTCAAGCTCGGCCGGCGGGTCGGGCGCTTGATCTTGGAGCGACTCTACGGCGACCGGCGCGCGCCGCCACTCGCATCAAAGCCTCTTCCGCCCTTGCTATAGCATTCTGGCCTGATAACCGGACGTAGATACTCTGTTCGAGCGCAAGTCCGATTTGCCTCCAATCCGTAAATTGGCCTCCTCGCTACGTGAACGGGCGCCATCGTCCGACGGCGTTCGGTATACCGGCGTCGGGTCCACGGTCGGCAACCGT
>NZ_CAIZIZ010000300.1 GCF_903933125.1 uncultured Lamprocystis sp. | reverse complement strand
CTCGGCGATGCAGCGGCCGTCAACAGCACCCGCTGGTCGCTGTTCAACGCCCTGACCGCCACCGGCCTGGCGGTGGAGACCGGCACGGGCGGACGCACCAAGTGGAACCGCACCCGCTTGGGTGTACCCAAGACCCATGCGCTGGATGCCGCTTGTGTCGGTGTGGTCGAGGGGGTGACCGGCTGGGTCGCGCCGGTCCTTTTGATCCGCTGCACCGGCCGGGGGGCCTACCAGCGCACCCGCGTGACCCAGGACGGTTTTCCCCGCGGGTACCTGATGCGCCACAAGCAGGTGCGCGGCTTCCAGACCGGTGACCTGGTGCGGGCCACGGTGCCGAGCGGCAAGAAGGCGGGGATCCACATGGGCCGCGTCGCGGTCCGGGCGACCGGGCGCTTCAATATTCAGACCCCGCAGGGCGTCGTCCAGGGCATCGGCTATCGCCACTGCTGCGTGATCCAACGCGGCGACGGGTATGGCTATGCGCAATTGGGCGCGACGGCGCTGCCGTCGCCCGCTATCCGTTCCCGACCTGAAGGGCGGGGTTTCTCGCGGAGGAACGGATGATGCTCCAACCATTCGGGCGCAGCGCCATCCTGATGGCAACCACCCTGATGCTCATCGCCTGCACCGCCGGCCTGGAAACCCATACCGAGCGTCCGCCGGCCGAGGTTGGCGGACGCTTCTCGATCGGGGGATTCTCATTCGGCGGCAAGCCCGACACCTTCGGTTACGAGGGGGAACTCAGCCCGCAGGAAGCGGCCCTGCGCGAACAGGCAAGGAAGTTCGATCGCACCGTCTGGCAAGGGATGCTGATCGGCGCCGTGGTCGGCACCGCGGTCGGCGTTGCGGCGGGTGGTGATACCGAGGATGCCGTCGGGGGGGCCATCATCGGTGCCAGCGTCGGCGCCATCGCCGGTATGTACGTCGCCCACATGCAGGAACGCTATGCCAACAAGGAAGACCAACTCGATGCCATGATCAAGGACGTGCGTAACTCCAATCGCGCGACCGAAACCCTGATCGCCGATGTGAAGACTGTCATTGAGGAGGACCGGCGCCGGTTGTCCGCCGTTCAGAAACGGGTGGCCCAGGGTCAGGCCAGCGCCAAGGAGTTGGAGCAGGAGCGCGGCCGGGTCTGGGGCAATCGCCGGGTGGTGGAAAAGGCCGCGGTGGGTGGGCAGGACCAGTACCGGATGTTCGAGGGCGCCATCCAGCGGTTTCAGAAGCAAAACCCCGGGGTCAAGACCACGGGCTTCGAGCAGGAACTCAAGAGCTATCGCAACAACCTCGCGACACTCGATCGCTTGGCAACGGGCATGGCGAAGGCTTGACCGCCGGGACGTCCAGAACCGATGAATACACGCTGCATACCGCACAGGGTGACTTCACGCTGACCAAGAACATCTGCCCCAGACCGCAAGAGATCATGGCACTCATCGCCGCAAGCACCGGTAAACAGGTGGAAGACATCGGCCTGCAACACTAGCATCAAGCAGAGCGGATGGTGGAACACGGCAGTGGCTATGGCCACAGCGAACAGTAGGCAACCGGGCCGGGCAGCGCAGCCTGGTGGGCGCGGCGCGGGTCTCAGCCAGCATGTTGAACTGCTGCCGACGCCGGTTCCTTGCCGATCGACCCCGCCTGGACTAAGCTAATATAGGCTTCCTACCTGATATCCGGACAGACCCTTGGCGTGGGGGCGGGTTTAAAACCAGCCCCTACGTCCGGTTATCACGTCCGCTGGCTATACCTAATGAACTACCGCTACGAGCGGATGTCTGTCGCATCACGGTGTCACCCAGAATGATGACTCATTACGTCGCTGCCCGGCCTGTTCTCTGGTTGTCCGCCCTACTCGCCGTCGCCGGTGCCGGCCCAGCCGGCGCCGAGGACAATACGGTCGCGCTTTACCAAGAAAAGGGTTTCGTCGTGGTCGGCGAGACCGCGGTTGAAACGACTGACGGCAACGATATTGTTTTGTTCGAGGGCTGTGAGACCGGTCAGGAGGTTCCCCTCGCCAACGGTCAGACCTTCGTCTGCGAGGACAGCGGTTGGATTCCGGAAGCGTTCTGGGCGGAGGTGGTCATCCTCAAGCACCCGACCACCGGCGAGGTCAAAGTCGTCATCGCCAATCACACGTTCAAAGGAACGTTGCGAGGCGACGCTGACCCGGCATCGCTCGTCGCGGCATTGCCCGTCTCAGCACCGCCGGTCGCTCAGCCTGCGCCGCGCGCCGAGCCAATGCCCGTTGCGCCGCCGCCCGCCCCGGCGCTTGGTCCGCAGCCGCCCGCGCCCGGTCCCAGACCATTACCCCCGGCCTTCGCCACCCCGGCGCCATCTCCGGATGTCGGCTCGCCATCGCCCCCGCCATTGGCGGCAACACTGATCGCGTCGGTCGCCGGGACCTGGCAGACCAGCCTGGTGCTGCGCGGCGCGCGGGTCGAGGGCATCGCGATCCTCGACGCCAACGGGAACTTCAACCGGTTCGAGCGCTGGGACTTTGGTTTGACGGTGCAGGTGTGGGGCACCTACACCGTCTCACCTATTTCACCGACCCTGTTTCAACTGAGCCAGAAGCCGATTGGATGGGAGCCCAGGGAATGGTGTGTACGCGGCAGCGTGTGCACGGAGCTGAATTATCCCGCCGCCGCGAGCCAGTTCACCTTCCTCGACGCCGACACCCTCCGCGACGAGCAGACGAAGGCGATCTACAAGAGGCAGTAATGCAATGAACGTCCGTCATCAGTTTGCGCGCATTGTTGTTTTTCTTGGGATCGGCATTCTGGTTTATCTGCCTGCGTGCATTGCTGAGATCACGCCCGCGCCGTCGCCGGCCGCGACGCCGACTGACGCGGGATCTTCATCACATTGGCGGTTCTTGCGTCATGACCGCGATAGCCTCCGACAGCTCGGCGGCGGCGACATGGTCGCCGGGATGAACACGCTCGGCGAGGTTGGTTATGAGCTGTTCATTGTCACCACCATGAACGATCAGGGAGCAGACGGTTGGCTGTACTTCAGGCAAGCGCCATGGAATCGACCGATGCCGCAGCCGCCGATCGAATATAAGGTGATCGACGATCAGGGCATCACCGATCTGGGTCAAGACAGCTTCGCCGACGGTCTCATCACGTTGGCGAACGATCGCTGGCAACTGGCTGCGATCACAACAAAAAAGGGCGGTGGGACCGGTTGGCACTTTTTTTACCGCGACAAAGTGGTGATGACGCCGGACCATACCGCTGGATCGCCATCCGCCGCAGTACCAAGCGATCAGCCGGACGACCCCCGCTCCGCACCCCTGTCAACATCGGCCGAGCCTGATTTCTCGACCCCTAGAGCCGCGGTGCAAACCTTGATCACTGCCGCAACCGCACGCAATGTGGACCTGCTGAGTCATTGCTTCGCCGACAGCGCGGCGGAGGAGTTTAAGCCCCTACGAAGCAAAACCGCGACGCAGGCGGATCTGGACGGCCTGGCAACCCTGCTCCAGGGTGCAACTGTCACCGATATACAAATCGAAGGTGGTCGGCAGGCCACCGTTTCCGTCAAACTGGCCACCCGGAACGACAAAATCGAGTTGACCAGAACCTCGGAGGGGTGGCGCGTGGTCGATTTCTGATCGCGTCGCGACAGGCCAGTAACCGTTCAGTCAATCGATGTCGCGCAACTCAACCCGACTGTTTCCCAACTCGATCAGATCGCCGACCGCCAGGCGCTGCTCTGAGAGAATACGCACCTGATTCACGAAGGTGCCGTTCGCGCTGTTGAGATCGGTGAGCCCGTAGGTTGGGGTGAGGAACGAACCCCAACATCCCGGCCGCCGATCGTTGGGGT
>NZ_CAIZIZ010000299.1 GCF_903933125.1 uncultured Lamprocystis sp. | reverse complement strand
GGTGTACACCATCACCCGCACCGCCATCCAGGGGTCGACCTGGCTTTGGAATTCGATCAGCAGATACACATAAAGCCAGTCCCCGGCCACCCGCACCCGCCAGATGATGTCATCCTCGCGGTCACGCAGATCGTCGGTGACATAGCTGCCGCCCCGTTTTTCGAGGGTGGAAAAGTCGATGAGCGCCAGCCAGTCCTCCTGCACGAAGTCCCGCAGCAGACCCTCGACCATCTCGGGGTGGGAGAACAGGTGTTTGTAGGAGCCGTCCTGGGGCGCCCGCGCGGCGGAACGGGCGCGGGCACGTCGACGCTGACGTGGGGGTCGGGGCATGGCGCTGGGTGCACAGACCGGTAAAAGCAGCGGATGTGCGCCAGTCTCTCACGGCCCGCCAGTGCGGGCAATGTGTGCGCCGACGGTGTCCAACCGTGTTCCGGCAGTGGCCTCGTGAGACGCTCCATAAGAGTGATCACGAAGGCGCTTGCCTGGCCAAAGCCAACCGGAACATGCTGGCTGTCACCTGTGACGCGCTGCCACGCCGAGCAAAGATTGCAGCCGAAGAAGACTTATTACGACTGATCGAGCAAGGTGAAAACTCGGGCGTCGAATTTAAACGGGACGCGCTGCGACCAGAGCAACTGGCGCGCGATGTTGTTGCCTTTGCCAATTTTCAAGGAGGTCGGCTGCTGATTGGTGTCGAGGACGACGGTGTTGTGAGCGGGATGCAACGAAACGACCTGGAGCGCTGGGTCATGGATACGGTGTTCGGCCGCACGGTGCATCCGCAACTGCTGCCCTACTACGAGGAGGTACGCCTTGACGACGGTCAACGGGTCGCCGTGGTGACCGTGTTGCCGGGCACGGCCAAGCCCTACGTCGTCCCGCACCACCTGAGGATATTTATATCCGCGTCGGCAGTACCACGCAACTGGCGACCCGCGAGCAACAGGCGGCCCTGTCAGTGTAGTTACAGTGCGCGGAATGTGGGGCACCGCTTGCGCGGCCGACCGGCTGCGTTTAGCCTGCGGTGCCATGGATGACGGTCCTGGCATGATAGCGACAAACTATTGGCTGTGGTCCCGATTAGAGGCCGGCAGCCGGCCAACCCAGAGGTACGATGACTGACTACGACTCTCCGTGGAAGCACGTGCTGGAACGCTACTTCCAGGATTTTCTATCGTTCTTTTTCCCGGAAGCCCATGCGGGGATCGACTGGAGTCGGGGTTACACTCTGCTGGATAAGGAGTTGCAGAAGGTCGTGCGGGATGCGGCGCTTGGCCGACGGTGGGCTGACGCGTTGATCGGGGTCACCGGGCGGGACGGACAGGAAGACTGGGTGCTGGTGCATGTCGAGGTGCAGGGAGTCGGTAAACCGGACTTTGCCCAGCGAATGTTTGTTTACAACTATCGACTCTACGATCGTCACGGCCGGCCCGTGGTGAGCCTGGCGGTGCTGGGCGAACCGGCGTCCGGCGCCTTCGGCGAATTTGGTTATCAGCGCTGGGGCTGTCGGATGGGGTTGCGCTTCCCGGTGGTCAGCCTATCCGATTGGCGGGCGCGC
>NZ_CAIZIZ010000298.1 GCF_903933125.1 uncultured Lamprocystis sp. | reverse complement strand
GGGAGCGATCATTGACAGCCAAAGCGTCAAAGGCACCCCGGAATCATTTATAGATTCTGGGTTTGACGGGGGCAAACTGGTCAAGGGCAGAAAGCGACATATTGTAGTAGATACAATCGGTTGTCTGCTTGTTGTCTGGGTACACGCAGCCAACGTCTACGACGGCAAAGCCGCCCGCCAAGTGTTAACAAATTTGTTCGTGCTTTTGCATACTGTCAAAATAATCTGGGCTGATTGCGGCTATTCTGGCGCAGAACTGTTGGACTGGGTACTTCTTCAGTTTAAATGCCATCTTACCGTCGTTAAGAGGAAGAAGGGAACTCAAGGCTTCCATGTCTTACCTCGCCGTTGGGTGGGTGAGAGAACATTCGCCTGGCTCGGTCGATCCCGTCGCTTGAGTAAAGATTACGAGCGCAAACCAACGTCGAGCGAGACACAGGTTTACATCGCGTCCGGCCGCTTGCTTCTACGGCAGCTTTGCGATAATCAAACACCATATTTGATGGCCGCAAATTGACGCGATGTCATTTTCAGGTTCCTAGACAGCCTCTAAAGGCCTCGTCGTCCCAACACTTGGCGATGAGTTGCTGATACTGTTTGGCGTGGTCGTTCCTGGTTCGGTCCCCTTGGCGGTAGGATGGCAATGGGTAACCCGCGTGCCGTCCATCCCGACTGCGGCTCGCTGGCGCGCCACACTCACGAGCGTGGGGACACTTAGTTAGCGTCACTCTACTCCGATCAACGCGTCGGTACCGACGACCAGGCCTCACATTTACGGCTGCCTATATGATGTTGTCGGGGGCCGAGTTGATCGCAAGTGCCCTTAGCGTTCAAGCCCATCCTGGGCTCGGTCCTGGCAGTCGGGGTGTCTTGCGCCATGCTGTTGCATTTACTCGTTCACATCGGGGTCTCCACGCAGGGCGAGTGTGCGCTCGATGGCGCCGGCGACTCGCTTTTTGGAGGACCGCGGGGCCGACTGGGGGCGGCCATCGGACGATCCGGCCTAGCCGTCGCCGAGGCCTGGAGGACTTGCGCTCGGCCGGGTTGATGGACGGCCCGGCGCGGTTGGTGGCCCGTTTTGATGATCATGTCCTGTTATGGGAGCGTCGAGGAGAGCCCGCAGGCCATGAGCGGCAGCAACCCGGATCAGTTCTCATCGTAGTTCAATCCGCTCTTCCTGCTCTTGACGGTCAGGCCCTTGATATCATCAAGGTCGGTGTTGACCTCGAATCTGTCGGGCTCGGAGTCGAGGGAGGCGATCTTCCTCTTGCCGTCGAAGACCATCAACTTGATGCTCGGCATTGGGGGCGCGCAGAGCCCTCCCATGCACTCGGTCACGGCATAGGTGATCCTGCCCTTGCGGAAATACAGAGAATAGATCGTCGTTCGAGGCAGGGGAGACTGGTCGTCGGCGAAGAAGACGCCGTCGCGTGGTGCGGTGTATTCCAGCTCGACCGCGCCCTGGGGGCCGAAGCGGTAGGACACTTGGTCGAAGGGGGGATTGGACCTGTCGGCGCACAGGGACAGGACCTTTTCCCCCCTGAACCCCCCATCCGTGAGCGTGCCGACCCGACCGCTGAGGAGAACAGTCTAGCCCGGCAGGCAATGCGTCTGGGCCGAGGCGCTCGTTGACGCCAGAAAGGCCGCTACCAGAAATGGTCTTCTCATATTTAACCACCCAACGCGCAATATAGCCCTCAGATTAGCGGCGCCAAAGATTCCGGGCAAGCGGGTTTGCGGGGCGCCCCGTGCGACCGGATGCGAGGCTGGCAGGGGTGAACGGGCGGGCCTTGATCGTAATCTCGGCCAGCGGCGTGCGTAGTCAGGGCTTCCAGCCCTGACGGTGTCAGGCCAGGATGGCCTGACTACGCACCCGGCGAGCCCAAGTGGCCGGAATTTTGACCGAGGCCAACGGGCGCGGTGGCGGGCGCCGAGCGACAGCCGGCTCTCACCGGGTGTGGCCGGCGAAGAAGAGCGAGTCCGGGTCTTGGGAGGCACCGTGGTGGGCGGTCGCGGCGCGGGAGCCTCCCCGCCCGGGCGGGGGGTATACTTACGGTATTTTGCGAAGACGATGCTGCGCCGGGCGCAAATCCAATTGTCGGCCGGTTGTCCGGCACCACACTTGGGACACTGCATGCTATGAGAGCCGGATGAAAAAAATCACGATGAAAGAGAAGCAGCGCGAGATCCTGCTCAGTCTGCTGCTTTCGGCTATGATGCTGTTGCCTTTATTGGTGGCAGCTGTTTTCTCGAATTCGATGATCGCGTTGATCGACTTGTTGCAGGAGAGTGGCGACACCGTGGCCGTTTGTTTCAGCTTCTTCGCGATCAGGAAGATCAGCCAGGGTAAGAATCTATCTTACAATTTCGGATATGGCAAGCTGGAGGGCGTTTCTAGCCTTGTTGTTTCTACTATGTTGTTAATCTCGGTTATATTCGTCATGTATCATTTGGTTGAGGCATTCGCCCATCCGGTGGCACTGGTCGGCTTTGGCGTCTATGTGAGTATCGTATCGAATCTAATCGACGGAATTATCTCTCTTGTTCAGTGGCGGCGATTGCGCTTCCTGTTGAAGCACGATGTTTCGCCGATAATCGAAGGGCAGATGAGTCTATTTCGCGCGGGTTTCATAGCCAGTACGACCGTCTCAATCGGGCTGTTGTTGAGCTTGGCTTTTAATGACAAGAGCTGGGGCCATCTGATCGATCCCATCGGCGGTCTGATTCTGGCTATGTTTCTGGTGCATTCGTTTTATCTCGACTTTGGCCATTTTTGCCTGAGGCCGGGCGCTGTGCACGGGTGGGCTGGACCAGGGCCGGCGGCTCCTGCGGAGGTGGCGGCAGCGGGAGACCGGCGGTATCGTCTGAAGTC